>NZ_JBIUUS010000021.1:0-172567 GCF_044742585.1 Kitasatospora sp. NPDC087861
TAGCTCCCTCGGAAGGTGCGCCGCCATGTGTCTCATGTACCTCATGGGCGCATTTCGCGCTGACCAGTGGAGATTGGTTGACAGCACTAGAGAACGTGGGTCGAGGTGAAGAGCCACTACCAGCTGAACGTCACCGGCCCGGAGAAGCGGGCTCTGTCCGACATGCTCGACACCTGCGGCCAGTGAGCGTCCCGCCGGACGCCGAGCGCCACCAGGCGCACGTGACCGCCGGGCCCGGCGGGGTGATGACCGAGGAGGTCGGCTGCATCACCGGCGAGGTGACCGTCGTGACCACCGCCTTCCCGAACGGGCAGGCGTGGGTCGCGGTCCAGTACCGCGGCGCCGACGAGTGGTACACCCTGACCGGCACACCCGCTCCCCTGACCGCCGGCGAATCCCTGGCCCAGTATCACCAGCGTGTCCTGGACGCCGTCCGCGCCGGCGGCGAAGCGGTCGCGCCGCCCGCGGCCGGCACCGGGCAGTAGGCCATGGCGCCGTCCCGGGGGTCCGGTCACCCGGGACGGCGACGCCCGCCCGCGCGTGCTCGCGGCCGCACGCAGTAGCGCCCCGGCCCGCCGTCGCCCTGACCGTCGCACCACGAACCCGTGGCCTCCACACCCTGCTCAGGAGGTGGAGGCCACCATCGTGTTCCTGGCCAGCCCCACAGGTCAGCGGGGGTTGACCGGCCGACAGGGTCGTGTAGGCTCCGCCGTTTTCGCCGCCCAGACGCACCTGCCGCCCCGCCGGAAATCCGTGTCCGGCGCCCCTTGACCGGCGCTCTCAGCCGCCTACGGTCCACCACCGACGGGCCCGGCCAACGCCCCGAGGCGCCACCGAGCGCCCACCGCGTCGACCAGGCCCGTGTCCATCAGGCGTACGAGACGAAGGAGTGGATGACCGTGGAGAAGATCAGCGGGCCGCGCAGCGAGGGAGCGGGCGCGGCGGGGTGGGACGGCGTTGAACGCCGGGCTGTTCCGCCGCGGGCGGCGGTGCCGGACCGGGCTAGGTGGTCGGCCTGGCTGTCCCCGGAGCGGATGCGCGGCCAGATCCTGACCCGCGTCGCCGGGGGCCTCGGCACCATGGCCGCTGTAGAGGTGGCGCGCTTCCTGGCCGACCACATCGAGGTGATCCTGCACTGACCCGTCGCACCGTTGCCGGCCGGGCCGCTTCCAGGCGGTCCGGCCGGCAGCGGGCCGGATGGGGTGCGCGGCGCCCACCCGGCCCGTCGGCCCGGTGGGCAGTGCCGAGAGCCGGCCGGAAGTCCGGGTGTGGCTAGGGGGTGTCGCCGGCCCAGTCCCAGCGGGCCGGGTCGGCGGGCCGGGGTTCGTAGTGGGCTCGGCCGCCAGCGCCGTACTTGCCGATCTCGGTGGCGAGCGCGGCACCGTCAGCGAGCTGTTCGGTGTCCCAGCCGGTGACATCCAGGAGGAGGCCGTCGAGCGGGCCACCGACGAGCTCGCGGTACGCGTGCCCCAGCCGCGGGCCTGGGTCGGGGTCGTCGTGGTCGGCTCCGTAGACCCGTCCTCGCAGCAGCGCCTCGTCGTCCATGGTGGTCAGCTTCCCAGTCAGCACTGACAGCTCGGGCGGCTGCCTCAGCTCCTGCTGCAGTCGGACGCGACGCTCAGTTGGCGCAGGCGGGCGTTGATGTCCGCGGTCTCGCTGCCCGTGAGGGTGGCGATGTCGTCGGCCGGAAGGCCGAGGACATGGTGAAGAAGGAGCACGTCCTGGAGCCGAGGGTCGAGGTGGGCCACGGGGCGCAGGGGCTTGGGGCCGGCCAGGAGGTGTACGCGCTGGCGCAGGGCCTGCCAGGCGTGTTCCTGGGGGTTGGCGGCGGCGATGATCTCGGGCCAGGCGTCGGCGAGGTGGTCGTAGGTGGCGAGGAGTGCGAGGTCGGCGTCGGCGGTGCCGAGGAGGAGGTGGGCGTAGGCCCGGTAGTGGTCTCGGTGGAGGCTGTACAGGGCGTGCAGGCCGGTGGCCCGGGTGGGGTTGGGCATCGAGTTTTCCCCAGGTGGTCTGCGGGCGGGCCGGGCCGCGTGGGCGGCCCGGCCCGGAGCGGTCAGCCGAAGGCCGCGGCCAGCGTGGAGCAGCCGTTCTCGGGGGTCCAGTACGGGTCGCGGGCGACCTGGACGTGCTCCCAGAGCGGGCGGACCACGTCCTCGTTGGCGTTGAGGGCGTCGACGACCTTCTCCACGACGGTCCAGTCCGGTACCGGCCGGCTGGTGGTGTCTTCGAGGAGGCCTTTGACGTCGCTCGGGGAGAGGGGTCCGTCGGCTTGCTCGCAGATCTTGGCCGGCGGCGGGCTGAAGGCGGCCAGGTGGAGGCCGCGCAGGGTCGAGCGCAGGGTCGCCTCGGCGTCCGCGATCAGCGAGCACGTGCTGTGGCGGATCAGCGGGGGCTGGGGGCGGGCACCGCGGGCGGTCTCCCAGAGGATCCTCAGGTCCGTGGGTTTTCCCCCGCATGCGTCGGTCATGGCCTTGGTGACCGGCCAGGACGGCATCTTCTCCCCCGACAGGACGCGGGAGATGTAGGAGGGGGAGACGCCGGCGGACCGGGCCAGCGCTTTGAGGGTGGCGCCGGAGCAGCGCTGGAGGTGGGACAGGGCTCGGGAGAGCTGCGCGGGGTCGGGGCGCCCGCCGGGCCGGCCCGGTGGTGAGCCGTCGTCGGTGGGAGCGGTGCCGTCGTCGTCGGCGGGCGCGCCGTCATTCTCCTGGGCGGCTTCGACCGCCGGGGCGTCTTCGAGCGCGGCCGGGTGCTGGAAGATGGCTGCCAGCCTTCCCTCGAGCGCCTGGTGGAGCCCGCTGAAGGAGGAGCGCGCGCGCAGGCCTCTGGAGCGTCGACGCCGGCGCAGGTATTCCTCGGTGAAACGCCGTCCGGCGGTCTTCGGCGTCATGTGCAGCGCGGCGCCGATCTCCTCCCAGGTGTGGTTCTGGTCGCGGCACTGGCGCACCGTGTACGCCGTGAAGTCGTCGATCTCGTTCTTGAGGTGGGTGATCTCCTCCAGTGCCTTCAGCGGGCTCTGCATCCGGGCCAGGCGCTCGATCCACACGGCGTGGTCGATCAGGGAGTGGGCGATCGCGGCGGCGTTCGCGGCGCGGGTGGTCACCACCTTGCCCATCCGCTTGTCTCGCCGGTTGGTGCTCACTCCCCTGCGGCGGCAGTCGTCGCCGCAGTACTGCGGAGTGCGGCCGCGGTTGCTCGGGCGCGGGAACATGGAGCCGCAGGAGCGGCACCGGACGTTCTTCGTGATCATCGGGGTCTCCTTGCCGGGGCGGTACCCTTCACCGCACCCGGGCCGTCAGGGCGTCGGCGCCCGTACGGGTGACGCCGGCGGCGGCATCCGGCCACCTCCGGCAGGTGTGCACGAACAGCCCGGTGGCGCCGGGCGGACCCGACGCCACCGGGATGCGGGTCAGAGCCGGGCGCTCGCGCGAACGCGCAGGTGGGAACCGCTCAGGCCTGCCAGCAGAGCCGGCACGAGCAGGCCGGGCAGCGGAGCGGCCGCCTCGAAGAGCCACCAGGCCGCCGTCGAGACCAGCAGCGGCAGCGCCCTGAAACGGGCGTTGACCACCAGGTCAACCCCTGCCCGGCGGGCGGCGGTTTGGAGACCCGCGCGATGCGGGATGTTACGGTCGGATCCACCGTCAGACGCTGGCGTCATGACGATGGGCTTGCTGCGCTGAGAGGTCATGCTGTCCTCCGGAATGCGTGGCAGGGATAGGTAAGCGGCCCCCGGCAGACGGTTTTTCCAGGACAGGCTGCCGGGGCCCGCAAACGGCGACAGTAGCCGCAAGGACACGCACAGTGGTAGCCGCGCAGGCCATAAATGCGAATCAGCGTCATATCCGTTAACCTGCGCCAACTTTCGACCGACAGGTCCCGGAAATCCAGGCAAAACCAGCTTTCCCGGCGACAGCCCCAGACACCATCAGTCACTCCCGGTCGCCATGCCCTCGACAGTCCGCGAGACCTTCCCAGAGCCCGCCCGTACTCCGCCGAAGCCGCCGATCACCGGGAGCGGCGTCGGCATCACGCCGCCGGGAACAGCCGCCGCGGGCAGAGCAGCGCGGCACGCCACCTGCGGCAGGAGGTCCCCGGCGGGCAGAGCATTCCAGCGCGCGTCGGCCTGCCGGAGTCCGGCACCTGGCTACGCCGGCGCGGCGACGGCCCCGGACACCGTCCCGCTGGCGACGGTCTGACTGGCCGTCGCCGGGCTGACGCCCCCGGCCCCGTCCGGCAGCCACAGCTCCGCGCGGCGCGGCCGGGCCGCCGAGCCCCGGCCGCTCGCCCGCACCTCGACCCGGCGACCGTCCAGTTGCCCCCACCCGTCCCCCAGACCGATCCACTCCTTCGCGGTCACCTCCAGGCGCAGCTGGGCTCCGGGCCAGGGGCCTGGGGTGATGAGGATGGTGCCGGCGCGGCGCAGGTGGGCGGCGAGCCGGTCCGCGGTGCGGGGCGGCAGGCGGCGGGGTGGGGCGGAGGCGAGGATCACGGGGCAGGCTGCGGCGAGCGCGGTGAGGACCTCGGCGTAGTGGTCGTCACCGGGGTGGTCGGCGACGACGAGGCGGCGCAGGTCGTGGCCGTAGCCGGCGGCCGCGGCCAGGCCGAGGTCGGGCAGGCCCACCACCGCGGTCCAGGCGTGCGGGTCGGCGGTCGCGGGACCTGCGGCGAGGGCCAGCAGCAGGCTCATGTCGGGGGCCTCGGTGACGGTGCCCTTGGCGAGGCCGCCGTGCGGCAGCAGCGGGCGCAGCGGCTTCAGTACCGGCAGGACGGCCGCCCGGGCCTCGCGGGCGCGGGCTGCCGGGGCGGTCTCTTCCATCAGGCCGGCCAGCTTCAGTCGGCGCCGCTCGTCTGTGTCCGGCTCGGGCAGCGAGGGTCCGGACGCGTCGGGATCTCGGTCCGGGGCGGCGGCGGTGAGCCTCATCCGGCCGTCTCCGGGGCCGTGTGTCCACGGTCGCGGACCGGGGTCCCGTCGAGGAACTCCGCGGCCCCTGCGGGCCCGTCGGCGGGGGCGTCGGACCGGGGCAGGACCCGGACCGCGGCCGGATCGTAGAGCGCCCAGGCGGCCTGCTTGTCCTCGCCCCAGCGCGTGTGCACGATCCACGGCACGTCCGGCCCCGGGCGGCGGCGGGCGGTGACCACGCCCGAGCGCCACCCGCCCCCGGCCCGCACCCACGCCAGTCGCCAGCACCGGTCCGCGCCGTCCGGGTCGGGCGTGCCCGCGAGCTCGCCGGGCACCGTGATGGCGTCCCGCCACACTCCGTGGAACGGCGCCCGGGCGGGCGCCGGACCGCCGGGCTCGGGCAGCGGGCGCACCGTCTCCCCGGAATAGAGGAACCAGCCCCAGGCCGTGCCGGGGCCGGCCTCGGCCGCGTCATCGTCCCACCGCACGTGGACGACCCAGCCCGTCGACCCGGGAGGCCTGCGCCACACCGTGAGCAGCGCCGGGCGCCACCGGCCGCCCAGGCGGATCTCCACCAGCCGCCACCTGCGGACGTCCCGCGAGCGGCCGGGCAGCGTCATCAGCTCCCGGGGCGCCCACTCGGCGTCCCCGGGCAGTCGTTCGGGGCGCACGGGGCGGGAGAACGGCACGGCGGAGGTCATAGACTCAGTATTCGACCATTTGTTCGAGTGATCAAACGTCAGCTACTCCGCCGCCGAACGGGCCCGATCCTTCCGGGATCAGCCCAACGGCCCGAGTCGCGGGCGTCACCACCGGGGCATGCCCGGATACGGTGAATCACTCCCCTCCCCCGGCGAAGGACACCCGTGCGCCCTGCCCGATTCCAGCAGCTGCTCCTCGATGCCGCAGCCGGACTGCCCGGAGTGTCGGCGAAGACGTTCGCCGACGCCGGCCACACCCGGCACCCGTTCGGCGTCGCCGTCGAGGCCGGCGGACGGACCTCCCTGTGGCAGGTGATCGGAGTCGGCGCCCCCGGCGAAAAGTGGTACGACGCCGAACCCGCCCCGGTCCTCGGCACCAAGCCCGCCCCGATGGACGCACCGGCCCCCGGCAACGACCTGGCCTCGGTCGAGCGGGCACTCGTCGCCGCACTCCTCGCCGCCGACCCGGGCGAGATCGCCGCGGTCGAGGTCTACTCCGGCCTGCCCACCGCTCCGGCAGTCGGCCACGGCGCCACGATCGACTTCCACGACGGATCGCAGATCTTCATCAACCACGTCCGCTGACGTCGAACACCCCTGGCCCCGCCGCGCAGCGCCGTGACAGCAGAAAGCGCGCCCGCACCTGCTACGCCCGACGAGTCGCGGCAGGCGGTGTTCGACACCGGTCCGGCGCCGCGAGGTGAACTCGCGGCTCCGGACCGGGCTGGCCGGTCAGATCGCCTGGGCGGGGTCGTCCAGCCAGGCGTGCCAGCCGTGCGGGGTGACGGTGAGTCCGAGACGCTCGACTTCGGGCTCACCCGTGTCGTGCCACCAGGTGAGGGTCCGCTCGAACTCCTCCCACAGGCGCCGGCCGCCGTACTGGCGGACCAGGTGCTCGTCCTCGCCGGCCCGGAAGGTCGTCGCCGACCAGGCCGGAGCGGTGAGGGAGTAAAGCCACAGAGTGCGGGCGCCGTCCTGGTGAGGCTGGACGGCGTGGACGACGTCGCGCAGACGCAGGCCGGCGGCGAGCGGGAACGGGTCGAACTTGCCGTGCGACGGCAGGACTGCGGTGGTGGTGGACTCGGCGACGGTGCCACCGTCCGGCGGGTTCTCCGGCCACAGGAGGCGCTGGGAGCGCATCTTCATGAACTCCACCGGCTTCAGGAACGGGCCACTCGCAGTGCCGTCGCCCTGGACGGTGAGGCGGACCAGGGCGTCGGCGTTGGAGTAGTGCGTGCCGAACGGCGCCAGAATCACGCCGCCAGGGCGGGTCTGCGCGATCCACGCCCGCGGGATCTCCCGCAGCCCGTATGTCGCGGTGATCCGGTCGAACGGGGCCCCGGGCGGGAAGCCGAGCGCGCCGTCCCCGCAGACGACCAGCGGCCGGTAGCCGACCCGGGCCAGTGCGGTGCGGGCCTGCGCCGAGACCTGGGGGTCGATCTCGACCGTGGTCACGTTCGCGTCGCCGAGCCGGTGGGCGAGGAGGGCGGCGTTCCAGCCGGTGCCGGTGCCCTGCTCCAGCACCCGCATCCCCGGCTCGGCCTTCAGGTCGTCCAGCATCGACGCGACCAGCGACGGCATCGAGGCCGAGCTGGTCGGCACCGTGCCGGGTTCGGCGCCCTGGTGCTCGCCGTCGTCCCACTGGGTGACGATCGGGATGTCCGCGGCGGCCGCCGCCAGCCAGCAGGCTTCGTCAGCGGTGCGGTCGACGGGACGGCTCTTCCCGGTGGCCATGTCGTGCGCCCACACCAGGTCCGGCAGGAACAGCGAGCGCGGAACCGCGTCGAAGGCCGGCGCCCACGCGTCGGCAACGGGGAAGGACCGCCCCGGCGCGGGGCGGCCCTCCTGCTCAGGCGCGAGCGTCACTTGCGGTGTCCCCCATCCCCGGGCGGGGTGCTGCCGTCAGGAGACGGCGGGTCGGACGGCGGCGTCCACGGAGTCCCCGGGTGCCCGTCACCCCCGCCCCCGTCGCCGCCCGAGCCTCCGCCACCGTGGCCACCGTCAATGTCCATACCGAGCTCCTTGTCGTCGCTGTGATGGTGCCCTCCCGCAGCCTGGGAGGAGTAGAGGGACGCCCCGGCGCACTGGGGCTATGCCGGGGCGGGAGCGCGGGTGCGCAGATCCGCGTGAACGGTCTTGCCGAACGTCTCCAGGGTCACGCCCCAGTGCCCGCCGGTGAGTTCGTGGACCAGGGCCAGGCCGCGGCCCGACTCGGCGGCGGGGCCCGCGTCGATCAGACAGGGCAGGGCGCGGGAGCCGTCTCGGACGCTGATCCGCACGCACCGGTCGGTGACGCGGTCGACGGTGACGGTCATGGCCCGCTGGCAGCCGGTCTTCGCGGCGTTGCCGGCCAGCTCGCTGACGATGAGTTCGCCGGCCTCGACCAGGTCCTCCAGCTCCCACCCGCGCAGCGCGGTGCGCACGAGGCGGCGGGCCGCGGCGGCGGACTGCGGCTCGTAGGGCAGCAGCGCCTTCGCGGAGCCGGCGGCCGGGGGCTGCGTCTGGGGCTCGACGTCCGCGGTCACCGTGGACCTCTCACCCGCCGACGCCGCCCGGTTGCGGCCGCAACCGTGGCCGGCGGGCTGGGTACGGGGTGCGCGGCCACGGCGGTACTCCGCTCTCTCATCGGCGGTGACGGCTGCGCGGCCCCGACGGGGGGCGGGCCCGCGCAGCGGCCCCAGCTCGCCCGCCGGGGTCCGGGTGTCCGGTCCGTCACGGCGGGCGACGGATCGACGGTAGGGAGTGGCCGGCCGGGCACTCAACGTGTTTGCACGCGTTTGCAGGAATTCAGCCCAGAGAGTCAGCGGCCCTGGAGATCAGGGCCCTCGCCTGCGCGCCGTAGACCGCGAAGTCCTTGAGCCGGTCGAACGCCTGGGCGTAGAGCGTGAGCTCGCTGGGCGTGGTGACGGTCACCTGGGCGGACAGCAGTTCCACACCGGCCTCGGCGTCGTCGAAGATGTTGAACGTTTCCACCGGCCACATGGTGCGCTGCGCGGTGAACGGGATGACGCCGAGCGAGACGGCCGGCAGTGCCATGGCGGCCCGCAGGTGCTCCAGCTGCTCGGCCATCGTCTCGACGGTGCCAAGGCGGTAGTAGAGGACGGACTCCTCCACCAGGATCGCGAAGCGGTGGTGGCCGGTGCGCACGACCCGGGAGCGGGCCAGGCGTGCCTTCACGGCGTCGGCGACGTCGTTGGGGGTGCGGCGGAAGTCGGCCACCGTGGCGAGCAGGGCGGTGGCGTACGCCTCGGTCTGCAGGACGCCCGGCACGACGCGGGAGGAGTAGGAGCGGAAGTGCCGGGTGCGCTCGTAGAGGGGCGCCGCGGATTCCTGGAGGCGGCGCAGGCCGGTGCGGGTGAGGCGGCGCCACTCGACGTACATGGAGTCCACGGCGCGGTTGGCGGCGATCAGGTCCTCGGCCTGGTCGTCGGCTCCGCAAGCCCGGCACCAGGTGCGGATGTCGGCGTCTGAGGGCGCGGTCTTGGCGTTGATGATGCGGGAGGTCTTGGCGCCGTTCCAGCCGCACCGGGCGGCCAGCTCCTGCCCTTGCAGGCCGGCGTCCAGCATGATCTCGCGCAGGCGCGCGGCCAGGGTCAGGCGGGCTTCCTGGGCGCTGGAGGACGGGGAGGGGGGCATGGAGCTGGTCGTCCGGTCCGGGCGTCAGACGGTGTACTGCTCGTGCGGGATGGCGCGCTCCCAGACGGCCTCGAACGCGTCGGCGCAGAGCTTGGCGACGGCGGGGTCCTCGCACATCTCCGGCCCGCCGGAGGCCCCGTCGCCGGTGAAGTGGTTGAAGCGGACGGTCGTCCCGTCGAACAGCCATAAGTCGTTTCCGGGCAGCGCGAGGTCGGAGGCCCGGCGGCGCGGGAGCCAGCGGACCTGCTCGCCGGCCGCGAGGTTGACCACGGTCCCGGCATGCTCGTAGCGGATGTACTCGGTGACCGGCTCGGAGACGATCCGGGCGCGGCGCACCACGACACCACGGGCAACTGCGGCCCGCACCATCGACACCCAGCCGGACCAGCCCTCGCCATCGGGATCGAGGTCTGGGTGCACACCGGTCCGCTGGAACTGCTCGAACTCGGCGGCCTCGCCGGCGATCCCGTAGGAGTCACGCATCTCCAGGTGCACCGCGGAGTGCCGGGCGCCGGCCAACAGCTCAGAGAAGACCGTCACGTTCGGCATCGTCGAGCGCCTTCCTGATGATCGCCGCCATGCGCAGCGGGATGCGGGTCACGTTCTCGTGGTCGGGGGTACCGACGGAGTGGCCGGGCACCCACTCGGTCGTGCCGATCTCCGTCAGAAGCGCGTCGCCGGGCTTGAGGCCCTGGACGACCAACTCCTTCTGCTCGTCGTCGACCCACACCATCGGGCTCTCGTCCTTGCCGGTGTTGGGGTCCACCCCGGCGAACCGTAGCGTCATGATGCCCTCCCGTACCAAGTCGGTTGCGCAGTTTTGCATGACGCTCCACCCACAGGTGACGGCACGTCAAGGGCGTGCGGGTGCATCAGGGCGGCTGGAGCCGCCCAGAATCGCGTGATGGTACTGGTGAGCGTCAGGTAGAGCGCCGACACGGGGGCATCCTCCAGCTGGCGCAGGCCGTCCTCCCGATCCGTACCGCGTCGGTCCAGTCACTGCCCTGCCGATCCAGCCGCAGGATCAGGTCATGCGTGGACGCTCTGGCGGTGAGCGCCAACGTGGTGACATGCCCGTGGTGTTTTTTGCAGCACTCGGCCCCAGATAGCCTTCCTTCCGTGTATTGGGCATTCGACGGTCAGAAGGGCCGGGCATGAGCAGAGTGATCGCGGTCTACAGCGAGAAGGGCGGCGTCGGCAAGAGCGCCTTGGCAGCCGGCCTGGCAGCCGCTGCCCGCAAGCGAGGCCTGGACGTCGTTGCCGGAGACCTCGACCCCCGCGGCACCTTCACCGCTGAGCTTGGCATCTCCGAAGACGAGGCCCCGGCCTTCAGCATGAACGACCTGCTCGCCCTCGACCCTCAGGGCGAGACCGGACTGGCCACCGAAGCCTTCGCCCCGGCGTCCGACGCGTGGCCGGGAGTCCAGGTGATCGCAGCGGAGCGCGCCCTGGCTAACCGGGAGACTGACAACGTCGCTGTCGGACTGGAGTTCCGCCTGCGGCTTGCTCTGAAAGGTGCCATAAAGCCTGGCTCGGTCGGCGTCCTCGACTTGCCGCCGCGCGCTGGCGGCAAGCTCGTGACCTCGGCCCTCGTCGCAGCGACCGACGTGATCATCCCGGCGACCCTCGACGAGGACGGGCGTATCGGCGCCAAGGAGGCCCTCGCGACCATCAAGCTGGTCAGGGACCTCGGCATGAACCCGGACCTGAGGGTAGTGGGCATCGTCCCCTCCATCGTTCCCGGCGGGCGCAGCACCCTGAAGGACGCCATAGGGGCTTACCTGGCGGAGACGTACGGGGATCTGTACCGCGACGATCTCGCGATTCCCCGGCATTCGGTGCGCCAGCAGACGCGTTTTGCCTGCGTACCGATCACTGCGGCCTCCGGCAAGGAAGCTCAGGCGCTTACAGGTGCCTATGACCGAATCCTCACGGCAGCGGGAGTATCCCTGTAATGGCCAACAAGCTGATCCAGGCTGGCACTAGCCGACTGAAGAAGGCCCCAGACTCCGCAGTCGACCCGGCGGTGCCGGCTGGGCTGCAGCAGCAGGCTGCCTCCTCTGCGCTGCCGGCGATTGTGGACGCCCAGGGCACGCCGAGCGTCTTCGCGGGCGGCCGGGTGCTCACCGCCGAGGACATCACGGGCACTCCCAAGGAGCAGCTCGAATATGTCACTGAGCGGCTGATCGAGATCGATGGCCTCGGGCGGCGGGCCGAGGACTTCGTCGTACTCAACAAGGGCGTCCTGCTGGAGACCGCGCAGGAGCGGGAACTCCACGTGGTCGCTGGCCACTCGAACTTCGCTGTATGGGCGTCTGGGGTCCTGGACGTGGACGAGAAGTACGTCTTCGAGCTCATGCAGGACGCGGTTCGGGCGCGGGCGGTCGCTGAGCTGGGGCCCGAACTCACCCAGTACCTGAGCCGCGCCTCGGCCCGCAAGGCGGTGGCTGCGGTCATCGCCTCGCATGACCTGAAGACGGCCCGCACGGTCGTCGAGCTCGGCGTCGCCGAAGCGGCCGAGCATGGCAAGAAGCGCCCTACCGCATCCAGGTTGGTCGAGCTCGCCGCCGAGCTGACGACGCCATCCATTCCCGGGCAGAAGGCGGGGTCAGAAATTTCTGACCTCACCCCCTGCGATCAGGGGTCAGAAATTTCTGACCTCGGGAACGAGGAGCAGCCAGGTGTGGCCCAGCTGCGCGACCTGAGCCGCTCTGCAGCCGTACTGCGAGAGCGGGTGACCTCACTCCTTGCCCCCCGCGCGTTGAAGTCTGCAGTGGAGGCTGACCCGGCCGCAGCCCATCAGCACCTCGAGGACCTCGACATCGAGCTGCAGCGTCTAGGCAAGCGCTTGGCGACCGCCAAAAAGACGGCCGCGGCAGCAGTGGCGGCAGCTCCAGTGGACGCGGAGATCGTCGACTGACCCCCGGACAGTAACGGGCGCTAGTCCACCCGGAAACGCAGAAGGGGCCCGTTCCTGGCTACTCACGCCAGGAACGGGCCCCTTCGGGTACTGCTGTCAGACGGCGACCTGAGTCAGACCGATCGCTCGGGTGACGGTGGCGAGGGTGGCGGTCCAGTCGCCGTTGAAGTAGACGGCCTTGTCGCACACGTACGCAGCTGCACCGAGTTTGAGGTTGGTCACCAGGACGGTGCCGTGCTCGGTCCAGTAGGCACGGTCGGGGTCGTCGTTGACCCGGGTCACCAGGCCGCTGTGTCGGGTGACCCACCCGGCGACGGCGTCGTGGAATCGACGGTGGCGGGCGGTGTAGACGAAGACGGCGCGGTGCTGGGCGAGCAGGCGCAGCGCTTCGATGGCGCCGGGGATCGGCTCGCCGTACACCTGGCCGCCCATCCATCCTCGCTCGTCGATCGCCATCAGGGTCTCGTCGAAGTCCACCCCGACAGCTTGGCTGCTCGGGCTGTCGGGGCGGGGAGCGATGACGGGTCGGTACATGTGGTCCTCCATCGAGGTGATGGGCCTACAGGAAGGCGAGCTGGTTCTCGTCCGGCTGCTCAGGGGTGTCCTCGGCACGGGCCTGGGTGCGGGCGTCGTCGTGGACGTCGTCGCTGCGGTCGCAGACCAGGCGCCCGTCGGGCAGCTCGTGCCACTCGCGGGCGACGGCGTCGGCGGCCGCGTCCTCGGCGCTGGCGTGGTGGGGGATGTACTCGTCCTCGACCAGGTCGCCGCACACCGAGCACTTCGCGGTCCAGCACAGCGACGGGACGGCGATGCTGGCGCCAGAGCGGGCCGCGCCCTCACGGCGCCAGGCGTAGCCGTTCTGGAGGACGACGGCGTAGCTGACGGGTTGGAGCGGGGAGCCGTCGTCCAGGTCGGTGGACAGGGCGTTGTGTTCGGCGGCGGCCATCAGGGCGGTGGCGAGGTCGGGCATCGGCAGGAGGGCGTTGGGGCCGGTGAGCCACAGCTCCCAGGGCTGGTCCGGGGTGCCGGGGCGCAGCCGTTCGTCGGGGTTGGTGGCGTAGAGGCCGCGGCGGGGGATCGGCGTGATCGTCATGGTGTGTGTCTCCTTCGACGGGTCGGCCCGGTTCGCTGGGGTGCGAGGGCCGGGCTGGGGTGCTGGCGGGTGGTCAGGCGTGGCGGGCGGCGGGGCGGCGCAGGAGCAGCTGGAGGGCGGCGGTGATGTTGGGGTGCTCGCCGGTGGCTGGCTGGCCGCAGTTGAAGCAGTCCTGTTCTCCGCCGGCCCAGGAGGTCTCGCAGGAGGAGCAGGTGTAGTGGCGACGGCCGGCGGGTCCGGCGTACGGGTCCGAGGAGACGATCGGGAGGGCGATCAGGACCGGCTTGTGGTCGGTGGTGGCGGGACGGCGGCGGGCGACGGTGCGGGCCATGGCTGTGGTCTCCCTGATCTGGACAGCGGGGCGGGGGAGGGAGCGGCGGGCCGGTCCTCGGTGGAGGCCGGCCCGCCGCCGAGAGCTGCTGTCGAACTACAGGAGGCCGGCGGCGTGGGCCTCGGCCTCCTGGTCGCGGTTGTCGTCCTCGTCGTCCTCGGCGGCCTGGTCCTCGTCGGCGGCCGCGGTGGGGCAGAGCTCGGCGATGGCGAGTTCCTCGCCGAGGGTGGACCACGGGTCGTCGGCCTGGTCCTCGTTGTCGGCGGGCTGCGCCGCGTCGGCCGTGGGGCTGTCCAGGAGCGCGACCAGCTCGCTGATGCTGCTGACCCGGATCTGCTGCTCGCCGTCCCGCACGAGCATGTAGGTGCGGGTGCTGTAGCCGTGCTGGTCGGCGGGGGAGGGAACGCACAGCAGGTGAGCGCCGCCGGGCAGCTCGCACGTCGCGGTGCCGTCCTGCGCGCCGACCCAGTTGGCGGCCTCGGTCAGGCTGCCGCCGATGCGGTCGAGGCCGTTGGCTCCGGCGGCCGCGCGGTGTGCGGCGTCGGCGGCGACCTCCGCGAGGAGCTGCTCCCTCGACGGCGCTGCGGCGGCGGAGGCGTAGCCGTAGGCGGGGACGCCGAGGCGGTGGCGCAGCGGTCGGCGGAGCTGGGTGGTGGCCTGGTCGGCGAGGCAGGCGGCGAGGCCGGCGGCGGCTGCGGCGAGGGTGAAGCGGGTCTCGGTGGGGCGGGCGGCGAGGGTGCGGTAGGTGGTGAGGCCGGCGGCGGCTGCCGCGGCGGCGATGGCGATGTTGTCGGCGGTGTCGAGGGCGTTGCTCAGCAGGCGGGCGCGGGTCGTCTGCTCGGTCATCAGGTGCCTCCGAGGGGAGTGGGGTTGGGCCGGGCGGCCGCGCCGCGCACCACGACGCCCGGCGCTCCCGGCCTGGATGGCTCGGGGGCGGCGGGCGCGGTGGTGGGCAGCGTCAGTGCCCGGTCAGAGTTCGGTGCTGATGGGGTCGGGATTGGCCGGCTCTCCGCGCAGGGCCGTGGCGAGGATCGCGGCGTGGTCGAACGCCAGCTGCTCCGGGAGGCCATCGAACCGCCACCAGCGGGCGGCGCGGGCATCGTCTCCGGCGGTGATCGGGGTGTCGGCCGGGATCACGGCGAGGTAGGCGACGGTGACGTACCGGCCGCGGGGGTCGCGGCCGGGCTTGTCCCAGACGCCGAGCTGGAGGAGGTCCGCGGCGTCCACCCGAACGCCGGTCTCCTCCTCCAGTTCCCGGGCGGCCGCGTCGCGGCTCGTCTCGCCGGGGTCCACGTGACCGCCGGGCAAAGCCCAGGCGCCCTCGTAGGGCGGCCAGCCCCGCTCGATCAACAGGACGCGGCCGTCCGGCGTGGTGGTGACCACGTCGGCGGTGTAGCGAATGGACTCGACGGCTTCTTCGGCCATCTCAACTCTCCTGAGTGGGTGTGTGGTGGGTTCGGCCGGGCGGCCGCGCCACGCACCACGACGCCCGGCGCAGCCCGGCCTGGGTGGCCGGGTGGCGGGGCGTGGTGGTGGGCAGCGCGGGGGTCCGGTCAGGTGGTGCGCAGGTGGTGGATCTCGTCCCAGCCCTCGGAGGTGAGGAGCTCGCGGGTGTCACGGGCCAGGCGGTGCTGGTAGCGCAGGATGTCCTCGGGCACCCGCGTCTCGGCGGGGCGCCGCGAGTTCCGCGCGAGGCAGTCCGGGAACGGAACGTCCAGGTGGATCGCGACGGCGCGGCAGCCGTGCTGGTGCGCCAGTTCCACCAGCTGGGCTCGGTGGTGGGCGGTGATGCTCACGTTGTCGACGTACGTCGTGAGACCTCGGCGCAGCCGCATGCTGAGGATCTGGTGCTGGAGTAGGACGGCGTCGGGGGTGGCGGTCTGGTCGCCCGGCTGGGAGACGACGGCGCGCAGCCGGTCGAGGGAGACGATCTGGTGGGGCGGGACGGCGGCGAGCAGTGTGGTCTTGCCCGAGGCGCTGGGTCCGACCATCGCGACCAGGTCGCCGGTGGGCCGGACGGATTCGAGGACTCGGGTCTGGGCGGTGGTCATGGCGGTGGTCATGGCGGTGGTCTCCGGGGTGGTCTGGTGGGTGGTCGGATGCCGGTGGGGGTGGCCGCCGTAGCGGTGACAACGGCGAGGACGCTGGTGTGGGCCTGGCAGGTCAGCCCTGCCAGCGGCTCTGCAGGTTGCGGATGGCCTCGACGTCGGCGGCGTCCTTGGGGCGTGCGGCGGTGGCTTTCCAGTGCGCGGTGTCGTCGAGGGTCAGGAGCGGGATGCCGTCGATCAGGTCGGCGCGGTCGATCACGTCCGCGCAGTCGACGGCGGGCCAGGTGTCGAACACCTCGATCGCGGCCTCGGGGTGGTGGATCGCCAGGCCGAGTCCGGATTCGGCGGGCCGGGGCGGGGCGATGGTGAGGGCGCGCTGCCAGGCGAGGCCGCAGGCGAGGATGTCGAGGTCGTGCAGCCGGGAGCGCAGGCCTCGGGCGTACAGCGGGGCAGACCCGCACACCACCCAGTGGCCCAGCGGAAGATCGAGGGCGCGTAGGGCGTCGAACAGCCCAGCGGGGTCGGTCAGGATCACGGCGCGCCTTCTGCGGTCAGCTCAGGACGGTGAGCAGCAGGGCGGCCGGGAACAGCCCGAGGCCGATGTGCGCGGCCTGGTCGACCTGGGCGGCGCCGCCCGTTTCGAGGTAGCCGCTCTGGCCGGTGTGCTCCATCCACCACCGCACGCCGATCCTGCGGTCGATGAGGGAGTGGGACAGGCCGACCCAGGCGAGGGCGGCGGCGGCAGCGGGCAGGCGCACATCGAGGCCGAGGGCCAGGACACCGATGGCGAGTAGGGCGGCGGTGGTGGCGACATGGGTGCCGGCGTGGACGAGGTTGGCGCCCCATCCATGGTGGTGGCGGCCCGGGTGCGGGTCTTCTTCGCCCTCGGTCCACCCTGCCTTCCGGGTGGCCAGGCGGTCGGTCTGAAGCGGGAAGTCACTCAGGTAGTGGGCGACGAACAGCAAGACGAAGGTGTCTGCGAACATCGGTCGGTCCTCCCTGTCGGGTGACGGCTGATGAGGGACGAGCGGGGTGCCTGGCGAATCCAGCGCTGGACCGGCCTTCGTTGGGGCCGGCCCGGGCCGGACGGCGATGGCGGTCTTGGTGCACCGCGGCGCCTGCCGTCCCGGCCTGGCTGGCGGGCACAGTGGTGACGTGCTTGGTGCAGGCCCAGCGGCTGGCCCGGCCGGGCATGCCCTTGCGGGCCGACTGACAGGAGCTCTGGACCCAGACGACTGCGAACGTGGCGGCGAGCACGGGGCCCCTTTTTTTCGTGGTCAGGCAGGTGGCGTCCCGCCGCCGGGTCTGGGGGCGGCCCGGCGGCGGGACGAGGTGGTGGGCGGGGTCAGCGCCCGGACTCGTGGCACTCGCAGTTCGGGACGGACTGCCAGCCGTCGGGGGTGCGCCGACGGCTGGGTCCGGCGCCGGGGATGCCGCTGCCGCCGCAGGTGGTGCAGGAGGCGTCGGCCCCGGGGTCGAGGGCCCATTCGAGCCCGCAGGAGCGGCAGCGGGCGCAGTCCGCGTGGTCGTCCGTGTCGCGGATGGGCTCGCCGTACTCTTCGGCGCCCGGCGTCTGGCAGCGCGGGCAGGTGATCGTGTACTGCCGGGTGCGGACGGCGTGGCCGAGGGGGTCGGCGGCGACCGCGAGCAGCACCTGGTGGCAGGCGGCCTCGATCTCGGCGACCTGGTGGGCGAGGGCCAGCGCCTCCTCGCGGGTGTGCTTGTAGGCGGCGGCGCGGCCGATGTCCCTGACGGGTCGCCAGCCCTCGTCCTCGATCCAGGCGCGCAGGCCGACCATCGCGCCGTTGGTCACCGCCCAGCCGTCGCCGGCCTGGTCCCGGTGGACGACGACCTCGCCGTAGCCGCCGGCCTCGCCCTGCGGGATCGGCACCCGGAACTCCACGGCCAGCGCCAGCTGCTGCTCGGCGGACATGGTGCTGCTCACTGTGTCTCTCCTTCCGTTCTTGTGGGATCGCCCGGGCCGGTCAGGCTGCGGCGGTCAGGGCCTGGTCGAGGGCGGCGCCGCGCAGCGCGGTCAGCGTGTAGTCGCGGAGCCGGTTCTCCAGCAGGACCGCGAAGGCGAGGGCCTCGGCGCGCATCGCGGCGTAGTGGGCCGCAGAGCGGCCGAACTCGTCGGCGGCGGTGTGGGCGGCGTCGATGGCGAGCCGGCTGACCGTCCAGAGGGCGGCGGAGCAGCGGGAGCTGCCGGCGACGGAGAGGGCCATCTGCTTGGCGTTCATGCCGCTGGCGGCTTCGGGCTCGCGGCTGTTGCACAGCCGCCAGTCCTCGTACGCCTGGTGGACGCGGTCCGGGTCGGCGGTGTGGGTGGCGGCCCAGGTGCGGGCGAGGTCGGGGAGCTGGTGGTCGATCAGGTCGAGGACCTGGCGGCCGCGCGAGCCGAGCGCCTGCCAGGACTCGGTTTCCTGTACGACGCGGATCCGGTGGGCGAACAGCCGGTGCGCGCTGTCGCGCCCGCCCCAGGTGCCGGTGGTGCCGAGCGGTTCGATGATCCACAGCCGCCGGGGCCAGCCGGGCACGTCCGCCAGGACCTCGCCGGGCGCGGTGACGGTGCGGAAATAGGAGAAGGCGGTCTCGTCGTACCAGAGGTTCTGGCAGGGGTTGGGGTGGTCGATGGTCGTGCCGACCGCGTCGGCCAGGTTGACCGGGGTGCCGGCGGCGAGGCTGGCCGGGATGATCCCGTCCGCGTCGGTGGCCAGGTAGTGGGTGGCGGGCTTCTTCGTGCGCACGGCGGTGGTCCTCTCGCTCGTGGTGTCGGCCGGGCGGCCGCGCCGCGCACCACGGCGCCCCCGCCCCCGCTGCCTGGCTGGGGCGGGGAACGGGGCGCCGTGGTGGGCAACGTCAGGGCCCGGTCGTCAGTGGTGGAGCAGGCTCCAGGCGATCAGCAGGATGAGGCCGATGATGGCCAGGACGGCCTTGGGGGAGATGCTGACGGCGGCTTCCAGGCGCCGGATCTCGGCGTGGATGGCGTCGCATTCGGCCTGGATGCCCGCGTGGGAGGGGCTGCCGGGGGTGAGGCCGGCCAGGATGGCGGAGCGGTGGTGGAGCCGTTCCTAGAGTGCTGCGATGCGGGCCTCGCGGGATATCGCCCAGCTCATCGATGGTGGTGCCTTCCTGTCGGCGGTGCGGGTCAGCTGGTGGGCTTAGGCATCGAGCGGCACTCGTTGGCGTGGGCGTTGGCGTCCAGGTGGGCGTCCTGGCGCTCGTTCGGCAGGTACGGGTCGCCGAAGGAGCCCACGCTGCCGGTGGTGCCGCAGCCGTTGCACTTCCAGGTGAAGCCGTCGACCTCGTGGTAGGTGTCGCCGACGTAGGGGCGGCCCTTCGGGAGGAACCTGGTGCGGAAGCGGATGCTCGTCAGGTCGACGTGGGCGCCGCCGACGGTGAGGTAGCGGGCGAGGACGTTCTCGGGCCAGGCGGCGGTCCACACGGTGCTGGTGGTGGTGCTGCTCATCGGGTTTCCCTCCCCGAGCTGCTCCGGGACGCGGTGTCCCGGATGGTGCGCGCCTGGGTCGTGAACCCTCGCCGGCCGGTGCCGGGACGCGCTGGCGGCTGGTCAGTCGCCGGAGCTGTAGCGCTTGGTCTGCTTGAGGACGTGGTCGCGGGTGAAGCCGGTCTCGGCGGCGGCGTCGGCCTGGAGGACCTGGCCGGTGCGGATCAGTTCCGCGATGGCGGACCACATCTCGGCGTCCGCTTCGGTCTTGGCCGTCTCGGCATCGGCGTGGATCTTGTCGCGCGTCTTCTTGAGCGCGGCGATGCGGGCGCGGCCTTCGGTACGGGTGGTCTGGTCGGGGGTGTTCTGGGACACGGTGCTACTCCTCAGGCGGCGGGGTGGGTGGTGAACTTGGCCTCGGCGTGCGCGGTCAGCCCGTCTACGTCGATCCCGATCCCGACCGCGTCGACGTACGCGGCCTCATGCGCGTCGCCCATCTCCAGCTCCTCGCTGATGTCGTCGAGCAACACCGAGAGGTCGGCCGCTGGCATCACGCCGGCGAGCGCCCCGAGAAGGCGGTGCGCCCACCAGGCGTTGACGGCCGCGTCGGCATGGGCGCCGGTGGTGCCGCGCGGGCCGCGGGCGATGCCGACGCTGTGCGCGATGGTCTGACGGAGGAAGATCTCGTGTCGGGCGCGGATGATGTCGGGGGTGGTCACGGTGGTCTCCGTAAGGTCGGCTTGGGGCGGGGCGGGCTGGTTCAGAAGAAGGCGAGCTGCTCGCGCTCCGCGTGGGCGAGGTCGGGCAGGCCGGGGGAGTCGGCGGGCGCGACGTTCTCCCTCACCCATGCGGCGGCCTGTGGGGGCATGGCGTCGCTTTGGCGGGCGCCGGTGTCGTGGTGGTCTCGGGCGCGCTCGAGGGCGAGGCGGGCGCGGCCGGCGTCGGTGAGGCGGGGGCCGTCGGGGTGGTCGGCGATCAGCCCGCCCCAGATGAGTTCGACGACGTTGTTGGGGACGCCGTGGATGCGGTAGCGGTCGCGGTCGTAGCCGAGGAGGCCGCGGTCGGCGAGGTCCAGCCACATCGCGTTGACGGGCCTCTCGTCGGGCCAGGGGTCGTACACGGCGGGTGCCTCCGTGGTGGGTGCGAACGGGGGCCGGTCCGGCCGCGCGGGGTAGGCGGCCGGACCGGCAGAGGACGGGATGGGTCAGCCGGAGAGACGGACCGGCATGACCAGGTGCTGGTAGGTGGCGTCGTTGCCGTCGCCGAGGCGGCCGGCCAGGTACGCGGGCTTGTGCGGGTGGCGGACGTGCAGCTCGGCCTCGGAGGTGCCGAGCGCCTTGAGACCGTCGGCGAGGAACTGCGGGTTGAAGGCGAGGACCAGGCCGTCGCAGGTACCGTCGTCGTCCGCGCCGGCGGTGTGGACGGGGATGCGGTCGCTGGCCTGCGCGTCGTCGCCGGAGCCGGCCTCGATGCGCAGCTGCTCGCCGCCGGGTTCGACGACCAGGCGCACGGGGGTGTTGCGGGTGGCGACCAGGGCGACGCGCTGGATCGCGGCGACGGCCTCGGCGACCGGCAGGCTCAACGTGATCGGCCACTCGCCTTCGAAGAAGCCGCCCATCTTCGGGAACTCGTAGCCGTCCAGCAGGCGGGTCATGTAGGTGCGCCCGCCCGGGATGGACAGGCCCAGCAGGCCCTCCGACCAGTGCAGAGTCAGGGTGTGCTCGCCCTCCAACGCCTTCGCCGCCTCGGCGAGGTTCCTGGCGGGCACCAGCGCCGCGGCCTGGTCGTCGCCGTCCTTCTTCCTGCCGCGCTTCGCCGGGGCGGGCACGGTGCCGGTCGGACGGATGGTCAGCTCCTTGTGGGCCATGCGGTAGCGGTCGGTCGCGTCCAGGTGGAGCAGCTCGCCGTCCAGGCGCACCTTGATGCCGGTCAGCGCGGGCAGGGCGGTGTCGGTGCTCGCGGCGACGGCGACCTGGGCGACGGCCTCGGCGAGGACGTCGGCCTGCACGGTGGCGACTGCGTCCGGCAGGGCGACGGTGGCCGGGTACTCCTCGACCGGCAGGACGGGGAGGGTGAAGCGGGCCGCTCCGCAGCCGACGACCAGGCGGGCTCCCTTGTCGACGAGCTCCAGGTCCACGTCGGCGGTCTTGGGCAGGCGGGAGCAGATGTCGTTCAGGAGCCGGCCGGGGACCAGCGCGGTGCTGTCGTCGGCGACCTCGGCGGAGACGGTGGCGGACGTGTAGACCTCGCCGTCGGCGGCCGACAGGCGCAGACCGCCGTCGCCGGTGGCCAGGAGCATGCCGAGCATGACCGGGACCGGCGCGCTGGCCGGGAGGGCCTTGGCGGTGTAGGAGACGGCGTCGGCGAGGGCGGAGACGGGCAGGCGAAGCTTCACGGTGGTGCCTTTCAGGATGAGGGGCCGGGCTGATGTCGGGTCGGGCGGTGGAGCGGCGGGCCGGTCAGGCGTCGGCGTCCTCGATGTAGTCGGGGTCGCAGGTGGGGTAGTCGGTGTCCAGCAGCAGGCACTCGCCGTAGTCGTCGGCGCTGTCCAGAACGAGCTCGGCGGTGCCGTTCCAGCCGTGGACGACGGCCATGACCGGCGCGTGGTCGGGCAGGCCGGCCAGCACCGCGGCGAGGTCGCCGACCGTCAGCACGCCGGTCAGGGCCGTACGACGAGGAGCGGCGGGCTGCGCGGTCGGCGCTACACCGGAAGCGCAGGCGGGTGCGGGCAGAGCGAGGTCGAGGGCCAGGGCGTGCGGGTCGGGCTCGACCGGGGCGCTGCTGAGAACGAGCGCGCCGTCCCAGACGGTGGAGCGCACCGGCTCGATGTCGCGGCAGTTCCAGTCCGGGACACCGAAGACGACCGGCAGTTGGTCGGGCACGTCGGCGATGCGGGCGGCGAGGTCGCCCGCCGTGAGGCGGGCGGCGCTGTAGGGGGTGCCGGCGATCCGCCAGCCCTCGCTACGGTCAATCTGCGGGCGCTTCGCCGCGGCACGGATGGTCTCGGTGATGGCGGTGACCGCGGCGGCGCCCATCTCCTCAGGGCTGGCCGGGTCGGCGGTGACGGTGACGGTGATGCTCACGACGTCCTCCAGGCGGATCGCGGTGTCGGCCGGTCGGCCGGCCCCATCCCCGGAAGCGCTCCGCCCACCCGGCCGACGTTCGGCGGGGTGGGCGAGCGTGGCCAGGAACGAGGCCGGTCGGCCGGTCAGATGCGCTGGAAGCGCTGGGTGCCGGCGTCCCAGCGGGCGCCGGTGACCAAGCGGTTGAGGTCCTCGACGGCGTCGGGGTCGTCGGCGGGGCAGGGCACCAGGCCCAGGCCGGGGACGTCGCGCACGTACCAGCCCCACTCGCGGCACTCGGCCGTGCCGGGCCACTCGCCGGTCCAGGTGCTGCGGCAGCGTTCGTCGTCCTCGTCGTGGTCGCACATCAGGTACTGGCGGCCGTTCTGGGCGCAGAGCGCGACGTCGCAGCCGTCCTGGTGGAGTTCACCGGGGGCAACCTGGAGGTCCGGGCAGAGAGCCGATACCGCAGGGTCGGACGGGGTGGTGGTCACTGGGGTGCTTCCTTTCGGGTTGATGCGGGCCCGCCCGCCCCGGCCGCGGCGTACGGCGGGGCGGGGGGGCGGGGCTGGTCAGTCGCGCGTGGCGGGCTGCAGGGCCCTGGGGTTGCCGGCGGCGCTGCGCTGGGTGAGGAGCCAGGCGCCGGCGGCGGTCATCGCGGGTCCGTCGTCGAGCAGGGCGAGGGGGGCGGTGTCGATGTCGTGCATCAGCTCGGCCGGGTCCAGGTGCCGCATGTGGGCGACGGGCGCGTACGAGATGACTTCCTTGGTGGCCAGCACGAGGAGCTTGGCCTGGTCGAGGTACTCGCCGTGGTCGGGCGGCAGGACGCGGCAGGCCATGGTGTGGCCGGCCTCGCCGGTCAGGTAGCGGTCCATGTCCCGGTAGAGGACGTAGGAGCCCGGCTTGGGCTTGTTCCTGATCGCGTTCTGGATGATCTCTTCGAGGGCGTACGGGTTGCTCGGGTCCAGGCGGCCCATGCTGTACTCCACGGTGTGGTGGTGTCGGCCGGTCGGCCGGCCCCGCCCCCGGACGCGCCACCGCCCGCCCCGGGCGGCGGGGCGGGCGGTGTGCGGCCGGGAGCGAGACCGGGCGACCGGTCAGTCCTGGGTGACGTCGGCCAGCACCTGGTGGGCGGGCACGGTGCGGATGTCCTGGAGTTGGGTGACGGTGCCGGCGAGGTAGCGCTCGCGCAGGTCGAGCAGGAGGCGCAGGTCGCTCACGGCGATGACGGTCTCGACGGCGGCGGCGCGGCCGGTGATGGCCAGGCGGTAGAGCTGCTCGGTGAGCGGCCTGCGGCGCAGGAGGTGTTCGGCCTCGTCGATGAGCAGGCGGATGCGCGGCTCGGTCCGGGTGGGCTGGTGGGTGGGCGGTTCGGCCTCGTTGAGCTGGCGGGCGTCGCGCAGGGCCGTGTTGCGCTGGTCGACGATGGCGAGGGCGTGGTTGAGCATCTGCTGGGCTCCGTCGGGGGTGGTGTGGCGGTCGGCGGCGTCCAGTTCGCTGCGGGGGGTGATGGCCCAGGTGGTGGTGGCCGGGTCGTCGGCGGCCTGGGTGATCAGCTGCTGGAGGGTGTGGGACTTGCCGGAGCCGGTGGTGCCGATGATCAGGTGCGTGGACATGCGGGGTTCCTCTCGGTGGGGTGTGGTCCCGCCGGACAGGCGGGATGGTCGGTGGGTGTGGGACGCGGTCCGCCCGCCCTGCCTAGATGGCGGGGCGGGCGGAGACGTGGCCGGGGAGCCCTTGCAGACATATGGCTGCGGTCCGGAACGGGCCTACCGGCTGCGGGCCGCCTCCCACAGGTCCCGGTACGGGGACTGGCCGCACGTGCGCTGCGCCTCGGCGCAGGCTCGCGCGAACGCGGCCCGGACGGCGCCCTCGTCGGTGCCGCGGGCGGAGACCTCGGTCAGCGCGCTGGCGCCGGGGCGGTACTTGATGCGCTCGACGACCGGCTGGTCCGTGTAGCTGTCGGTCTCGAACTCCCAGGCCCACGACCAGCCTTCGAAGTCGCTGATCCACGTCCGCAACTCCCGGCCGTCCGGCGCCCACGACCTCGGCCCCATGGCGAACACCCGCAGCCGCGCGGGCACCGTTAGCCGGATCGCCGACAGCCCGCCGGGGCCGAACTGCTGCCAGCGCTGCCGAGACCAGTCCTCGACCGAGGCCGGCCGGTTGTGGTCCTGCGCCCACTGGGCTGCGACGCGCTCGGCGTGCTCCCGATGTTCGAAGGGCAGCGTCCGGGCCGTGGATGCGGTGGTGCCGCCGAGCAAGGCGACGTGCACTGCCGATTCGGATTCGTCGCGGTGAGGCATCTCTTGATCTCCTCTACGTCTGGAGCGTGGGCGGTGCTCAGCGACCGGCCGCCGGTCTCAGTGGTCGCCGCTCGTGTGCAGCGGCAATCCGTACTCGCCGGCGCCCCGGCGCACCAGCGTCTTGTCGCGGGCGAGCTCGGAGCAGGCGTTGAAGGCGGTCTTGCGGGCGACGCCGGCGATCGTGGTGATCGCCTCCACGCTGAGGTAGCCGATCTCCTCGTTCATGGGGTCGCGCTGCTCCTCCAGGGCGCGCACGATCTTCTCCTTCGCGGTGGGCTCCTTGGTCAGGACCGCCGGTGCCGGACCGGGCTCCCACGACCCGGTGCTGTCCCCGCCGCCGGTGGCGGTGGGGTCGATGGGCGCGGCGGCGATCAGGTCCCGGTCGTCCCAGTCCGGGAAGTCCAGCGGGACGGCGATGTTCGCCGGGTCGAAGAGGCCGGCGGCGGACTCGAGGATCCAGGCGCGCATCATCTCCGCGCGCTCGTCGGGGCCGACGACGTAGCCGACGCCGAACGTGCGGCGGGGGTCGTCCTCGGGGACGGTCGGGTCGTAGATGAGCGAGTCGTCGGCGCCCCTCCAAAACGCGGGGATCTGGGAGGGGTCGATGCCGTCGAAGGAGTCGGGGAGGTCGAGGCGCTGTTTCTGCGCACCGTCGGAGCGCAGGAGGATGAGGGCGCCGCCGTAGAAAACGTTGTCGCGGATCGCGGTGTCGCCGCCCATCTTGTCCAGGTTGAGGATCTGCCCGCACAGCACCAGGGCCATGCCCAGGGAGCGGCCCTGCTCGGCAAAGGCGGCGATGATCGTCGCCGCCTCGTCCTGGTAGGGGGACTTGTCGCCGAGGAGCTGGGCGAACTCGTCCAGGACGACCGCGATGAACGGCATCTCGTCCGTGGGGACGAAGTTCTTCATCCTCAGCGCCTGAGACTGTGCGATGCGGTGCTGGAGGATCGCGTACGCCAGGCGCAGGGCGCCCATGGCGCCTTCGCGGCCGCAGCCGGCGTAGGCGGCCATGTCCTCCACGTCAGGGTTGCTGGAGCCCTTGGGGTCGGCGTAGATGATCGCGACACCGTTGATGTGGTACGACAGGCACACGAGTTGCAACACCCCGCCCTTGCCGGAGCCGGTAACACCGACGACCAGCACGTGCCGGGCGCCGCCGGCGGGGTCGTACAGCTGGACGCGGGAGGGCCGTCCGGAGATGCCGGTGCCGAGCTCGACGAAGCCGTTCTTGTTCGCGAGCAACGCCTGCGCGCCGGGAAGAGGCCGGCCGTCCTCCAGCGGCGAGCGCAGCATCTTGCGGACCTTCGCGCGGCGCGGGTCCTGCGTCGGCTCGAAGCTCACGAGCAGGGACGTGGTCCGCAAAGCGCCGGCGAGCTGGTAGGTGTCGGGGACGGTGACGGTGTCGGTGTCCTCGTCGGCGACGACCCACGCGGCGACACCGCCGGTGGCCGGGTCGTCGACCAGGCCCTCCAGGTGGGTGCCGGGCACGCAGCCGCCCTTGCGGGCCACGCGCTGCAGCCACAGCGTCTCCAGCTCACTGTGCTGCGCCTGCCCGGCCGGTGGGGGCACGAGGTCGACGTGGATGTGCTTGGAGCTGGTGTGAGGGCCTTCCTTGATGCTCACCCAGGCGGCGGGGATGCGGTACACCCCGGAGATGGTGTCCGGGGTGACGGTGATCGGCCGTCCGGGCTGGGCCTCGATGATGCCCTCCCACCCGGCCGGGCCGAGGGCGGTGAGGGAGAGCTGCTCGCCGGTGTGCGCGCCGTACTCGCCGGAGATGTGGGCGCGCCACAACTCCAGCACCTTCCGGACGGCAGGCGCGGGCTGGTCCGGCGCGGGCTGGGTGGCGGGGGCGGTCTTGCGGCGGGGACGGCGGCTGCCGCCAAGGACCCGGCGCAGAGAGAAGCCGACGAACGCCACGCTGCCCCACCACACCACGGAGACCACGCCGGACACGGACGGCATCTCCATCCACCCGGCGGCCAGGGCGTCGATGCCGGGCAGGCCGCTGACCGTCGCGGTGGCGGCCGCCGTCGCGGTGGCCACCGCCGACACGAACATGGGCCGGCGGTGGGCGCGCACGATGTCGCCGCCCGGGACCGCCTCCAGCGTCCGGTCGGCGATCAGACCCGCGTAGTTCACGCCGGCGACCACGATGGGCACGGCGAGGAACGTGTCCACGGTCGTCATGGCCTGCGCCTGCAGCAGCGGCATGAGGGCGGCGGTCGCCACCGGCACCGCCACCTCCGCGAGGGCGAAGGCCTTCTCGACGGACGGACTGCGTACCGCCTCGGCGGCGGGGGTGGTGTGGTGGGTGGTCACGGCTTTCTCCTATTCCTGGGTGTACCAGCTGGCCTTGGCCATGGGGACGGGGGAGCGGTCGGCGGCCTGCTGGATGCCGTCGTGCAGGCGCACGGCCTCCTGGTCGGCGGCGGTGGCGGCGAGGGAGGCCTCGTCGGCGGCGGTCGAGTAGGCGAGGGCGGTGGTAGACAAGCCCTGCATGATCCGCGACACCTCGCGGGTCTCGGCGACCGTGGAGGAGTCGACCTTGAGGGCGGCGATCTGCTCAGCGATCCGGCCGGTGTCCTTCGCCTCCGCGTTGAGGGTCCTCGCGAGCTTCTTGTGTGCCTCAGTTGCCTGCCTGACCTCCTTGGCCAGGGCCCGCACCTGCCGGCGAAGTTCGCGGTAGGTCAGCGTCGTCGCCATCGGTCAGCTCCCCTGCTTGTCCTGGTAGAACTCCCGCTCCGCGGGCGAGGTCAGCGGGCTGTCGACGACGGCCTTGTAGATGACGCCGTGTCGGACGGCCGCGTTGGCGGCCAGGACCTTGACGGCCTCCGTGCCGCGGCTGGCGTTCTTCTCGATCTGCTCCGCCTTGGCCCGCAGCGTCTGCGCCCGCTCGGCCAGACGCTGCACGATGGCAACAAGCCGGGCCCCGCCCTTGACCTGTCGGGCGTCCTCCGCGAGGCGCCGGGCACGGGTCGCATGGTCGACGGCTTTGGCGCGGGTGTCCTTGCTGCCCTCGGCGACCTTCGCCAGCACCCCGCCCTTCGCGGCCATACGGCGCTCGAACTGCTTGAGCGTGCGGACCTCGCCGCGGCTCATGCTGTTCTTGACGCCGTCCGCGGAGAAGACGATCGCGTCGTTGCCGACGGCCATGACCCGCGCGGGCACGGTCGGCGCGGCGGGGCCAGCCTGGGCCGGGATCGCGGGCGGCTGCTCCGGGCGGGGCGGCGCCGCGGCCCCGCCAGGTGGGTTCTTGTCCGCCAAGTCGGCGGTGGATCCGCTGACCGGGACCATCCCGGCTGCGGTGTTCGGGTCGTTCATCGTCGTCCTTCCGTCCCGCGCGGCGGGACCGTTCACAGGGACAGGGGGATTCTTCGCACCCGGGACCGATCCGGCCCTGGCAGCGCGGAACTTGTCGGGCCGACGGCCCTCGTGGCCGACCAGCCGCACCGGTCCGGGGTGCCCCGGGGGACCGGTGTTGATAAGGACGGAGTCCCCCACCATGGCGCCGGTCTTCACCGGCTTCACCGGCTTCACCGGCTTGTCCGGCGTGGTCTTGGGAGTGCGGAACTTGTCGTCCGGGCCCTTGCGGTCCGGCGGCGCCGCCGGGGCGGCCGGCTCCGGCGCGGCGCCCACCAGGCCGCTGACCTTCGCGCCCCGGAACTTGGTGTAGCTGCCTTTCGCGTCGACCGTCTTCGCTGACGCCTGGCCGCCGCCTGCGCCCACTGGACCGCCCGGCTTGGGAGCGGCGGGCCCCTTGTCCGGCCTCGGGTCACTGCCGCCGTCCGGTCGCTTGCGCGGATCCGGCCCGCCGCCCGGCTTCCCGCTGGTGTCAGCTTTCGCCTCCCCGGCGGGGCTTTCCGGTTTCAAGGCCTTCACGTCGCCGGCCTGATCGTCCTTCGGCGCCTTGCCGTCGGCCGCCTTGCCGTCCGACGTCTTGGCGGACTTGCCGTCGCTGTGCTGCTTGTCGTCCTTGTCGTTCTTGGAGCTCTTGGAGCTCTTGGTGTCGGCGGACTTGGTGTCGGTGCTGTCCCGGCTGTCCTTGCCGGTCTTCGACGCCGTGTCGTTCTTGGAGCTCTTGGTGTCGGCGGACTTGGTGTCGGTGCTGTCCCGGCTGTCCTTGCCGGTCTTCGACGCCGTGTCGTTCTTCGAGGCCTTGCTGTCGGCGGACTTGGTGTCGGTGCTGTCCCGGCTGTCCTTGCCGGTCTTCGACGCCGTGTCGTTCTTCGAGGCCTTGCTGGCCGCGGCCTTGCTGTCGGTGCTGTCGGCCTTGCGGACGTCCCGGTTGTCCTTGCCCTGGTGCTGGTGGGTCTTGTTGTTCAGGTCGGCGACCTTGGCGTCGCGCTGGGAGCGGTGCTGCGCCGTGTTCTCGTTCTTCGCGAGCCGGTCGGACTTGTTGGCGTTGGTGGTGTTGGTCGAGTTCCCGGAGACCCTCGTCTCCTTGACCTCGTGGTTGCGCTTGATGGTGGTGGCGGTGCCGGTGCGGCCCAGCCGCTGGGCGAGGGCGCGGACCAGGGCGCCGAGCGGGCCGTCGCCGGCGGACTTGCCGTCGGATCCGGTGGCACCGTTCTTGCCGTCGCTCTTCTTACCGGGCTCGCCGGCATCGGGGGCGGCGGCGTCCTGGGGGTCGAGGTCGGCGGTGGTGCCGAGCACGGAGCGGGCGGGCTGGACGGGGGCGAGGAAGTGGGCGACGCCGCCGGGGGCGGCGTCCGTTCCGGGCGCCGCAGCGGGTTTGGCGGGCTCCGGTCCGGCGGCGGGAGCGGCCTCCGAGACCGGGGCCGCGGCATGGGCGGGAGCCGCGCCGGCGGTGGGCGCGGGCACATCGGGCGGGTGCTCGGGCCGGGGCGGGACGGCTGCGGCGGAGGGTGTCACCATCACGAGATCCTTACTCTCCGCGACTTCCTTTCCTTTCCTTTCCCGCCCGGAGAATGCCCTTCCCGAGGGCATGACCTGGGCCTGGGAACGCGGGACGCCGTTCCCAGGCCGGGAAGGGAAAGGAAAGGAAGTCACTGACGGTTACTTACGGGTGAGATGTTTCTTCAGCCAGCCGCCGGCCACGGCAACACCGGCGACCCCGAGGACGGCCAAGCCGACACCGGAGTTCGAGCCGCCGTCATCACCACCGGAGGCCACCCTCTGGGCCGTGTTGACCATGCCCGGAGAGTCGACCGCCGGGTACGCCTTGGCGCAGTCGGCGATCGCGTTGTAGGCGCCGGTGGCCTTCGCGACGCAGGCCTGGACGGCCTCCCTCCGGGCCTTCTGGGCGTCGGTTTCCACACCGCTGGTCTTGGCGGTTTCGGCCGCCAGCGAGGCCTCCTGCTTCTGCTTCTCCAGCTCGAGGCGGGAGTTGTCGAGGGCGATCTGCGCCCTCTTCACCTCGGCGTCGGCCGAGGCGGAGGCGTACTGCGACCAGGCGACCATCCCGGTGGCGACCAGGACGACCGCCCCGCAGGCCACACCCGCCTTCATACGGGGGGAGAGTCTGGCGTTGGGGGCGTAGGCGCCGTGCAGCGGCGGCGTCTGCTTCCACGACGGGATGCTGCTGATGTCGTAGGCGGGGTCGTTGTAGACCGAATCGCTCTCGGCCATGGCGTGCTCCTTCTCTGTTCGGTGGACTCGGCGCCGACCGGACGCCTTCGCCAACCGCCGGAACCCTGTTCAGGGGCCCAGCGGCCAGCCGAGATGCCCGGATCTCGGTGAGTGGGACGGCTCGTCAGCGGCGGCGGCGCAGCCGGGGGTGGCACCACCAGCAGTCGGGGCCGTGGTCGTGGCTGGTGCGGGCGTGGACCAGCACGAACGGCGTGGCCACGGTGGCGGTGACGGCCAGGACGACCAGCACGAGGCCGATCAGGTACTCCAGGGTGCTCACGGGGGGCTCCTTCGGGCGTGCTCGGTACGGTGGTGCAGGCGCCGTCGGCACCTTCGGCGGTCACCAGAGCGATATCCGCGACCTGGTGGCCACCGGAGAGGCCGACTTCTCGTCAGGCCGCCTCGTCGCCGGCCTGGGTGTCGCTGTCGCGCGCCTCCTCGGAGACCGGCATCTCGTCCTCCAGCGCGGAGGAGATGACCGCGAGCTCGAAGTCCGGGTCGTTCGCGAGGCGCTTCTTCGCGGACCGGATGCGGTCTCCGACCCATGTCTCGCCCTTTTCGTAGCGCTCGCCGATCGCCTTCTGGTCGATCTCCGAGCCCTCCAGCATCAGCCGCGCGACCTCGCGCTCGGCCTGCTCGCGAAGGCGCGAGCGCAGTTCGCGAGGGACCGTGCCGCCGTTCTGCGAGGCGATTTCCGAGGGGACACGCGAGGCGCCGGTGCGGGGAGTGCGAGCGGTCTGCGAGGTCAGGCGCTGCTGCCTCGCGGCCGCGCGCTCCTCGGCCTTGCGGCGTTTGTCGGCCGCCTCGGCGGCCTCCTTCTCCCGGCGCTCCTGCTCCGCCGCCTGCTGCTGCCTGACCTGCTCGTTCGCCAGCAGGATCTTCGCCTTGGCCTCACCCTCGGCCTTGATCCGCAGCGCCTCGCGCTCGGCTTCCGAACGCCGCCGGGCGTCCTCGTTTTCCCGGGTCTGACGCAGCTTCTCCGCCTCAGTTTCCTGCTCGCGGCGGGCCCGCGCGTCCTCGTTTTCCTGGGCGATCCGGGCCTGCTCGGCCTCGCGAAGCGTCCTCGCGTTCTCCAGCTCGCGCTGCTCGCGGATGCGCTCGATTTCCGCCTCACGTTCGCGCTGGAGCTTCTCGGCCTCGTTCTTCGCTCGGGTTTCCTCCAGCTCCTTCTCGCGAAGCAGCTGCTGCGCCTCGAACTCGCGGGCCTCGCGAAGCTTGCGGTCCTCGCGTTCGGCCTTCTCGGCCTCCAGCCGGCCCTGCTCGCGGAGCCGCTCGATCTCCGCCTTCGAGGCACGCTCGGCCGCAGCGGCCCGCTCCTGCGCCCGCTCGCGCTCGTGCTGCTCCTCGCGCTCGGCGCGCTCGGCATCGAGCGCGGCCTGCTCGGCCTTCTCGCGCTCGGCCAGCGCCCGGTCTTCGCGCTCCTTCTTGGCCGCCTGCTGCTGGTCCTCGTAGGCCTGGATGACCTCGCGCAGTTCGCCGAGCCGTTTCGCGAGGTACTTGCGGTAGCCGGAGGACGCCTCCGCCATCGTGATGAGCAGGAACGGAGCCACACTGTGGAGCAGCAGGCCGCCGGCGTCCGGGTGCTCGGGGATCAGGGCGAACACCGCGTCCGGGTACAGGCTCGTCCAGGAGTTCATCAGCCAGGTGCTGATGCCGGCGAACCAGCGCAGCAGGAACGGCCAGGTGCCGGCCCGCTCGCCGCCCTGCTCGGCCAGGACCCCGTCGACGTACAGGACGGTGATCAGGGCGAGGGAGGCCATCGGGTCGAGCATCCAGGCGATCCAGCCCGGGATGTCGTGGCTCATCGCGAACAGCGTGACGTTCGCGCAAGTGAAAACGAGCGCACCGCCGCCGATCGACATCAGCGACCGGGTGATCATGTCGCCGAGCTTCTTCAGCTTGGCCAGGGCGGTCTTTGCCGCTTCGTATTCCTGGCGGGTGATGACGTGCCGGGCCACCCTGGCGGGGGCGGCCGGTGTCGGGGAGGGACGGGGCGAAGCCGAAACGGGGCCTGGCACGGGGCGCGCCGGGCCGGGCGGGGCCGCCGTCGGCGGCAGGTCGGTGATCGTCACAGGGGCCTCCGGAAGGCTCGGTTCAGGTGGTTCCGAAACGGCGGCCGGTGCTCCCGAAACGCGATCACGCGCTTGCGAAACCGGCCGCCGCTGGGGGCGAAGGAGAGGCGGCCGGGCCCGAAACACGGCCTCGGTCAGCTGCGGGCGCCGGTCTTCTCGGCGTCGGCGGTGTCGCCGGGGCCGGCCGGGATCGCCCGGCAGGAGGCGGCGTGCTCGTTGGACCGGCGACGCATGTCGGCCAGGTCGTGGCTCGTGTAGGAGGAGCTGTCGTCCCCGCAGGTGACGCACTTCCAGGCGTAGTCGTGGCCGTGGACGTTCTTGTCTTGGCAGTAGGACCAGTAGGTGCTCGGCTTCCCGGTCACCACCGTGGTCCCGCCACCGACGGTGCGGAACCGGAGCACCGTGTGCTCCGGCAGCTCCTCCCTGACGGTCGGCTGCGCGCTACGGAGCTGCTGCAGCTCGGCGCGCAGCTCGGCGATCGTGCACCTCAGTCCGGCGCACACACCGACCTGGTCCGCCTGGACTCGCTCCAGCACCGCGCGCGCCTCGGCCTCGGCCCGCGCGGTCTCGGCCTCGGCCTGCTTCTTCTCCACAAGCGCGACGCGCAGCTGCTCACCAAGCTTCGCCAGTTCGCGCCGCGCGCTGCTCTCACGCGCGGCGGCGTCCTTGGCCTGCGCGGCCTGCTCGCGCAGCTTCGCCAACTCGGTGGTCCTCGCGATGGTCAGCACGGGAGTTCTCCTCTTCTATAGGGGACGTCAGGTGGAACGGGGTTTGCCGTGGTGGGCGGCTCGGCGCGGCCTGCGGGCGGTACGTCGGGCGCCGGCTGCCGCCGCCGTCCATGCGGGCACGGCGGCGACAGGCGGTGCCGGTCAGGCGCGGGTGGAGGCGGTCTGGACGACGGCCAGGGCGAACTCGATCGCCTCGGCCCAGCCGCTCAGGACGGCGGGCTCGCCGGTGGCCTCCGCCGCCAGGCGGCGGCTGGTGAGCATGGCGAGGGCGGCCTCCGCGTTGCGGTGCACCTCGTCGGGGTAGACGAAGTCGGCCTCCAGCTCGGTGAGCAGTTGCTGGGTGCCGGTGCTGATGCGCGTCGCCAGCAGGCGCAGCGTCTGCGGGTCGAACGCGCCCTTGAACGGGCTGGGCCACAGGACGGTGGTGGTGGCCCGCAGCCGGGTCCGCTCGGCGAGCTCCTCGACCAGGGCGAGCAGGCCGGCGCGGCCCTGGGCCAGGTCCAGCTGCTCGTGCAGGTCGGCGATCCGGGCGGCCGGGGTGCACCGGCTGGGGCGCTGGGCGTCGTCGTGCGCGCGGTCGGCGTCGGTGACGGCGGCCTCGCAGGCCTTGCGGGCGGTGCGCCAGGCGAAGCGCCGGGCCGGGTCGTCCAGCCAGCGGCCCAGCTCCAGCAGCTGCGCCAGCGGGTCGGGGGAGTGCTCCGCGCCGAGGTGCGAGGCCATCCAGTTCGGCTTGCTCACGGGGGTCCTCCTATATAGGGGAGAGGGACGGGTGCGTCGGGCACCGTCGAACACCGCCGCGCCCCGGCACCCGGTGGTCCGGGGCGGAGCGCGGCGGCGAACGACAGCAACCGGCGGCTCAGAGCTGGTTGGGCCGGACGTCGAAGTGCACGACGACGCCGCCGCGCAGTTCGGGCTGGTTGCGCTCCAGGTCGGCGCGGACGGCGAGGTAGAAGTCGTAGGTGGTCCACCCGGCGGGCGGGGTGTGGGTGCCGGAGGTGGTGGCGGTGGCCATGCCGTACCCGTCCGGCTTCTGCAGGGTCAGGACGTAGAAGTGCGTGCCCTGCTCGGCGGCGGGGCGGCTGGACTGGGTGGCGGTGGTCGTGGTCTGGGACATCGGGGGACTCCTCGGTGAACCGGGCGGATGGGCGGTGCGTCGGGCACCGTCGAACACCGCCGCGCCCGGCCCTGACGGTGCGGGGCGGGGCGCGGCGGCGAACGACAACCGACCGACGCGGTCAGGCCTCACAGGCTCCGCAGTGCCATGCCGTCGGCGGTCACTGCAGCCTGCGCGAACCAGTCGCCGAGACCGGCCAGCATCGGCTCGGTCACGATGGCGCCGTCGGACAGCGCCATCCCGACGGCGCGGTCGAAACGCCTGCCGGAGACCATGCGGGCCACCAGCCGCATGGTCTCCGGCAGGCGCTGGAGGAGCTCGCGCTCCTCGTCGGTGACATCCAGGGGTCCGCGCTCCAGCGCGGCGACCAGCTTCTCCAGATCGGCGGAGTGGTCCTCGGCCATGACACGTCCTCTCGTCTCGTGGTGCGGTGCGTCGGGCACCGACGAACGCCGCCGCGCTCGGCCCGGTGTACGGGCGAGCGCGGCGGCGAACGACAGCGTCCGGCGGCGATCAGGCCAGGGCGGCGAGGCGCCGCAGCGCCTCGACCTGGTCGGGGTGGGCGGCCTCGTGCAAGGCGTGCCGCTGCTCCAGGAGCGCGCCACCGTCGGCCGGCTGCTCCAGGACCGGGTCGGCCCAGGCCGCGACGTCGCGGGCGTCGAGCTCGTCCATGTAGGCCACGTGCTCGGCCTGGTCGGCCTCCTCGTACGCGGCGTGCATCGCGGCCAGGTCGGCCTGCCAGGCGTCGTACTCCTCGGTCGTCATCACGGGTCGTTCCCCTCTCGTGTCGTGGCTGGTGCTGGCTACTGCTGCTGGCCGCCGGCCTTATCGGCCTTGGCGCGAGCGTGCATCTCGCGGGCCCGGCGGAGCAGCTCGTCCATCTGCCGCTGGGTCCAGGCCTGGTCCTCGGGGCTGCTCACCGGCCACCGCCGGCCGGGGTGGGCGGGGCCGGGGGCGCGGGCGGCTTGGTCGCGCCGCCGTTGCCGTTGGCGTACGCGCGGCAGACGTGGGTGATGGTCACTGCGGTCCTCCCTGCTGCTGGCGGAGCTGTTCGGCGAGCTGGCGCTCGGCGGCGTGCTGCGCCTCGATGCGGGCGAGCTGCTCCTGGATCTGGCGCTGCAGTTCGGCTGCGGCCTGATCGGTCATCGGGGTCAGCCGGCCAGGGGGAGGGTGCGGAGGTCGGCGACGGCGGAGGAGACGGTGGCCGGGAGCGGCCGGATGGTGCGGATCGCGGTGATCGGCTCGTCGGCGAGGTCGTCCAGGTCGATGACGACCTCGCGGATCGCGCGGCTGGCGGCCGCGGCCCGGGCGCGGACCCGGCGGACCTTGTCGCGGAGCAGGATGAGCAGGCCGTCCAGGCCGCGGGCGTCGTCGGGGTAGTGGCCGGTGGCGACGTCGTCCCAGACGGCGTCGGCCAGGTCCTCGTCGAGGTCGGCGGCGGCCGGGGTGATGTCGGCGAGCTGTTCGGCGGCGGCGGCGCGCAGTCGGCCGGCGTACCGCGTGTACAGGTCGTCGAGATCGGCGACGCTCGGCTGGGTGGCGGTGGGTGCCATCATGGTGTCCACGGTCGTGGTCCTCTCGTCCTCTGCGGGGTGGGTGGTGCGACCGGCTCGGCCCCGGGGATTGCGCCCCCGGGGCCTACTTGCTGCTCTGTGCTGCGTACGAGCAGCCACGGCCGCCGCCCACCCGAAGGTCCGGGTCGGCGGCGGCCGTGGTCGTTCGTCCTGCTGGTGGCGGGTCAGGCAGCGCGCCGCCCGCGCCGGGTCTCGTCCGGCCCGGGAGCGGCGCCGAGGTACTGCCCGATGAGGTATCCGGGGACGACGGCCGCACACTCGTGCCACGACGGCCGATCGCGTGCCGACAGGACGCGGGCCACACCCTGCTGCGCCCCGTCACGGGTGCGGGCCAGGTAGGCGATCAGGTGGGTACGCATCAGGCCGCCGCGCGCTGCGGGCGGGGGCTCTCGGCGGCGCGGCGCGAGCGGGGGAGCAGCTGGGTGCCGGTGCCGGGTGCGGTGTCGAGCCGGCCCGCGGGGGTCACCGGCGGGCCGTAGCGGAGGCGGTTCACCAGCAGGTCGGCGTTGCGGTCCAGGAGAGCCAGGACCTCGGTGAAGCTGAGGTTGTGGGAGGCGGTGAACTCTGCCGCGTGCAGCCACAGGTCGCCACACAGGTCCTCGGCGGTGTCGCTGGCGGTGTCCAGGCCGGCCTCGTCCAGCAGCTCCAGGACCAGGTCGCGCAGGCCGGTCGCGTACCAGGTGTAGGCCTCAGCGAGCTGCACGGCGGCGGGGGTGTCGGGCATCGAGGTCTCCTCGGGGGTGGTCTCGCTGGACGGGCTGATGTACGGGGCAAGACGACGGCCGCCGCCCACCCCGCGGATCGGGGTCGGCGGCGGCCGTGGTGGTTCGTGCTGCTGGTGGTGGGTCAGGCGGCGAGGCGACCCTTCCGCTTCCGGTGCTTCCGGGGCGGCTCGGTGGCCACGCCATCGGGCAGAGGCAGCGAGAAGATCGGGCTGCGCGCGCCGTACAGCGGCTGCACCCGCAGGGCGTCCGTGACGAGCACGCCGACGCGGACCGCCTCCCAGCCCTTGGCACGCTTCCTCGCGGCCGGCCTGGCGGACTCGGTGGGCTCGGCCGGACGGTCCTGCGCGATGTGGAGCACCGCCCGGGGCGCCGGGGCCTTGACCTTGCGCAGGACGGTGGTCGGCCGGCAGGCCGCGGTCTCGGTGAGGCCGTCCTCGATCCGCGTCACCCACCGGGCGAGCGTGAGGTCGATCTCGATGCGCTGGCCGCTGCCGGGGCAGCGGGTGTCGCGCTTGATCTGCTTGCCGTCGGCGTCGCGCAGGTCGCGGCCGAGGTCGGTGGAGCGGTGCGCCGGGATCATCGAGCGGGTGAGCTTGCGCCAGGTGCGGCAGTCGGTGCAGACCACGGTGACGGGCTCGCCGGGGTGGAGGGTGATGTTGGAGGCGGGGATCTGTGAGGCCTTCAGGACGGCCCTGCCGTTGTGACGCATTGGGATCTCCCTGGTCTCGGAAGCATCGGGGGGCGGTTGAGTTCTCCGACCGCCACGGCCGGAGGGGCCATGGAGAGCGGGCAGCGCAACCGCTGCGTAGGAACTGCCGTGGCCCGGCGGCGGGGGACCTCGTGGATCGTCAACCCCAGTGCCTTGGTGGGCCCCGGTCAGGTGGAGCTATGTGGTTTTTTCCGGGCACAAAGCACCCAGAGGAACTGGTGCAAGTTGCTTAGGTGGTACCTCTTGCGCAACTTGTCTGCACCAGCTGTAGAGTGATCGTGCACCAGCAGAGCGTCACTCGTCAAGCGATTGGACACGGCATGTATGAACCAGTTGCGCATGTAGGGCATGATGGCCCTATGAGAAAGCCGTTGTACCGCCAAGTCGCCGACGGATTGCGCTCGGAGATCGACGCTGGCGTATACCCGCCGGGTGCCTCCCTGCCGTCCGAACGCGAGCTGAGTATCCGGTTCGACGCCGCCCGCAACACCGTGCGGCAAGGCTTGAACGTCCTGGTCACCGAGGGTCTGATCGCTCCTAGCCAGGGACGCGGCTATGAGGTCCGCTCGCATGACCTCTTCACCCTGGACGCCTCACGGTTCGAGAACCTGACGCTGGGTGAAGACCAGGACGGCGACGCCTACTCGGACGAGGTGCGACGTGCAGGACGCCGGCCACACCAGGAGTTCCGCGTCGAGTTGCAGCCAGCCTCCGACGAGGTTGCCGCCCGATTGTCGGTCGACGTCACGTCGTCGACCATCCTCCGCTTCTGCCTCCGGTACGTGGACGGCGTCCCGTGGAGCACGCAGGCGACTCACTACCCGGCCTGGGTGGTGAGTGAGGCCCCACGGATCGCCGAACCGCAGGACATCGACGAGGGGACGACGAGGTACCTCAACGGCCTGGGTCTAGAGCAGATGCGTTACCACGACACGTGGTCGACCCGGATGCCAACGCCGACTGAGGCGCGCGAGTTGCAGGTCGGACCCGGGGTTCCAGTGCTGATCTGGTCGCGTACCGGCTTCACCAGCGCGGGCCGAGCCATCCGCAGCACGGTGACCACCTTCCGAGGCGACCTAAATCAGGTCACGTACGACATCGACACGCGCCACACGCCGCCAGGAGGCGACGCCCAGTGATCATCACTCAAGCCCGCCCGTCGGACCTCGCTCTACTTCTGGCGTTCCGTCGCGAGACGGCGCAGTGGCTTGCCGGTCAAGGAATCGACCAGTGGAGCAATCCCTTCCCCGAAGAGGTACTGCTCGCGAGCATCGAGGCTGGCACTGTTTTCGTGGTTCACGACCACGGCACCCCAGCCGCGACGGTCACGCTGGACAACAACCCGGAGCCCAACCTCTGGACCCCGGAGGAACTCGCGGAACCGTGCATGCACCTGCACAAGCTGACAGTCGCCCGAGCCTACGCCGGCCAAGGCCTTGGCGGCCGACTGCTCGACTGGGCTGGCGACCGAACAGCACGGGCCGGAGGTCAATGGGTTCGGATCAACGCGTGGACCACGAACGTCCAGCTACACCGCTTCTGGCTCAACCACGGCTACCACCACGTCCGGACCGTAAGTGGTGGCGGAATCGGAAACCAGGGGGTCTCCGGCTGGCTGGCACAGCGCGAGGCTCTTCGTACCGTTCACGGTCTCGACGACCGGACAGCGGGCTAGGAAGCAGGCGAGCATGTCGGCATTTCTGATCGTTGGCACATCAGATCGACACGGTGCGTTCGCCGCTACTCCGAGTGTTGGCCGCAGGGGTACGCTTGCCCCGACAGTGATCCAAAATGCACTTCGCCGTCCGGACCCGAGGGACCGGACGGCGTTCAAGTGGATCGGCGCCCCCTGCCAGGGGCCCGTCCCGGTCAGCCACGTAGGAGGTGGTGACGTGATGCAGGGTACCCGCAGTGGCACCCCCTCATACGCGCGGCACCCCGCCGTGGAGTCGACCGGGAGTTCCCGGGTCTCGCTCCGGCGGGGTGCCGTCGTCGTGTATGTGGCCGGCCACGGCGGCCCCCAAGGCGGGGGTGTTCCGTGACCTAGCCCTCGTCTGCAGCGCCTGACCGTTCCACGGGTCTAGCTCCGCTGGCCGCTCCCCGGACTTTCCACCCGGATCAACGCGGCCACCTGCTCCACCTCGCTCTCGGGCTTCCAAACCGTCGAGCGGGGCTCGCTGGAGATCGGCTTCCAACCGACCACCAGCTGCACTACCCAGTTGCACCACAACCGGCCCCTTTCCAAGGGCCACTCGCAGTACCCGGCTCCCTTGCCAGGAGCCGTTCGCAGTCGGGGCCCTTGCCGGGGCCTCGGCCGCACCCGAACGACAACCCACGACCCGCACGAGACGAGACCGAGAGGAGGCAGTTCGGCACCCCCCGGAGGGGGTCTTTCCAACACCCACGAGGGGTGCTTTTCACGAACACCCCCGAGGGGGCGCCGCTGCGTCCCCATGTAGCTGTAGGGAGCAACGCCATTTTGCAGCAGGTCAGGAGCCCGTTCCAGTCCCGCCGTGTCCCCGTGGCGGCGGGTGGTGTCCCCGGTTTGAGCTCGGAGGATGCCGGGAGGGAGGGGGGAGATCTCTCCTCCCCCCGTGCTGCCTTGGGTTCTGTCCAGGGACCGGTTCAGGGACCGGTTGTCGGAACGGCCGCCGCCAGACCTAGGTCTGTGATGGACATCACACGTTCGGGTGATGGTGTCGGGGGTGCCGTGGGCGGGCTTTCGGGTGTAGTTCCGGCCGCTCCACTGGTTCCCGGCCAACGCCAGGAGGTAGCCAGCACCGCAGTGGTCCCCGCGAAGAAGACCGCATGGGTGCCGGAGCAGCAGCACCTGGTGTCGGGGACGGCCGGGCGGATCGTGCTGGACGGCTACAGCTGGATGCAGGCGGTGCACTGGGTGCACGGTGCCGGTCTATACGTCCCACCGTCGCGTCGGCCGAAGTTCAGCGAGACGACGCTGCGGCTCGCACGGATCCTGTCGGAGCTAACTCCGTGCCGGCCGGGCATCGCCTTCCTGATGCGCGCGATGCAGTGCAGCCGGCGGACGGTGCAGTACCACCTGGAGATCCTGCGGGCGACGGGCCTGCTGGCCTGGCGCGCCGTCGGCACCAGGCTGCCGATGATGCCCGGTCAGGTCCGAGTGGACTGCCGCGCCAGCGAGTACGAGCGGCTGATCCCGCTCTCCTACGACCAGGCGCTCGGGATCCGCACGGCGGGCGAGGGTCTGGAGCGGCGGATGACCGGTATCTCGGAGGAGGGTCGGAGCCTGATCGCGCAGCTCGGGCAGAAAGCTGCGAAGAAGCTCCGCCGCCCCCGCCGTACTGCTCGGCACCGCCGCTCCGGACAGCCCGTCAGCACCTCGCGTTGCACCCCAATGGGGGGTGGTACCACCCACTACGTCGGCTCTTCCTCTATGGGTGATCAAAAAACTACGGGCGCGGCCCGTGACACGAGCTCGATCACCAGGAGGAAGCAGGCGGGCAGGCCTGCCGGGGAGCGGCGCCGGACGGTGCTCGGGCAGGTCGTCACGGCCGCGATGATGGCAGCCGGCGACCAGCTCGCCCGGGTCGCGTACCGGCGGGTGCCGTGGGTACGCCAGGCCAGCCACGACCAGCTGCGCTGGGTCCTCAACGACGTCGTGGCACGCGGCTGGAGCGAGGGCCGGGTCATGGCCTGGCTGGGTGAGATCGCAGGTCAGTACGGGTGCGCCGGCCTGCTGTGGCGTCCCGAGCGGCCTCACTCCCTGATCGCCCACGCCCTGCGCCAGGACGTCAAGCAGGACCGGCACGACCAGCAGGTGGCAGCGAACGCGGCTGCCCGGGTCGAGGACACCACCGTGGCCGCGGTGCGCGAGCAAACCGGTGAGCTGAAGTTCCTGGCCGGCCTGTTCGGCGCGGCCGCCGCCAGCACACCGGCAACCAGGCAGGACCTGCTCCAAGCCGCCTACATGCCCGCAGCCACGCTCGCCCAGATGGAAGCCGCCGGCGACGAGGCCTTCGGGCGCTTCGGCGCCGACCTGGTCGCCCAGTACGCCTCCCTCGCCGCCAACCCGAACATCCAGCTCGGAGTGACCCGATGACCGACGACCTGCGCGCCGCACTCCAGCGGGAGTTTCCCTGGTGGGGGATGGTCGCCCCCAAGCTGGCGCCCCACACCGTGCCCGTCTACGACCGCGAGACCCGCAAGCTGGTGCTGCTGTGCAGCACCCCGGCCCACCTGACCATGGTCAAGCTGGTCGGCCGGTCCCTGCTCACCAAGCTCAACCGGCTCGACGGCGCACCCGAGGTCGCGGGCTTCCACGCGAAGGTCGTCTCCGCCCGCGTCGTCGTCACCGGCCCGCCCACCTGGAGCGACCCGCAGCTGGTCGAGGACGTGCTGCTGGAGACCTGGCACGACATCGTCCAGGACCGCGGCCCGCTCCACCTGCTGGCCGTACGCCACGTCGAGGCCGCCGGAGAGATCGGCGACCTGGCCCGCCGCTGGGCCGAGGCCAACGGCCAGCCGACCGAACCGGTCTACCGCGAAGGGCTCTGCGACTGCCCCGTCCCCGACCACCACCACCCGCCGCTCACCGACGAGGAACTGATCGCCCGGCTTATCACGGACGCCGACCTGGTCCTCGCCTTCATCGACAACCGTGCCCTGGACGAGCAGATCGCCGACGCCGCCGAGCACGCCCGCATCCCCGTCAGGAGGTTCACCGCATGACCAGCACCACCAAGGAGACCGCCGGCGCCGACCTCGCCCGCACCGCGCTGCGCGCCGCCCGCCGCACCGCCCGCCTCAACGGCACCGCCCCCGCGAAGAAGATCCCGCCCACCCGCCAGCAGATCGCACGCGCCGGCCGGGACGCCCGCGAACCCTCCACCATCGCCCTCGTCATGCCCGCCATGGCCTCCGCCCAGGGCTGGGCCCTCGGCACCGCCCAGGGCACCATGCGCAACAACTGGGCCCAGCTTGTCGGCACCGACGCCGCCCTCCACTGGTTCCCGGCCGGCTTCAACCCGGACACCCGCACCCTGCACATCACCTGCGACTCCCCGGCCTGGACCACCAAACTCCGCCTCGAGCAACGCCAGCTCCTCGCCAAGCTCAACCACGCCCGGCCCGACACCGTCCGCGCCATTGACATCCGTGTCGGAGCCATCTCCCCGACCGAAGCCGGTGAGGCCAGCGAGGCCGCCGGAGCCGGCCAGCTGCAGGCCAGCCGGGCCTGGGCACCCAACGGTCCGGCCGTCGCCGACAACCCGACCTACCAGCAGCTCCGCCGACAGATGCGTGACCAGGCCGTTGCCCGCCAGGTCACGCTCGACGAGGCCACCGCCGACCGTGACAAGTGGTTCCGCGGGCACCGAGGCTGGCTGCGCGAGCCTGAGGGAACCCTGCCCACCACCGCCGAAGACATCCGACACCAAGAAGCCGCCGACCGCGTCCACGCCCGTGATCGGCTCGCCCGCCACCACGCCGCCCTCGCAGCCGCCCGCGCCACCCGGACCGGGGCGCTCTTGCTGCGCACCGCCGGCCCGACCCCGAGGCGGGCTGGAGCAGCATGAGCTGCAGTTGCCCTCGCTCGTTCGGGGAAAGGCGGGACAACCGTGTGGCGGTGGCGGCAGAGTGACCGCGACCAACCCGTTCGTCGGCCCCAACCGGGCCGCGCCAGATCAGCAGCGAGGTGGATGCGCGTGAACGAACAGGACGTCGCAGAGACGACTCCATCAATGAAGCGGATCGTCTACGCGATCGGCAGCAGCTCCTCGCCGCTGGTGAAAATCGGAATCACGAAGAATTTGTCGCGGCGGCTGCTGCAGATTCGCACGATGTCCCCGTTGCTCCTGTCGGTCATCTGGCAGCACGAGACGGAAGATCTACAGCTCGAGAACAAGCTCCACCGGCACTTCGCCGACCGCAGGAAGCACGGCGAATGGTTCGACCTCAGCGGTCTCGCAGCAGGCCAGGCCCTGGACGGCGCGGTCCTCCACCTGGAGGCCAGCCTGCCTGTGCAGCAGTCCGACGAACCAATGGAGCACCCCGTAGCGCCGGGCCTCGACAGCAATTCCCCAGACTGCAACTGCGGCCACTCCGTCCTGCGGCACTCGGGGCCGAACGTCAGAAACGACCCGCCGTACCTTTGCGCGGCAACCGTCGAATACGGGTTCGACTGTATTTGCATGGGATACGACCCGGAGCCGATGACCATGGAAAAGTGGCGCGAAACCGGAATTCGGGCAGACTACGCGGTCTGCCATCCGGCCTTCTTCCCCAAGGAAATCCGGCTCGCCTCACCACTGCGTCCGGCGCTGGCCCGCCTCATGCTGGGTGATCCGAGCGCCTACCCCGAGGGCCGCACGCTCGTCCTGCGGGACCTCGGCCTCTACCTCACCGCCCTCAACCTGGTCGAGGCCAACGGCTCGACGAGCGCAACCGAAGTCGCCGAGGCGATCGGCGGGCGTCTGCCCATCGAGGCCGTCCAAGCCGAGCTGGACGCCCTCCTCGAGCAGGACCTGCTGTGCCCGGCCCCGAATCCGAGCTGACGAGCGCCCGAACCGTCGGTGGTGGTGCGGGTGGCCCGCTGCGCGGGGACAAGCCGAACCCTCATGGCATCGACCTGCCGGTCCCCTCGTCTGCCGGCCCTACACCTGCTTGGCGGACCGTGGCCCGAAGCGGCGGGGAAGACTGCGGATCCGGTGCAGGAGAAGCGCAGCATGGGAACCGGTCCCGCCTTCCTTGCCGTCCTCATCGGCCTCAAATCCGCCGTGGACCAGGTCTCCGAGAATCACCGGCTGGAAGACGAAGCAGCCCTCGCAGACGTCCAGCGCCTTGCTCTGGCTGCCCCCGAACAGAACCGCGACTTTCACTGCAAACTGCAGGTTGGCAATCTCTTCCTGGCAGAGGTCGCACCGATGACAGAAGCGGACATGCTCACACGGTGATGAGCACGCCGCACAGGGATGCGCTTCCATCGTCATGCCACGCACCGTAGTGGTAGGCGGCCTTCACCTACAGCCGGCCGTCAATCGACCTGAGGCTCCTTCACCGCCAGGAATGACCTGGGGCGACGTGCGGCAGCCGGTGTGGACGGCCGCCCCGGGCACACGAGGGCTGACCGACCGGGCACCTTGCCCACGCATACCGCCGCGAGGCCGACCCGGGCACGCGAGGGCTGACCGAGAGACCGTCTGGCCACAATGGTGGTGGTGAGTCCGACCTGGGCACGCGAGGGCTGACTGTTGAGGAGTTCTCCGATCTCAACGATCTCGCTGTCCGACTCGAGCAGGCGAGGACTGACCGCTGACTGGTGCTTGCAGCGCAGCTGGCGGTCCCTTGCGGCTTCAGCGCGAAGCCGCGTACGACTCGGCTTCGTCGGGCGGAAGGATGACCGGCGCGCCGAGCTGTGCAAGCTGAGCCTTCTTGGCCTGCTTGAAGAAGTTCCTGTCGGACGTGACGTAGACGTCTGCGCCCGCGCGGATGTGGGTGTGCAGTCCGAGGCCGTCCAGCCGGTAGTTCCGCCACTTCCGTTCGGCCTTGTCCTTCTGTTCCTCGGTCAGGGATTCAGGTACCGCCCGGTCGTACTCGAAGGCGAAGCTGGGGAACAGGACCTGGTGGATCCGGCGCAGCTCGGCATCACTCGACTCCTCCGGCCATTCAGCCCAGTCGAAGTAGACCAAGTCGAAGATCGCAACCGGCTTAAGGATGCTGAGGCAGCTCAGGCCCACGGCCCTCAGCCTTGACTGGAAGATCTCGAAGCTTGGCGGGGCGGTGCCGTCGCGCTGAGACTCCGCTGCAGTCGTCGCCGCGAGTCGAACGGTGGCCGACCCGCGGGTGTGCCGGTCGAGTAGAGCGAGCACCCCGGATGCCGCAGGCCGGCCTTCTTCTAGCGCTATGAGGCAGTTGGTGTCCAAGGTGAAGCTCAGCATGCGGTCCCCACAGTTGTAATCGATGGGACCCAGCATTTCGGGCGTCCGATGACCGGTCAATCTCCGGTGAGAACGGACCGACCCCGACGGCGGTGTCCCGGGACGTCGCGGGGCCTGGGACACCAGGAGGGCCCCTTCGGGCGGCCCCGGGACGGGCCGCCACGGTGAGAGCCCGCCGCCCGGCGGGACGGTGGTGCCCGCGCCGCAGGCCCCGGCCAACGTACCGGCCACCTCCACCGCCGACGGCGCCCCATAAGCGCCGAATGTTCACCAGGTCCTGCGCCTGGTGCCGGACCTGGTGGACCGGATGAACCGCTGGGGCAGCGGGAGGTGGCCCGGGCAATCGGTCAGGCGATCCGTGAGGTCGGCGGCGACGTCGAGCGCATCCAGCGGCTCGAGCGCTGGTACGTCTTGGATCGCGACGAGATCCGTGACGCCTGGCTCGCCGCCCCGGGACGCAACCGCGGCCTGCCCCGGCGCGGCTGCCACCTGCCCAGCTGCGAGTCCGGCACGGACGTGGAGCTCGGCGGTGAGTGCCAGACCTGCGCGTACCACATCGAGGGTGCCCAGCACCGGCACGCGATGCGCCGCCAGGCCAAGCGGGGCCCGCACCGAGTCCGGCACCACCTCGGCCCCGGTGACGGCGGACGCCCTCGGCCTCGTCGACCAGGTCGAGCAGCAGCGCCCGGCGTACTGCGACCGGCACGTGCGGGCCGTACTGCCGTGCGGCCTGTGCGCGCCGCTGCTGGACCAGCCCGCCGTGCTCGAGGTCCCCCGGGCGATCCGCGGCACCGAACTGCGCCCGGTCACGGTGCCGGCCTGGATGACCGAGGACCACTCCGAGGGCATCGCCTTCCGCGAGCAGTTGGCCGCCCGCCGCCGTGAGCGTGCACTCGCCGGGAGCCGCTGATGACCGCGACCACCGGTGCCGATCTGGCCCGCATCGCCCTGCGCGCTGCCCGCCAGGCCGCCCGCACCAGCGGCAATGCCCCCGCTCAGCGCACCCGCACCGTCCGGCCGGCCGCGCCGCGCGACCGCGGGCCGCGTGAGCCGATGCCGGTCGCGGACGTGTTCCTCGCCCTGGTCGCCGCCCACGGCTGGACGCTCGGCACCGCCGGCGGAGGCCTGCGCGACCGCTGGCCCTCGATCGTCGGCCCCGACGCCGCCGCCCACTGGCACCTCGCCGGCTACGACCCGACCACCCGCCGCCTGCGCGTGGTCGCCGACTCCCCGACCCGGGCCGCCCAACTGCGCTACGAGACCCGCCGCGTCCTCGCCGCCCTCGACCAGCTGCGCCCCGGCACCGTGATGGCCATCGACGTCCGCGTCGGCCCCGCCCCGGTGGCGCAGCACGATCAGGACCCCGACGACCGGCCCACCCGACCCGATGTCCGGACCACCACGCAGCCGGCCCGGCCCCCGCTCGCCGAGCACCACGCCTACCAGGAGCTGCGCCGCCAGATGCGCGAGGCCGCCGCCGCCCGCCAGACCGCCCTCGACGAGGCCGCTGCCGAACGGGAAGCCATCCTGCGCCGGCACTACAACCGGCTGCGCGAACCCGAGACCACACACCGCCCCACGCCCGACGAGCGCGTCCAGACCGCGGACAGCGCCCGGGCCCAGGAACAGCGCGAGCGACACCGTGCCGCGCTCGCCGTCGCCCGTGCCTACCGGGCCGGAGCGATCCCCCTGCAGCCGGCACGGACGGTCCCGCCGCGCGCGGGGGCCGCGTAAGCCCTGCACCAGGGCCTCGGCAGACGCCGGGTCCATCGTGCCCGATCGATCCGCGCCGATGTCGCCATTCACCAGACACAGCGCCACCGGATCAGCGATCCTTTCGCGCATGCCGGGTACAGGGGACAGCCCCGGCAGAAACCCGACGGGGAGAACCAGAAGTTGAGCGAGAACGAGCTGGCTCCGGAGCCGGCCAGCGTCATCTTCGATGTGCCGCACGACCTGGCCGCAGAGCAGACCGTCCTCGGCGCGATGATGCGCTCCAAGGACTTCATCGCCGACGTCGTCGAGACGATCCAACCAGCCGACTACTACCGGCCCGCGCACGAACTGATCCACAGCGCGATCCTCAGCCTGTATGCGGCGGGCGAGCCCGCCGACCCGATCACCACCGCCGCCGAACTCGCCAAACGCGGCGAACTCGCCCGGTGCGGAGGTGCCACCTACCTGCACTCCCTGGTCAACGGCGTCAGGAGCATCGCCGCCGCAGGCTCGATGCTCGACCATGTCCGCGAGACCGCGCTGCGTCGCCGACTCATCGAGACCGCCCTGCGGATCGACCAGCTCGCGCACAGCGAAGCCCCGATCGACCATGTCCTCGCGGACTGCATGGCGGAGATCCTCGCCGTCACCAGCCAACAGCCGGCCGTGGACAGCCTCGCCGACGTCATGGAGGGCACCCTCGACGAGATCGAAGCCATCGGCACCTCCCAGACCATCCTCGGGGTGCCAACCGGCTTCGAGGACCTGGACAAGCTGACCAACGGCCTACGCCCCGGGCAGCTCATCGTGATCGCCTCCCGCCCAGCCATGGGCAAGAGCACCCTCGCCCTGGACATCCTGCGCAGCAGCGCCATCCACCACGGCCTGCCCGCCGTCCTGTTCAGCACCGAGACCGGCCGCAACGAGGTCGCCATGCGGCTGCTCAGCGCCGAGGCCCGGGTGCCGCTCCACCACATGCGCTCGGGCAACATGACCAACGACGGCTGGACACGGCTCGCCCGGCGCATGCCAGACGTCTCCGAAGCCCTGCTGTTCATCGACGACGCCCCGAAACTGACGCTCACCGAGATCCGCTCGAAGTGCCGCCGGCTCAAGCAGCGCAACGACATCAAGCTGGCCGTCATCGACTACGTCCAGCTCCTCGACTACGGGCACCGCCGCTTCCAGAGCCGCTACGAGGAGATCAACGAGATCTCCCGGCACCTGAAGATCCTCGCCCGCGAACTCGAGATCCCGATCATCGCGCTGTCCCAGCTCAACCGGGGAATCGAGCACCGCACCGACAAGCGCCCACAGCTGTTCGACCTTCGGGACTCCGGCACCCTCGAAGACGACGCCGACCTGGTTATCCTCCTGCACCGGGAAGACGCCTACGAGAAGGAATCCCCCAGAGCCGGCGAGGCCGACCTGATCGTCGCCAAGCACCGCGCAGGCCCCACGGCCACCATCACCGTCGCCTTCCAGGGCCACTACTCCCGCTTCGTCGATTTCAGCCCGGGCACACCGGTGCCGCACCAGCAGCCGGCCGTGCCCGGGAACGACGAGGCGACCACCTCCGCGCAGCCCGAGCCAGCCGGAGAATAACGAACCGCCGCCCTGCGGCGGCGGATCACCAACGAGGGGATCACCATGCTCACGAACTACCACTACGACGACGGCCACGAGCTCCGCCAGGAGTACATCCGGCGGGAGCTGAACTGCCCGGAGGACTGTGCGTTGTCGGAGCTGACGGTCGACCACGCCCTGCAGTTCGCCGCCGTCACCGCCGCCCAGCCCACTGTCCACGCCGCCAACCAGCGGCTTCTGGCCCTCTTCGCCGCGCTGCCCACTCCGAAGGACGACCCCGAGTTCTGGCGGGCCTTCGGGTCCGCAGCGGGCAACGGCTACTTCCTGCTGGGCAACCTCCAGAACTCCGTGCGCCTCACCTACGCTCACACCACCGAGACGGCGCTCGCCGGGCTCCTGCTCTCCGGGTTCGACGAGGTGCCCGACGACCGGCGGGAGGCCCTCGCCAAGCTCGTCGGCGAGCGGCTCGGTGTGGGTGCCCAAGCCGGGCACCTGTGGATCGCCGCCGTCGAACAGGCCGCGCTGTCGGCGGTGGTCGCCTCGCAGCTCCCCAGGAACACCGAGCAGGTGGAGGACTTCCGCGACGGCTGGCGCCTGAACTGAACCGCCCGGTGGTGGCCCTGCCTGTGCGGGGCCACCACCCCACCGTGCCCCGCCGTTGTGACAGAAGGAGACGGCCATGTCGGAGTTCCCGAGCAAGGACCAGCTCAGCGTGCTGAGCAAGCTGGAACTGGAGGCCCTGGCCACGATAAACGAGGCGGTCGGCGACCTCGCACACGAGTGGCATTCGGCGATCGCGGTCGAGCGCCGGGCCCGTTCGCTGGGCGACAGCGCCGAGCGCCGACTCGACGGGGCGTCATTCAACTCCCACGCGCAAGCGCTGAGCGGGCTCTACCACCACGCGTTCGTGTACGGGCGGGGAGTCGAGGCACTGCTGTGGCGGTACGCCAGCGCAGGCGCGGCCTTGGGCATCACCATGCTGGATCGCGTGGCCACCGGGAAGCCTCCGCTGGACCAGGAGAGCCTCAAGCGGCTGTGCGAGGAACCGACCCTGGCCGAGCTGGAGGCGCTGCTCAGGGTTCCGGTCGACCAGCTGCTGGGCGCCCGCGACGCCGACGCGCTCGCCCGAGCGAACGAGCGCCGTCAGCGGCTGCTCGACGGCGTAGAGGTGGCGTACGGAATTCTCACCGACGACATGATCGAGGAGCGGCTCGACCGGTCGACGGCGGCAGGGTCCCAGCTGTCCGTTGCCGCGATCGAGGGCTGCGACGCCCCTTGGATCGCGCTGCTCGACGGCGTCCTCGCGATGGCGACTCAGATGCCGTACGAGATCGCCTTCGCCACCCGCACCTGAGAGCAGCCCGAGGAAGATGGCCGGGCCCCTAGAAACCGCTCGAATCGCGAGGGGCCCGGGCATCAGCGTACGTTCGCACCCTCCCGTCCCTCGCCGCCGGCGAACCCGCCGAACTGGGCCCCGCTCCCACCCCCGCTCGCTACGGTGACCTCGGGGACGAAAGCAGAGGCACGGGGAGGCCGGTCGTGCAGATCATCATCGACACCACGCAGAGCACCTTCGAAGAGGCCATGGCCGTGGTCCGCGCCGCCTACGGCCTCGGGGACCTCCAGGAGCCCCCAGGCGTATCCGTGAACGGGACGTCGGCACAGGCCGTGTGGAGCCACCACGGTGGCTGGTTCATCCAGCACTGGGACACGGAGATGCTGCACCGCTGGGTGGAACTGCTGCGCAACACCGAGCAGCTTGCCGCGGCCTGGCGGATCTGCAGTACGCCCGGCGCCTGGGTCACCAACCCGCAGCTCGCCGAATTCGTTCTCCCGGCAGACCCGCAAGGCCGCGGCCCGGTGAGGGCCCGCGCGGCGGTGCAGGTGATGGCCAACCTCGGCCGTCGCGAGATCGGGAGCCCCGGCGGCATGCCATTCGACAAGCAGGACAAGGGCCGCAGCGCCTATAAGGCGGCCAAGCCGGTCGCCGACATCGTGCTGGAGCAGATCCGGCGGTCCGCACTGTACGAGCGCCTGCTGGAGGAGTACCCGGCCGTCGGGGAGCAGGCCGAAGCCGGCGAGTAGCAGTCGTCGGAGCCACGCGAGGGGAGCGAGCGCCGGCCTCCCCTTCGCTCTTCCCCACCCCGGACGCCCGCCCCCTGCCCTGCCGACCAGGCCGGGATCGGGCGGCAACTGCGAACCGATGCGGACCGCGGCCGCGTGGGTGGCTAGGCGCGGCGTGCTCCGCCCCCGCACCCGTAGCCAGCGCCCGGCGGACCGCCCCTCTCCCAGCTCCAGTCCGCCTTGTCCATCCCCGTCGCCTCCATGCGGCGCGCCCGCTCTGCCGGGTTCCAGGCCTCCGAGCAGCAGGAACAGAAGGAGCTGCTCACCACGGTGGAGGGCGTCTATTTCAGCCTTGCCGACGCCGTCCGGGACAAGCCGTTGGGCCGGGAAGAGGCGGCCGCGTGCCGGCTGACGGAGGCCGACGACCCGGACATCGACCCCCTGTGGGACAACCTGATGGAACCGCTGACTGCCCTGGCCGAGCAGAACACCCTCGAGCTCGGTTTCTACCTCGCCCGGCAGGACTGAGCCGCGCCGCGCCGTCCCGCTCCACTACCGCGCCGGGAACAACAGGGCGGCACCCGGGAGGTTGGGACGGAACCCGTGACCATCATCGGCCTGGCCTACCCCAAGCCCGCGCCCTGCCGCTCCTGCCAGCCAGGTGTGGTGGGGGTCTCAATGACGGCCACCTGGTATTGACTCAGCGTAATGGCGGTGGGCCGGTCGGTGATGTCGCCGGGGCCTGTGCCGTGAGTGCGCTCACACGCGGATGTGGTGCACGACGACGGATAGTAGTGTCCGTTTTGCACCCTTTTAATGGTATTTGCCCGGCGGCTGGGGGTGTTTGCGCAGGCCGAGAGGGGTCGGCGGGGATCGGCGTGCTCCGGCGGCGCGTCCCTCGAATCAGTGCCGGTCTCTTCGGCTACGACCGCGGATCGTAACGAGGGGTCTTGGCGACCGCCGATCCGCTCTGGCAACTTGGCATTCGTCGTCAGCCACACCGGCTCCTGTCCCGCCGGTGAACGGCTCACCGCCGAGTCACACCCCGCGACCGTTCGGCCCCTGTCCGGCCACGGTCGAGACGGGGCGTGACACCGGCCCAACCCGATTGAGGTCTTGCTCTACATGCCCGCTTTCAAGCTCCGTATGCGTACCTCCGCCGCGATTCTCGCCGGCGCCGCCGGTGTGACCGCCCTGGGTGCCGCCGTGGTCCCCGCCGTGGCCTCGGCTGCGGATGCTTCCCCGCAGGCGATCGCCGCCCAGATGGTGCCGGCGGACCAGCTGGCCTCGTTCAGCCAGATCGTCTCCCACGAGTCCGGCTGGAGCGTGACCGCGACCAACCCGAGCTCGGGCTCGTACGGTCTGGGCCAGGCGCTGCCGGCCTCCAAGATGGCCTCGGCCGGTGCGGACTGGAAGACCAACCCGAGCACCCAGATCAAGTGGGCGCTGGACTACATGAACTCCCGCTACGGCAGCCCCAACGCCGCCTGGGCGTTCTGGCAGACCCACCACTGGTACTAAGCCGACCATCCCCCGTGCCTCGGGGGCCGGACAGGGACCACCGGGGTGACCCACGAGGGCCTGTGCCCGCGCGAACGCGCGGACACAGGCCCTCGTGCTGTTTCCAGGCCTGCTGGGACCACGCCGCGCGATCTGTCCTGGAACCCGAGGACGAGTTCGCCCAGGGCCTCGCGGAGAAGGCCGACCAGGAGGAGGCCGCTGCCCGCACCGCGGCCGTCACTACTCGACTCCGCCCTCGCAACGACTGGATCTCCGACTCTGGATCCAGCCATACCGGTCCCCTCTGGGCACGGGTACTCAGGCGGCAGGTCGTGGCGGGCCGTCAGAATTTGGACCATTCAAAGCCGCAAGGGAGTGTCCAGCGATTGTCCTGCGGCGGGTACAAATCCCCGGCCCGCCGACCGCGTCCCTCTGGCCTGCGGTTCTACCAGCCGTCCATCGCCCGGACGTTCCCGGAGAGGGCGTAGCGGCGGCAGGCGAGGATCTCCTCGGTGGTGATGCCGATGTCGTTGGCGAGGCGGGCGAGACCGTTGTCCTCGGCCTGGCGGTCGGAGATGTAGGCAGGGACGACCTCGAGGGCGAGCGCACCGATGTCGAGCTGGGCGGCTCGCTGCTGGGTGATGGCGTCGCGACCGGCAGAGACGTGGCGGCCGGGACGCCCGCGAACCCTCCAACCTGGCCGCCGTCGTGCCTGCGATGACCGCCTCGCAGGGCGGGGCGCTCGGCACCGCCCGGGGCACGATGCGCGACAACCGGGCTCAGCTCGTCGGCACCGAGGCCGCCCTCCACTGGTTCCTGGCCGGCTTCAACCCGGACACCCGCACCCTGCGCATCACCTGCGACTCCCCGGCCTGGACCACCAAGCTCCACCTGGAACAGCGCCAGATCCTCGGCCGCCTCAACCGGGTCCGCCCGGACACCGTCCGCGCCCTGGAGATCCGCGTCGGACCGGTCGCTACCGCCCCGGCGACCGAGAGCGACCCGGCCGTCCCGGCCCAGCGACAGGGCGAGCAGGCCGCCGATCCGATCGCGTCGCCGCTCGCCGGCAGCCCCGCCTACCAGCAGCTCCGCCAGCAGATGCGCGAGCAGGCCCAGGCCCGCCAGGCCGCCCGCGAAGAGGAAGCCGCCCGCCGCGAGCAGATCCTCCTCGACCACTACAACCGGATCCGGGAGCCGGAGAGCGCCCACCGGCCGTACGTGGAGGACAAGCTCGCCCTGGCCGACGCTGCCCGCGCCCTTTGCCTGCGCGAGTCCCACCGCGCAGCCCTCGCCACCGCACGCACCGCCAACTCCGACGCGATCCCGCTGCGCCCCACCCGCCAGCCGATGCCCCACAGTGGTGCTGCGTGACGGCCGCTCGCCCCGGCCTCGGGCCGATAGCGGCGGCATGGTCGCTACGGACCCGCTTGCACGATGCCGAGGCGCCCCTCCATGGCCTCGGCGTGCCGGGTGCGGGCGACCTCCCGCAGGGACTCTTGCATGGCCTCCCGGCCTCGACCTCGGGTCTTCAGAGCGTGGCAGTTGGGGCAGAGGGCGATCATGTTGGCGGGGTGGTCTTCTCCGCCGTCGGCCAAACCGATGATGTGGTCGACCTCCACGATCGGATCCCCGTCGTCGGTCATCGCACGGAACCCCGGACTGAGGCACGCCGGGTTCTCACAGGAGCGCTCGGACCGGGCGACGACCAGCGCACGTGCGACGGGTGAGCGGACCGGGCGCAGGACAACGGCAGCGCGGCGACGTCGGGAGCGCCCGGCCTGGGTGTACTCCAAGGCGGCGGTTTTCTCCCGGTAGTCGCCGGCCTCCAGCAGGACGGCGGCGGGCCCGTACCGAGCCGTCGGTGGCGCTTCCGGGGACGAAGGCACCTGCACCGGCACCGCTGGCGCGGGATCGCGAGGGGCTGCAGGTGCGGCCGGCCGTGTTCCGGGCTTCGGTGTGCAGGCGGGCTCGAGGGTTCCCGAAGCGATCGGACCGAGGAGGTGACGCTGGATGCCTTCGACCGTACGGACAGCCCACTCGATGGCGTCGTCAGCCACGGCCTCCGAGCCGTCGGGGAACCTGCCGACGGCCGGGACAGGGCAGTTGGCCGACACACTGAACTTGCGCTCCGGATTCCACGACAGCCTGGTGCCAATGAGCGCCGCCGCCGATCGCACGTCCTCGCCCAGTGCCGCCATCACTTCCAACTGCGGCGCCGTCGGCTTGCCATCGGCTGTCAGGTAAGCCCATACCACCGGCTTCCTGGTGCTGCCGTCGTAGGCGTTCACGTACAGGGAAAAGCCGTCCGGCGCCCAGGCGGTGACGGACTGGGGACTCGTCATGGTGCCACCGTTCACACGGGCAGCCACGGTCGCCAAGAACTCCCGCCGCATGGCGATCCGTGCGACCTCAGCCTCGTAGACCGCAGAGGCCCGGCCCGTGGGAAGGGGGATGGTGAACGGGGCGGGTTCCCGCTGCTCGAGAACAGACGCCGGCTCACGGTGCACCGAGGGGAGCGCTGCGAGAACGAACCGGCGCAACCCCTTCGCGACGTTCACTGCCCAGTCGACGGACGCACTGACGACCACTCCCTTATTCCGGGCGGGACCGTTGAGGTAGCGCCATCCCCGCATGTGCTCCGGTGCGCGCGCTACTACCTCGTCAGAACTCCACTGAAGGGTGGCGCCGATCTTGCGGGCGATGGCATTGCTGTCGGTCTGCAGGGCTGCCATCGCCGATCGCACCGCCTCGCTGTCCCGCCCCGACGGAGTCAACCGAACGGTCACCACGGGAAGCTCAGCGTCGGATGAGTAGACGATCAGGTCAGCAACTCCACCGGCGATGACCACCTGGGTCTCGTCGGTGGTGGCACCTACCAGCCGTGTGGCCACGGCCTGCGTGTAGTGCCGGAGCAGTTCCTGCCGCCTTCCTCCTGGGCTGTACGGGCTCACCACGATGACCTCCTTCTCGGCAGACCGCGCTACCCGACCTGTTGTCCCCTGATGTACCAGCGCCCTACGACACGACGGAAGGGTGAGCTGAGGTCTTCTGATGATGAGGTTCCTGCCGAAGCTCCCGAGGCGGTTCCGCCGAACTGCCAGTACCCGACCTACCAGGCCGGCATCCCCGTGCCGCGTCCCGCCTGCCAGGCGGCAGTTCCCCGACGCGGTGCAGCGTGAGCGGGATCGGCCCGCAGACCGCCTGCCGACCGCTACCGTCGACCTGCAGACCCACCCCTTGGACACGGAGTGAACTGATGAGCCCTCAGTCGGAACCGGCTCCGGAGCAGCCGGAGCAGCCGTCGATCACCGCGAGCGTCACCGTGTCCGGGGCGGAGGCGCAGATCCTGCGGGACCTGGCCGCCGTCCTTGGCCGGACCCCGGAGGATCTGGCGATCGAGCACGCCGCCGGCCTTCTGCCGATTCCCGCCGAGCCGCTGGCGGACTGGTCGCTGTTCGACGGGCCGTCGGACCTCGCAGCCGGAGCCGACCAGTGGATGCACGACCGGACCGTCCGGTGAGCCCAACCGCCCCACTGGGCGTCGCGGTCGCCGACACCTCCGTGCTCCTCGCGGCGTTCAACCGCAAGGACGACCTCCACGCCCAGGGCGCCCAGGCCCTCTCCCTGGCCCGGGTCCTGATCGTCTCCCCCATGGTGATGACCGAGCTCGACCACCTCCTGGCCCGCCGCGCCGGAGAGGCCGAGGCCATCAACGCCATCACCCGGCTCGGCGCGCTCGCCGGACAGGGCTTCGTTGTCCTTCCTCCGGCCGACCGGCGCCTGTACGCCGACGCCGCAGCCCTGCTGCGCCAGTACCAGGGCCACGCCCTCGGCCTAGCCGACGCCGTCAACGCCGTCCTCGCCTGGCGCCTCGCCCGGCCAGCAGTCTTGTCCTTCGACCACCACTACCGCGACGTCCTCGCCCCACCGAAGGGCGGCCCGCGGATCGAGGTCTACCCCACCCCGCCCCACCGCTGACCGGCACGCAGACGTGGCCGGGGCCCTCACGCTCGAATCGTGAGGGCCCCGGCCACCAGCGTATCCACCCGCCCGGCCGGCCCTGGGCCGGCCGGGACGCCGTCAGCCCACGCGACGGCTCAGCACCAACGGACCGACACACGCCGCCAGCGCGGTCAGCACCGCGGCGAGCTGCGCACTGTGCCTCGTACTCTTCGCTCATGCATCTCGGAAGATCCACAGCCTTGCTGATCGGCGCATCGGTTCTGGTCAGCGCATGCTCCGCCACGTCTGCCCCGTCTTCTACGGCGGACACAAGTAGCTCCCCGACCAGGGCGGCGACCGCTCCTACGCTGCCCGCAGGAGGTACTCCGAGTACGCGAGCCAAGCTGAGCGCCGCCGATCTGCAGGGCCACTGGTGGACCTGGGCGGCTTCAAGTGTCAGTGACTCGAACCCTGTCTCAGATCAGGACGGCCACCTGTGCGCTCAGGGCCAGACCGCCGGCATCTGGTTCCTCGCCGGTACCTTCGGCGGGACCGTGACGCGCTCGTGCACAGTACCTGCAGCGGTGCCAGTGGCCTTCCCACTGGTGAACACATACGGCAAAGCAGGCGACTGCACCGCCTTCATGGCCTCCGCGCAGGGCAGTGCCATCCTCGACGGCCAAGCTCTGGAACTCGAACGATACGAAGCGACAACCGTGCAGATCAGTGCTGTGGACGGCAACCCGCTCACCCAGGACGGGGGACGCTTCCTAGCCCGGGCCTGCGGCCTCTGGGTACAACTGGAACCGCTGGCACCTGGCAGCCACACACTGAGCATCAGGGGATCATCGGGATCCTTTGCCGTCTCCGTCGACTACAAGCTTCAGGTCTCGGCCAGCTGAAGAACGGCTCGTACTTCAACGCCGGTACACCGTACGACGAGGCGACAGTCTGGTCTCAGCGAACCCGCGCACTCGCCGCGTGACGCTACAGCTCGGGCAAACGGTCAGCGGGTGCGGGGGACCGCCGTTCTTCCAGCCAACGCTGCAGGCGCTTGCCGTGCCCGGGACCCGCAGGCCGGCTGAGCAGCCGGTCGCCCTGTCGGCGTGGTCACTTCCCGGTCTCGGGCCGGCCGGCCGTCACCGTGTAGAGGCCGCGCCCGGGCCGCTGCGCGCGGCCGTCCCTGGCGAGGCGTTCCAGCCTGGTGCGGAGCGCGTTGATGTTCCCCTCGAGGGCATCCAATTCCAGCAGGTCGAGTACCTCGCGGGCGCGCAGCGGCTTTCCCGCCTTCGACAGGACCTCCAGGACGCTGTCCGCGTCCGTCACCTGCCGTCGGCGGCCCGCCGCCGGCGCGGCCGCCTCAACGGGGGACTTGCCACCGGCGGACGCCGCTTTCCCCCGGGCCGCCTCCTTGGCCGTGGCCGTCCGCTGCGCCGCGCCCTTGGGCCCGGTGTCCTTCGCCGTCGTCTTCCGGGCGGTCTTCCTCGCGCCGGGTGCCGAGGCCCGTTCCTTCCGTTCGGGCGCGGGGGTGGCCGTCTTCGCCGCCGCGCGCGTCCTCGTGGCGGCGGCCTTCTTCTTCGCGGCCGTTCTCTTCCCGGTGCGGACCACCGCGGCGGCAGGCCCGCTGGGTGAGGACGCCACCCGCCGGTCGGCCGGCTCGGCCGCCGCAGCGGCTTCCCGCACAGCCCCAGCAGACGGTGCCGGAGACAGGTCGTCAGCGTGCAGCTCACCAGCGCTGTCCAGGGGCGTGCCGGACGAGAGGAGCCGTAGCCCTTCGAGTGCCTTGGCGATGGCCTCCTGTTCCGCCGTCGCGGCGGCCAGTTCCGCCTCCGCTCGACGGATTCGGTCCTGCACGGCGGGCTGTCGTACCTCCAGCAGGGCGATCGTCGATGCCACACCGCTGTCCGTACCGAAGGTGTTTCCGCTTCCCACAACCACTCCCATGCCTCATCGGTCACCGGTCGTCGCAGTGAATCTACGGCTCACCGGCGGGCAGTGCGGGGATTGCGGGGATACCTCACCACAAGGAGTGCGCCTTCCCAAGCGCCGGTGTGGGCTCGGCCCGTGGCCAGCCGGCGCTGTACGGCGCGGCACACCCCTGCCCGAAAGCCGCGCACGGGACCTATGGGCAGCTCCGCCAACCCCTCGCCTGCCACCCGCAATGCCGGACGGCCGGGTACCGGCAGCAACGGGCCCACGGTCGCCGCCCACCGGTCCGGGCCTGGCGGGGAAGTGCGAAACCCGAGTGCCGTGGCGGGCCGACGTGGCAGGATCGACGCGGTCACGTTGAGGGAGGATTCTGTGGCTTTGAGTCACGATGAGTGGGTGATGCTGGAGGCCGCCGCTGCCGAGGGCTCCGGCTGGCTGACCGGGGACCTGCCCCTGGAACGCCGGATCGCGGAACACGGGACCGTGCGCCGGCTCGTCGGAGCGAAGGTGTGCGAGTTCGCCGGCCCCGAACAGCTCGACGGTCTCGCCGCCGCCGGGACCCGTCCAGCGTGGGCGGTGCGGGCCACCGGGCTGGGGCAGGACCTGCTGCGCTACCGGGTCCTGCGGGACCGCCCCGCCGAGCAGCCCGTCACACCGGTGGCTGACTGCGTGCCGGACTCCACGATCAGCGTGCGCGCCGTCGACCTGCCTCTCCTCCGCGCCGTCCGCAAGGACGCGGAGGCCGGCCTCCTCCCCGGGGTGGACGCCGGCCTGCTGGGCGCGGCAATCGCCAGGGCGCGGCCGGTCGAGGGCTCCAGCCGGCACAGCGTGGACGTCACCGAGGCCGAGCTCGCGGTGATCCTGCGGGTGTTCTACCTGGAATCCCTGCGTGGTGGCGGTGCTGCCGGCTACCACCACGTCCTGCGTTCGTCGCCTCTGGCAGACGCCCTGAGGCCCGATCCGGTGTACCGCCCGGAGACCACCGTCGTACGGTCTCGCGCCGCCGTCTCCGCCGCGCCGGCCCGCTGAGTGCCTGTGTCTGAACCCCTACTTTGGGTAGCCTGGAGCCCTAACCTGACTGGGTGTCCGAGGGCGCCGGGCGGGCCGGAGAGCGGAAGTGCAGGGGCTGTGGTGGTCGGCTGAGGCCAGCATCGCGGCCCGATGCCGCGTTCTGCTCGACGGCCTGTCGTGCCAGGCAGTGGCGGGTGGAACGCCGGCTGCGGAAGCGGGTGGCAGCCGAGATCAGCGGCACCGGCCGGGTTGAGTGCCCGGAGTGCGGCGTCTGGTGGGTGGCCGGGGTGGATCGGCGTTCGAACGCCGTCTACTTGTCCCGTCTCAATTGATCATTGCCGGTAAGCAGTCCCGTGACCTGGGCAGGTGTAATCAGCGGTGAGACCGGCTTGGCGGCCGGTCTCACTTGATGTTGTCGCCGGGAAGTAGATCGGCGGGTTCGTCTCACGTGGCGTTGTCGGCTGCCCGCGTTTCCAGGTCTCCGGCCGGCTGCCCTGGCTTTCGGGCGAGGAGGTATGCCTGCTGGCCCTGCCGGGGCTTCTCGCTCTCGTTGGGCTCGCGGATCAGTCGGGCATCCACCACCAGCCCGATCTGGCTCAGGAGCTCGGAGATTCGGTCGGGAGACACCCAGTAGACGTCGAGGGAGAGCTCGTGCCCGTATGCGTTCTCCAGGTGCCGGTGCTTGTCGCCTGCCTTGAAGGCGATCAGCAGATGGCCGCCTGGGGCCAACACACGGTGGAACTCTGCGAACACCACCGGCAACAGCTCCGGAGGGGTGTGGACGGTTGAGTACCAGGCGATGATGCCACCGAGAGCTCCGTCCGCCAGGTCCAGGTCGGTCATCGACCCTTCGTCGAATTGCAGGTCCGGGTGCGTGCGGCGGGCAACCGCAACCGTCTCCGGCGACAGATCGATGCCGAACGCGGTCACCCCGAGCGAGTGCAGGTGTGCCGTCACGTGGCCGGGCCCGCAGCCGAGATCAGCGACGGGCCCGGCGTCGACGGCCCGCGTGAGTTCAGCGAACGTGCTTATCATCGCGCGGCCGTATAGGTCGCCCTCGAACGCAGGTGGCACAAGTTTGGCGTAGTCGACGGCAACGGTGTCGTAGGCCACCCGAGTGGTGTGCAGGTAGGTCGGCTCTGTCATAGCTGAGGACAGTAGTGCCTGCCTGCTGTTGTCGGTCAGTCAGCTTCGGCCATCATGCGTTGGCGGTAAGCGGCTTGTCGGCATCGCGGTGAACAGTAGCGAGCGTCTTGACGTCGGTCGTTGCCGCTCGTCCAGGTGACGCCGCAGGCTGGGCACTCCACCTTCTGCATGGAGGACGAGGGGTCGCTGAGTGCGCGTTGGTGCTGTTCGAACCTCCAATTGCGTGATCTGCATGCGGTTGAGCAGAACCGTGTCCTCGAATTTCGGGCTTTCAACTGGTTGGTCGAGCGCCCGCATGATCTTGGCCGCCCACTGCTCGGGATCCACGAACGGCCGGCTGCGATACTGCTCGACCAGCTGCCGCCCGTGCTCACGGCCACACGCCACCAGCAGCCGCTGGCCGTCGTGCTTCGGGTCGGTGCGGTGCACCACCGAGGAGTCGCGCACCAGGAAGCAGACCTCGCTGCCATCGGCGATCACCTCCCCGCTCTCCCCAGGCTCACACCGCTTCCGACCCGCGAGCGCACCGGTCAGGCCTCTTCTGGCGGGTCCCAGCCACAGGACGTGTCCAGGTCAAGGACGCCTTCGGCGCCGCGAGCGCGGTGAGCTGCGCTCATCCCCTCCGCGCCCTCAAGATCAGGCTGGCTGTCGGGCGGCCCGGGAAAGAGCGGCGTCCTCATGGAGATCAAGAAGCAGCGTCGGGATCCCCACGGGGAATGGGTGGCAGCATTTTGGCTGGGAAAATACGTGGCATTTCACCCCGGGTGACCACGTAGATGCCGGAGCCAGGGCTGGTCTCTGTGGATCTGGCCAGGAGTTCTTCTCGGTTCACGACTGGTGGCCACTGGGTGCCGCCAAGGGACCACCGTATGCCGGTCAGGACGATATGGGTGAGGTCGGCGTGGCGGAGGTCGGCCTGTGTGAAGTCGTCCAGCAGGCCCGCTTGCACGGCGTTGAGCAGGTCCTCTGCATCCACACCAACAACAGTGCTGAGGCCTTCGCTCAGGTCGCGGACGCGGGGGAGGACGAGGTCCTGGACGAAGCGGCCGGGGTCGAGGTTGTCGCGGGCGAGGGCGAGGACGAGGTACCGGATGAGGTCCGGGTCGTCGATATCTTCGACGAGGCCGATGGCGAGGTCCCGGACGAGGTCCCGGTCGAGGGTGTCGCGGGCGAGGGCGAGGGCGAGGACGAGGTCACGGGCGCGGTCTCGGTCGCCAGCTAGGGCGAGCGTGTGGTTGAGGTCGCGGGCGAGGCCACGGGTGAAGGCGAGGGCAAGGCGGACGGCCTTGTGGAGGGCGCGAGCGAGGTCGCCGGTGAGGGCGAGGGCGAGATCGAGGTCGGGGTCGTACTTGTCGCGGGCGATGGCGCGGTCGATGGCGCGGTCGAGGTCACGGGCGAGGCCACGGGTGCGGTCAAGGTCACGGGCGAGGGCGCGGGCGATGGCGTGTTCGAGGGTGCGGTCGGGGCTACGGTCGTGGTCGAGATCACGGGCGATGGCGAAATTGAGGTCACGGGCGATGGCGCGCTCGCGCTCGCGATCGAGGTAGAGGACGGGGTCGAGGGTGAGGTAGAGGTCGAAGGCGCGGTCGAGGGCGAGCGCGCGGTCGAGGATGGGGTCGAGGAGAAGCGGTCGACGGTGCAAAGGGTGTAGGTGTGAGTGGGCGTGCACGAGCTCGAAGGTGAGCCTGAGGTCGAAGGTAAGAGTGAGTGTTCTCGCCAAGATGCCGCTGATGAGTGCGGCCTGAAAACCGGGCCGAGTGCGCAAAGCTAGGCGTTCTGCCGCGCCAAGATCCGCCACTCTGAACCGGACAGGCTGGGTGGGGATGTCACCGGAGGCGTCATGGCCAGCGGTCTCTATCCCCGGCGAATGGTCCGCCGGCGAATGGTCCGCCGGCGGGCCAGTGATGACGGTCGGTGGCTCGGTGGGTTCGGCGAGGGAGGGAACGGCTGCAGGGTGGGCGGGCTGGAACGCAAGCGCTGCCCGAATCCATCCCCACAGGGTCTTCTGCGGCGAAAGGACCGTCGGCGGCGTACCCCGGAGGTGATGCCGGACCGTACTCAGCACACGGGAGTCAGCGGACACTCGCGCCCCCCTGAGTCTCGTCCCGGAGTTCAGCCGCCTGTCCACGGGCACCGAGCCCGCCCTCTGAGATCTGCCCAATCCCTGTCTGTGCGATGGTGTCCGCCGCAGGCACAGGTGCGGCCTCCGCACGCACGGCCATCTGCTGGATCACCAACGGCGCCGCGATACCCATCGTCACTGCTCCCAGCGGTCCCGCAATCTGATGCGCCGCGGCGTAGACGGCATCCAGGCCAACAGCCATCGAGAACCGGCAAGCCACGGCAATGACGTAGCCCCACACCTGAGGCCGGCCCCTACCGTCCTTCCACGGCCACTTCGGGGCACGGGACGGCTGGAACGCCGACCATAAGCCACGGATCTCGATCAATCCGGCTCCAAGCAGACCCCAAAGGCATGCCTGCCATATCACCATCATGCAACCCCTCGACCGGTCATCGCCGTACCCAGCATGGCCGCCCGCCCCGCTCTGCACACCCCGTCTCACACATTTTGCGACGGTCCAGGTTCAGACACAGGCACTGAATCCGGGCGAGCCGTCCACGGCGGCCGGTTTGTGCTGTTCTCCGGACCGTGGCCGCCGACACGTTCGCCTGGATCCGGTCCCACGGCGGATGCCTCCCTGCGCGCCAGACGTGCTTGCTACCGTGAACAGCACGGAAAACTGGGGGGTCTGATGACGAGTTTCCACGTCAAACCGGCGGACATGATCGTGTCCTCCGCCGGCTTCAGCGACCTGCACAGCGCGGCTGCCCAGCTCTACCGGAGCCTGGTGTTCACCATGGACGACGCCGCGGGCATGGCCGGTGATGACGATGCCGGCACGAAGTTCGCCGCCAAGTACGACTCCGCGGCGCAGAAGGTCGCCGACGCGATGTCCCAGGTCATCGGTCAGCTCGGCGGGACCGCCAACGGCCTGTACACGATGGCGATCAGCTACCTTCAGGCCGACGCCGATGTCGCGGCCGCGATGATGGCTCCGCAGAAGCTGCCCGAGACAGCCGACCCGCAGTGCGACGAGCAGGCCGCGAAGGCCAAGCTCCGCTCGGCCGCCGGGCACAACGACACCGGTGCGGTCCACGAGATCCTCCGGAAATTCTGGCCGCAGGGTGACGTGGACAGGCTCCGCAAGGCCGCGGCCGACTGGAAGCACTTCGCGGCGCTGATCAGCCGGCTGGGGACCGAAGGCGACAAGCGGGTGCAGCGGGTCACCGCCTCCAGCACCTCCAGCGCCGTCACCTCCTTCGCGCAGAACTGGGCGAAGATGCACGACGGCTGCGCCACCGAGGGGCCTCTGCTGAACAGCCTGACGAATGCGGCGTTCAAGCTGGGGCAGGCGTGCGAGGCGTATGCGAAGGAGGTCGAGGGCCTGCGGGACAAGCTGGAGGATCTCGCCGTCGCTGCCGGGCTCGTCGCGGGGGCGGGCATCCTCCTGACCGTGGTCACCCTCGGCGGGTCCGATCTGGCGGCTGCCGGGGGTGAGGCCGCGATCGCCGCCGAGGCCGGTACCGCGGCGGTCGCCATGACCGCGGCGGTGGAGGGGAGCGCGGAACTCGCGGTGCTCGCCGAGGCGGCGGCCGTGGTCGACAGCGCGGCGGCGAGCCTCATCCCCGTGGGCGCGGCGGTGACCGCTACCGCGACCGCCGTTGTGCTGGCCGGGGCGACCGACGCCGCGGCCGTTCCCGGCCCCAAGCCCCCACCGTTCACGGTCACCGCCGGGATGCCGCCTCTTCCCCGTGACCCTGCCAGCCCGTTCCCGGCCCTCTCGGCGCAGGACCAGGCCGCCGTTCGGGCGTGGATGACGCAGATGGAGCAGGACGGCCGTACCTTCCAGGCGCTGGGGCCGTCGGTCAAGGGCGATCCGAAGATCGACGCACGCCGCGGGTACCAGGTCAGGGTGGCCGGGTCGACCGAGTACCGGCTGTACACCAACGTGACTGACCCGGAGACCGGCCGCGAGCTGGGGATGGACGCCGACGGAGTCCGGCCCGAGGACGGGGCTGCGATCGACGCCAAGTACATCGGCCAGCAGAAGAGCTGCAAGTCACCGTTCCGGCTGGACAACGCCGACGGCGTGTTCGACTTCGTCTACGAGAACACCATGGACGGCGAGGCGAAGAAACTGGAGAAGTACGCGTCCGCGCTGAAGGACCCCCGTAACAAGGTCAACCACCTCGAGCTGATCACCAACGACGCGAAGGCGAGCTCCTACTTCCAGGCCCTCATGACCGCCCAGGGCGTCACCGGACGCGTCCGCATCGAACCCTGACCCGCCACCCGGGCCCGCACCGCCAAGAGAAACGAGAACGACCGTGGGATCCACCTTCTACGTCAGCGCCGACCGCGAGCACGCCGGACCGTGGACCTTCACCGGCGAGCAGGTGAAGGACTGCGTCCGCCGGCACTGGCCAGCCTCCACGGTGAGCAGCGCTTTCGAGAACTTCCTGGAGATCGACGCCGAGGTCGAACCCGGCCAGCGGGCTGAGCTGTCGTTCAACCTGCGGCACGGAGCGTTCTCGTTCGAGGACCGGGAACCGCACTCCGCACCGCTGACCGTCATCTACACGGTCCTGCGCGAGCTGGCGCCCCAGACTCCGGTCGTGTGGTGGATCGACTACGACGCCGACCTTCAGCCACTCGATCTCGCCGGAGGCCGGGGCGCGTTCATCGATAGCTTCCCGGCGTAGAACGAACCGTCCAGCCCGTGCGCGCCGGGATGTGTCCCGCGGGTCACATCCGTGCTGTGGCCGGACCCTTGTATGGGCCGCCGGCGGGCAGGTATGCGCGGGTGGGAATTCAAACAGAATGTCGAATTCTGTCAATCGTGAGGCCAGTGTTATTTGAGAGCTTTATCTGCCGATCCTAAACATTCACAGCGGTGTTTAAATTGTCAGTTCCTGTTTCTATTCTCCGGATATGGCTAACGGCGTTTTCCACACCGGGTACGGCATCGAGATCAACCTGACCCTGCCCGACCTCAACCATCCGGACCGGCCCGGCCTGCTGGAGGAGATCACCACCCCGATCGACCGGCGCGAGCGCGAGCTCCTGGAGTGCCTGGAGCACCACCGCGACGGCGCCTGCCAGGCCGAGGAGGAGGGCCGGTCCCCGTGGATGACGATCCGCCGCCGGACGGTCGGCGGTTCCACTTTCTGGGTGGCCGCCCACCTGCCGGTGCGTCACACCCCCACCGCCGAGGAGAGCGCGAAGCACCAGGCGATGAAGGAGCGGATCGCCCGGGCCGCCGAACGCCACGGCCTCCACGCCGAGGTCGAGGCCCGCGCAACCGACGGGCGGATCCGCACCGACGTCCTCGTCACCGGCGATGACGGCCGCCGGATCGGCTGGGAGGCCCAGTACTCGCCGATCACCGCCGACACCGTCCGCCGCCGCTCCCGAGCCGCCGCCGAGCACGGGATCGTCCCGTTGTGGGTGACCGACACCGACCGCTCCGCCGTGGTCGAGCGGGCACCGTGGGCCCGCGTCGACGACTTCAGCTGGAAGGAGATCGCCTCCCCGCTCGCCATGGTGGTCCGCGCCGGGGTCCGGCACCTGCAGCAATGGAAGTGCCTGCCGAGCAGTGTGCGGCCTTGCCCGGTCAACGGCAGCTCCTGCGGTCGCTTCCACGCCGAGTGGTTCCTGCCCGCGCTGTGCCTGCCCGCGAAGCCAGCCACCGAGGTCGACCAACTCGTCGTCGCCAGCGCGGACGGCGAGTTCGTGCCGATGCGCATCCCCAGCCAGCGTGACCCGCGCTCCATCTCCCGAATGTGGGTACCCGCCGCCGACCGGGACCGCTGGCACGACATGTTCGGCCCCGACGAGGACTCCCCGGCCGAACCCCCGACCGGGGACGCCGAAATCACCTACACCTGTCAGGAACTCGACGCGGCCTGCCGCTACGGCGAGGAGACCTTCACCTTCAACGACCCCCGGCCCCGGCGCGGCAACTCCGCCGGCACCGGCCTTCACACCTTCGACGAGGTCCCCAAGCGGCTGTTCACGGTGCCCCGGCAGGACCACCGACTCGACGCCACCGAGAGCCAGCGCCGCGAAGCCGCCCTCGCCCACGGCTGCGAGCCCTGGCAGATCGGACCGTGTGCCGGCTGCGGCTCGCCCATCCGCCGCTACGGCGACGCCGGCTTCCACGCCTGCGAGGCCTGCCGGGCGAGGGCCGCCCGAAGGTGGGCACCGGGATCAGTCCGGTTGGCTGCCGGAGAGTCACCTGGGGACTCGGGATCGGGTTGACCGTTGGATGGCGGGGTGAGGGCAGGGGCTTCGGCGGCCCTCCTGCAGCGGGCGCGCGATCGCCTTCGCGTCTGCGGGCCGACCGGGGCAACCCGTCGCTGCGGTCCATCGAGAGCCGGGCGCGCACGCTGTTCGCGCAGGAGAAGGCCTCGTTGCCGAGAGTACCTGCGCCGGCACGCGATGCTGCACGCCGAGCAGCAGACGGCGGACCGTCAGCGGGTTGCGCAGCAGCGGGTCGAGGCCGACGCCCGCCGGGCTTGTTCAGCTGGCGCGGGCCGAGGCTGCGGAGGCGGTCCGCCAGACGCTGCCGTGCGCTCCATCCGCACCGTGATCCGGGAGTGCGTGGACCTGGCCCTCACCGCCCTGCGCGCCGCCCGCACGAACCGAAGCCTCCCCGCCCAGCCCACTCGTCTCGGCTGCCGACCACTGGCCCACGATCGTCGGCCCCGACGCCGCCGCCCACTGGCCGCCGGCCCCCGGGCACGTCGGGGACCTGGAGCTCGGTTCGGCCAGCGGTACGAGCAGGCAGTCGTCTTCGTCGGCGACCCGCGGCGGCAGCGCCGGGACGGGTCGCCGACGCCAGGTCGTCGAGGAGCAGGTGGTCGGGCTGGTCGCCTTAGAACGCCCGCCCAGCTGAGAGCAGGAATTGGGGGTTCGGGGACACCTTCGGAAGGTTCCGTCGTGGGAAGGCCCAAGAGGGCAGTTGCTGCTGGCGCGGTCGCCGGGCATCTTGCCGAGTACCTGAACGCTTTGTGCGCGCGCAGCGGGAAGACCTACGCCCAGATGGCCGCCGAGACGTCTCCGAGCGTCTCCGTAGCGACGCTGTCCCGGGCAGCATCCGGCAAACGCCGCCCGCAGCTGGAAGTCGTCCGCGCCTTCGTCCGTGCGTGCAGCTCGGCGCCGACCGTGGCGAATGCGGCCCGCTTCTCCTCGGTCGGGTCGGCGTCCCAGTCGGCCTCGGCTGTGTACCAGCGGCGCTGGAGTTCGAGCTGAGTGGCGGCCGGATGACAGAAAGCGGCGCACGCACGAACCGGGCGGGTCCCAGCCTTGCGTTCCCCCGGGATGTCTGTCAGCGGTCAACCGACCATCGAGAAGGCCGACCAGGAGAACGCCGCCGCCCGCACCGCGGCCGCCACCAGCAGCCAGGCCCTCGCCGAACGCCGCGCCCGCCACGACAAAGCACTCCGCGCCGGCGCCGTCCCGCTGCGCCCGACCCGCCAGCCGATGCCCCTCACCGGTGCCGCGTGACCAGGACTGCTCCACCGCACGCCCGCCGACCGCTACCGCCGAACCTGCGGCCCGCGATCACGGCGGCCGCCACCACCGAGGAGGACCAGGTGACCACCCAGCCCGACCACCAGGACGCGGCCGCGCCCCAGCCGGCGACCCTGCACGCGCTGCGCACCGCGCTGTCCCGCTACGGCCTGCCCGGCGACCGCGACCTGTTCGAGCGGGACCTGGCCACCGCCCTCGGCTCCTCCTCGATCGGCGACCTGGCTGCCGTCGCCGAGGCCATCGCCACCTACCGCCACCGCCTGGACTTGCAGACCAGCACCGAGGCCATGGCCTCCCTCGCCGCGCCGATCGGCGGCCAGCAGTGGACCGGTGCCGCCGACGCCTTCGCCCGGCTCCGCGCCGGCGGCGGCGACCGGTGACCCAGCCCGAACAGTCGGCCCCGCTGCACCTCTTCGTCTCCGACGCCGCCGAGCACGCCCTCCCCTTCTCTCTTCCCCACCCCGTACCCGGTGCGCCACCTGCCCTGCCGGACTACCGGGTACGGGCGGCAACCGAGTCACCATCGCGGACCGTCGGATCCGGGCCTGGCCAGGCGCGGCGTGCTCCGCCCCCGCACCCGTGGCCAGCGCCAAGGGCTGCGCTGGACCAGCCCCTGCCGCCTGCCCTGCGGCGCGGGTCCGCCGTCAGGGCCGTGGCCGGCCCCGCCGTCGGCCCGTCGCCGCACCGGCCGGACCGTGGCCGGTCCGGCACTGGGCAGTTGCCCCCGGAGACGGTGGGTCGATGCCAGTAGCCGGTTGGGCCGCCTACCGAACCAAGCTGCACCGGGTACCACGGCCTGCACGCCCTCCGAGCGGTTGCCGACGCTACTGGCCACCTGACGAAGACCTTGTTGCTCACCCTCACCACCTGGAAGAGCTGGCCGGGACCATGCTGTGAACTGCGCCCAGTCGCCGGGCCCACGGTGAGCAGCAGGGTACGGGTGCTGGGCACTGGTCAGGGTGCTGGCAGAGTCAGGGCGCCATCGGGGTGAAGGCTTGCGTGACCACCTGCCTTTACTACCTAAGAAGGGACATATGCCCTGACCTGCGGTTTTCCCCTCACTAACGTCTGGTTTTCCAGACGTTGTAGCCAGAAAACCAGACGTTACGGCAGGGGGCAGTGAGGAGGCAGTGGCTCGACACGCTGCCAGGCGCCTGCGTTTTTCGGGCCTCTTGCTGTAGGTTCTTGCCGCTAAGGTCTGGTTTTTCGGAGCTAACGTCTGAAAAAGCAGACCTTAGAAACCTGGTGGCGCACCGGTCGTTGGACCGGTTCTCGGACAACGACGGCACGGTGAGGAGCAACATGGCTCGCAGGGGCAACATCGCCCTGGTGAACCTGGATACGGGGACGGTGCTGCCTGCGCCGAAGCCCCGGACGCCGCACACCATGGACGGCTCCTACACCCTCAACGCCTACACCGACGACGCGCCGCTGTACTCGCTGGCGCTGTCCGGGGCGGAGTGGGCGACGATCGACTGGGTGCGCTCGAACGGTGGGGCCGGCGCGGCCGTGAAGGTGACCGCCGCCGCCGTTGCGGGGGCGATCCTGGCTACGGAGACGACCGCGAAGACGGCGCTCGCCCGCCTGGTGAAGCTGAACATCCTGCTCAAGACCAGCCCCCGTAGCCAGACCTACCAGCTGAACCCGCGGCGCTTCTGGGAAGGCTCTGGCGACGCCCAGGTACAGGCGTGCCGTAGGTTGGATCCGCCGCCGATCACACCGGACGCCAAGGCGATCACTGCCGCGAAGAAGGCCGCCGAGAAAGCGGCCGCCAAGACGCCCGGACCGCGCCGCACGACGAACGGAGGCACCCGATGAGCGCCGCCACCCACAGCCACCACGGTGACTTCGACCCGGACAGCCTCGGCATGCCGCCCGTCTACACGCTGAACCTGTCCGCCAGCCAGCGCAGCGTCCTGGAATGGCTCACCAGCCACGGCGCCGTGTTCGCCCCGATCACGGCCGACGTCGAGGAGATCGCCCACGACTGCGGCACCTCGACCTCCACCGCGTACGAGGCCCTGGCTCGGCTGGAAGCGCTCCAGTTGGTCGAGCACCCGGACCCGGGAAGTTACCGCGTCAACCCCCGCTTCTTCTTCGCCTCCAACCCCGAGATCCGTCGCCTGGTGGGCGAAGCGCTGGAGGCCCCCGAGATCACCCTCGATGCCCGCGCCGAAGGCCCCCGGAAGGTCGGCAACGTGGACGCCCGACGCCGACGCACCATCAAGGCCGTCCCCGACCAGGAGTAAGGCGTGCGGTGCTCGAGCTGAGAGCGCTACTGTCAGTGGCGCTCGGTAACGTGCCGTGCCGTGAACGAAGTTGGGGTGGACAAGCCGGTACAAGCGACCAGTGACTCCGTCTACGTGGTGGGGTCGCCTGCCGCTCGGCCGGTGAAGATCGGGCGAAGCATCGATCCGGCCGGTCGGCTCGCGAGCCTCCAGGCCGGATCGCCCGTCGAGCTCCGCCTCCTGGCGACTTTCCCCGGGGGCCCGCGATTGGAGAAGCACCTGCACGTCTGCTTCGCCCGTCAGCGGATCCACGGAGAATGGTTCGACTTCCGCAGCGAGGACCCCCTCGCGTTGATCACCAGCGCGGTCGAGGCTTACGAGCCGGACCCTGACCGGCCTGACAGAGCAAGGACTCCCCGCAACGCCAGCGAGATCTCCGCAGCAGTGCTGGACCTCTACAAGGCACGAGTGCCTGGTGGAGATCCGCTGTTCATGACGAACCTGCGCATGGCCGAGGCGCTCGGCACGTCCCCGACCACTGTGAAGAAGGCTCTTGCCGCGCTCGTCGCCGATGGCCGTCTTGTGGCAGTGCGACCGCTTGGTCGGGTGACGCTGCACGCGCTTGCGGAGCCGGCCCCGAGGGAAGTAGCGCCCCTACCGCGTCCGCGCCTCAGGCTCGTGCATTCGGCTACCGAAGGCCCGCGGCCGTAGACGGAGGCGTAGCCGTCCTCGTGGTCACCCCACCCGAGGGCGGGCGAGATCGGTTGGCCCTGATGGCCGGGGCCAGAGCGCTACCACCGGTGATAGCGGTTCGGCCCACCCGTGCCTGCCCGGGCTGCGACACTGGTGATCATGACTGCCCGCCGCAGCCTCTCGCTGCCCGCCTTCTCCGAGCCCGCCACCGACGCTCCCGTGCCTGCCCAGTCCGGCGTGCGCCGGCTGCCGGTCGAGCACGGCGCCGACTTCCGCCAGCCGCCCGGCGAGACCGCGCCCGTATCTGCTCCGGCCCGGCGTCCGCTCGCCCCCGGTGGCCTCACCTTCTCCGACCCGGACCGCCAGATTTGAGCGTTACCACCACGGGTAACGCGACCATCCTGCGGCGGGTACGAATCCCCGGCCCGCCGACCGCGTCCCGGTAGCCTGCGGCCAGGCGCCCGCCGGACCCGGGACGCACACTCACGGGCCATCACCGGCGGGCGCTGACCTGCGGCGGTTTCATAAATCGCCCCCCGTCCGAGGCCCTCCGGGACGGGCGCGAATCTATAAGCCGCACCCTCTGACCTGCGGTTCTACCAGCCGTCCATCGCCCAGACGTCGCCGCTGATCGCGTAGCGGCGGCAAGCCAGCATCTCCTCGGTGGTGATCCCGATGTCGTCGGCGACGGGGCGAGGACATCCTCGGCCTGGCGGTCGACGCCGGATGGCAGGCCCCTGTTGATCGGGGGGTGTCGTTCAGGTGGTCTGGGCGGGGCGGTTGTCGATGACGATGCGGGTCAGGGGTCGGTCGTCGGGGTGGGTGGCGGTGAGGGCGAAGTCGGTGCGGCGGATCGCGCTGGAGAGGTCGATGTAGTAGGCCAGGGCCATGGCGCTGGCCTGGATGTTCTTGTTCGGGCTGGTGCTGGCGTTCCAGTAGGTGGTGAACAGGGCGTTGACGGCGGCCATCCGGGGCTCCGCCGGACGAGAGCGCCGCGCGGACCTGTGGCTGCCCGACGCGGACGGCGGCATGAGCGTTCCGACGGAGACCGTGGCGGTACCCACCGGAACGCCCACGATCGCATCCGCGTAGCTCCATTAGATGAGCGCGACCACCCCGGCGAAAATCGCGGCTCCGATAAGCGCGGCGACCACCGCGCCCCGAAATGTCGTCGGGTCGATCCACTTGCGGAAGGCACCGCCGCTGCTCTTGGATCCGGTGGTCTTCGTGGTCTCGGTCGTCTTGGTCGTCTCGGTCGTCTTGGTGCTCGTGGTGGTGGCCATGCTCTTCTCCCTTGTGAGCAGAACATGGCGTGGGCCTTTCCCTCGCTTCTCCGCTCACCCATTACACGTCACCGCCCGCGATTTCGCGCCACAGAACACGGAAAGGGCCCCCGCGCCGTAGCGCGGGGGCCCCGTTCCGCCTTTACCGCTCTCCCATCCCCCGACAGGGAATGCGGTCAGACACTGTTACCTTTGTCCCTCGCATGCTCGGTGCAAATTTCGGTGGGTCATATTTCAGTCCTTCTTTTCCTGTCGTGAGGCCGCGATGAACAGATTCCCCCAGTGGTCCCTGCTCGTCCGATCCTTCTTTTCGATGAAGCCGCCCCGCGTTGGGGCTCACCCGCCGATGTGCTTACCTCGCTCTACTTCACTTCTACGGCCAGGTAGGTACTACTTTCCGTGTTGCCCCTGGTCCCCGTGCCCCCGGGTGTGGAGGCTGGCCACCTTGCGGTGGTTAGCCTCCACACCCTGGCCCGTCTCCTCCGGCACTATTCCCAGCCTGGCATAGAGCCGCATGCTGAATTCAGCGCCATCGAATTCTTCGACGGCCTTTTTTAGAGGCTCGGCGGCCAGAAGGATACGTTTCTCAACGCCCATTCCAGCCTCCCTCAACTTATTTGGTTATTCTCCGCTGCCAATCAGCAGGCGAAGCTGCTCCAGTGCCTCCTTGTGGCGGCGCCGGGCAGTGGTAGGCGGCATCCCGATTTCTTTGGCGGACTGCGTGATGGACTTCTCCTCCACGTAGACCAGCTGAATCAGGAGCTGCTGTGTCGGGTCGAGTTCTCCCACGGCGGCCCAAAGCTCTCGGGCCGTCTGATTGAAAATGCATTCACTGTCCGGAAGTACCTGGACGACCAGCGGCAGCGTCTGCGAGACCCACTTTTCATTACGGGTCTCACGCCGCCCCAAGCTCCGGAGATAATCCCGGTACTTGTTGCGAATGATCTCGAAGACGTACGGGCTCTGGATGAGCCCGTTGTCGTCCGGACACTCCGCGCGGAGAGTCGGCCAGCGCTTGAAGCACTCGACCAACGCTTCCTGAAGAATGTCGCTGGCGAGGTGCTTGTTACCGGTCACCCTCACCGCGCAGGCGTACAGCGACGTCCTCGCGGTCTCGACAAAACGGATAAAGGCCGCCCCGTCGGGTTCGGCGAACCCAACGGAGGTCGGAGAGGGAGTCGTGTCTGTCACGGCTCTCTCCCTTCTGGTGGAGCCCCTGACCCCCAACTGGGGAGGGCGAACAGGGGTGCCCTCCGGTCGAAGGGCACCGGAGGCAGCACGGCGGGCGTGCTTCACAGGGGTAACGCCACCGGTCTCATGATCGCGCCACTTTCCGACCAAGATCTTTTCGGGGCTCGGGATGCCCCGCCCGTCCGGGAGGCGGCGCGGTCGTCGCGCGCCCGTCCAGCGGGCGCCGTGGTAGCCGTGTTGCACCGCCGAGCGTGGCGGCTGAGCCCCCCAGTTCCGCCCGCGCCGGCGATAGGATGGCACTCTTCATCAGCCCTGGTGGGTGTCCCGTTCGGCAACAACCCCTGGAGCTGACCATGCCCACGATCCACCTGGTGTCGGCCGCGCCCGGCGACACGGTCCTTGGCCGCGAACTCGCCGACCCCGACTGCCCCGAGTACCCGGGCCTGCTGGAGCGGCCCGACGTCGCGGCCTGGCTGGACGCCCTCGGCTACGGCCCCGACAACCCGGACGAACTGGTCTACCTGCTGACCGACGACGGTCCTGGGACGATCCCGCCGGGGTTCGCACACCTGAGCCTCACGCTCTGACCACCGCTCGAATCGGGTGGCGGGCGACCGCCGCCAACTCCCCTGTGACTGTCGGTGATTGCCGATATGCCGCCCTTACCGGTAATCACTGAACGCTCAAATCCTGTGACATGACGTGAGATCGGCTCCGGCCGGTGGGAGGTCCCCTTGGAACACCCCGTGGTGCCCGCCGAACGCGGCGGGCCTGGCAAGTCGGTGCACACCGAGGCCGACCGGCGGCAGCCCCCGCGCGGAATGCCGGAGACGATCGGTGCCGTCGGGTTCTTCGTGTCCACCGCCTACGCCGGGCTGGTGGTGCTGAGCCACGGCCTGCACCTGACCGGGTCCGCGATGTGGGCGGCCGGGAGCGGAATCGTCGTCTTCTGCGCGCTATTCGCGCTGCTGGCCTGGCGCCGGCGCCCGGACCGCACTCCGCCGATGCAGGCCGTCGACCTCGACGGCGCCGGGGACGGACAGCGGTGACGGCGACCGCGTACCTGGAGACGGTCCGGGCCGAACTCGACAGCATCCGGCCGGACGACGGCGGGCAGTCGCCGGAGGGGTGCACCTGGCGGTGGTATCCCGACCACCGGTGCGTCAACCCGGAGGTGTGGCACGGCAATGGGCCCTCCCGGTGACAGGGCACGGCGGTGGCCGTGCCGGGTCCAGGGTGGCGGGAGCCGCCTCGGCCGGAGGCCCTGTCCCGGGGTGCTGTCCCGATTCGAACGATCACTGACTCAGGACATGGTGGTGGAGACGGCCAGGGCGCCGACGATCAGTGCGGGCCCGAAGGCGATCCGGCCCCGTGTCGCGGATCTGTCGGTCGCCAGGAGGACGGCGGCGTGGGCGGCGCCGAGTGTGAAGCCCGCTGTCAGGCCCCAGAACAGGGCGGTCCAGCTGTGCCAGCCGAGGACGGCGGCCAGTGCTGGGGCGAGTTTCAGGTCGCCCATGCTGAGCCCTCCGGCGATAAGGGAAATGAAGAAGGCGGCGCCGACCACGGCGGCTGCTTCGGCCGCGCGCAGCAGGGAGCCGGTGGTGGCGTTGGCGGTGGCGGCTGTGAGGAGCAGTGCGACTCCGGTGGCCGCTGCCGCGGTGAGGTGGTCGGGGAGGCGTCGTACGGAGGCGTCGGTGATGACCAGCACCGCGCCGATGACCGTCAGCCAGAGCTGGGCGGTCGTCACCCACACTTCGGTCCCGGTTGTGAGGACGGCGGCAACGCCGAGCCCGGCCAGGGCCTCGGGGAGCAGTGGGGGTGGTCCGATGCGGTTGGCGCAGTGGGGGCAGCGTCGGGTGAGGCTGATGGCGTAGAGGTGGTGGGGGCGGGTGGCGGTCAGGGGGTGGTCGCAGGTGGGGCAGGTGCGGCGGGGGAGGGGGTGGCCGGTGGGGGCGGTGTAGTGGAAGGCGAGGGGGCGGACGAGCAGGGCGCCGGTGAGGAGGCCTGCGGCGGTGGCGGCGGGGAGCGGGATGGGCATGTCTCGGTGTCTCGGTGTCTCGTGGTCAGCGGGTGGCGAGGGGGCGGGGGAGGAGTTCGTGGAGGAGGGCGGCGGTTTCGCCTTCCATGTCGAGGTCGCCGAGGCGGTTGTTGATTCGGGAGAGGGTGGCGGCGGCGGTGCGCAGGGCGTCGGTGTCGCCGGCGGCGTGGTGGGCGCGGAAGAGGCAGCGGTGGAGGGTCTCGTTCTCTTCGCCGGCGAGGAGGCCCTGCTTGGCGGCCCAGAGTGCGCCGGGGACGTCGTGGGCGTCGAGGCGGCGGGTGGAGAGCTCGTGGGCGGCGTGGGTGATGGTGGAGACCATGGTCTGGATGGCGGGTTCGGCCCAGGTGTAGCGGGTGGGGTCGGTTCCGGTGAAGGGCCGGCCGCGGACGAGGGCGAGGGCGCGGCGCAGGGCGAGGTCGCCGTCTTCGCCGGTGTCGGCCAGGCCGGTGCGGGTGTGGTGGAGGAAGCGGGTCCAGTCGCAGTCGACGGTGTCGGCGAGGCGGTAGCGGTTGTCGTCGGTGTCCTGGACGCGCGGCAGGTGGAGGGCGGCGTCGGGGGCGGAGCCGAGCCAGGAGCGTGCCCGTGAGATGGCGGCGTTGCGGACCTGCTTGCTGACGATCTGTCCGGGCCACAGGGCGGCGTCGAGGGAGTGGTGGTCGACGCCGGGGTTCAGCGCCAGGTAGGCGATGAGTTCGGTGGCGGTGCGGCGGCGGTTGGAGTCGACCTGGCCGGCGGCGCCTTCGATGGCGACGGGGCCGAGGACCAGGACGGACGGGCCGTCGGGGGCCTTCTCGGGTGCGGGCGTGGGCAGGGGGCGCCGGACCGCGGCCGCGACGGGGGCGGGGACGGTCGCGGGGGCCGGGATGTCGTCCTGGCCGGCGAGGACGTCGGCGAGGGTCGGGCCGGCGGCCGGTACGGACGCCGGGGGCGGCGGGGTGGGCGTGTGAGGCCGGGGTACCGGGGCTTGGAAGGGCTCGGCGGGCCGGGGGGCCGGGGCCTTCTCGGTGTCGGCGAGTTCGTCCTCCAACTCGGCGTACTCGGCGGGCAGACCGTCCTCGGCGGCGTCGGGGCCCTGGACGCTTGGCGGCTGCTGGTCGGTGCCGGGGGTGCCGGTGATCCAGTCGGGCGCGGGGGCGTCGGCGGGGCTGGCCGCGAGAACGAGGATGTCGACGGCGTCGGCGAGGTGTTCGTCGGCCAGGCCCTGGAGGACGACGGGGATTCCGGAGCCGGGCAGGACGACCGCGGACCCGTCGGACGGGCACTCCAGCGTCCAGCCGCAGCCCGGCGCGGGCAGGACGGGCGGGGCGGAGGCGGTGACGATCGCGGCGGCGGTGCGGGGGCGCTGGTCCAGAGCGGTGAGTAGCCGGCCGGTGTCGTCGCCTTCCGGGAGGCCGGCGGCCAGGAGGATCCGCGGGGCCCAGGAGTCGGAGGCCTCGCTCAGCCGGGCGGCCCGCAGGGACTCGGCGCCGGCGGCGGCCAGGGCGTGGTGCTGGCCGGTGGCGTGGGCGAGCAGGCTCTCGACGGCCCGTGCCGGGTCGGCGGCGCGGCGGACGCGGTCCGGGACGGCGTTCTCCAGGCCGGGGACGGCACCGTCGAGGACCTCGACCTCCAGGTGTGCGGGCAGCGGGGAGGTGGCGATTTCGACGGCGACGGCCTGGAGGACGTGGCGGGCGCTGTCCTGGTCGCCGGCCAGGTGGAGGATGCCGATGTGCTCCAGGTCGACGAGGACGAGCCTGTCCCGGGTGTCGTGGCCGATCGACACCAGCGCCGGGTAGGGGGCGTCGGCTGCGGCGAGGCGCTCGTCGTCGGCGATGCCGGTGCTGGTGGCGGGGCAGGTCCACAACCGGTCGGCCGCGGCGGTGAACGGCGCCGCCGGCAGCCCGGCGGCGGGGGCGTCGGCCAGGTGGAGGTCGACACGGGACTCGGACAGGACGACCGCGTCGAGGGCGGGCAGCTCACGGCCCTCGGCGGCGAGGTTCAGCGCGAGGGTGCGCAGCGTGCGGTCGAGCAGGTCGAATCCGCCGGGGCGCTGGGCGGCGCGCAGGGACTGCTCGGTGGCGGCGGCGCGGCCGGTGGGCAGGGGGATGTGGCGGCCGGGGCGCAGCCGGCGCTGCTGCAGGCGGCGGCGCAGGGCGAGGGTGGTGATGAAGGCGGCGGCCAGTGCTCCGGCGCCGGCGAACGCGGCGGCGGGGGCGAGGGGGTGTTGCTGGCGGTTCGGTGCGTGCGCGGCGGTGGCCTGGACGGGGGTGTCGGTTGCCGGTGCGGCGGGGACGGTCGGGGCCGGTGCGGCGGGCGCGGGGACGGATGTGGAGGGCGCGGGTGAGGGTGCGGGCGCGGCCGGCATCGGAGGGGTGTCCTGCTGGTGGGTGGCGTCGGGGGCCGGGCTGTCGGGCCGCGCGGTCGTCGGGGTAGCGGGCTGGCCGGTGCTCGCGGGCGGCGCGGCCGGGGGCAGGTCGAGTTCCTGGCCGGGGTAGACGAGGTCGGGGTCGGTGAAGCGGCCACCGTCGGGCTGGGGTTTGTCCTTGTTGGCGTCGAAGAGGGCGGGCCACTGGGTGCCGTCGCCGAGGTTGTGCTCGGCGATGGTCCACAGGCTGTCGCCTGCCTGGACGGTCACGTGGGCGGGCCGGGCGTCGTCGGCGCCGGGGGTGTCGGTGCCGGTGTTGGCGGTGGTTTGGCCCGGGTCGGCGCTGGGGTTGGTGGTCGGCGCGGAGGCGGTGGGGCCGGACGGGCGGGCGTCGGCGGGGAGCTTGAGGACGGTGCCCTGCGGGAGGGCGTGGCCGGGCGGGGTGTTCGCGAGCACGGGGTTGAGGGCGGCGATGTCCGGCCAGCGCTGCCCGTCGCCCAGGTAGCGGACCGCCAGGTCCCACGGCGTCTCGGAGGCGTCCTGCACGGTGTGGGTCGGCCAGTCGGTGTCCTGGGCGGCGACGGTTCCGGTGGTGCCTGTCCCGGCCGCCGCCGGGACGGAGCCGGCGGGGGAGCCAGTGGTGGGGGCGGGTGTGGGGGTGGGGGCGGCGTTTTCGGGCAGCGCCAGGGTCCAGCCGGGCTGGATGACGTCCGGGTTGAACGCGCTTCCGTCGGCCATGGTGCGGCCGGTGTTGAGATCGGCGATCTCCCGCCAGTGGGTGCCGTCGCCGAGCTGGTGCTCGGCGATGCTCCACAGGCTGTCGCGTTCCCGGACGGTGTAGGAGGGGCCGTGCGGGGCCGCGGCGTCGGTGGCCGGGGCGGGTACGGCGGTGGCCGGGCCGGAGGTGGGGGTCTGGGGGGCGGTGGCGGCGACGAGGGGGCGGGCGGTGGCGGCGTTCGCGGGGGTGGGGGAGGCGAGCGCGTTGCCGGCCGGAAGGGCCACCAGGATGGCGCCGACGAGGAAGGCGGCGATGCGCTGGGGGCCGCCGAGGGCGGGCAGCCGCACGGAGGGTCGGCCGGTGATCTGGCGGGGGACCTCCAGCAGCACGCACCCGGCGAAGGCGGCCCAGGAGAGCCAGCCGGCCGCGAGGAGCACGGCGAGCAGGGGCGTGCCCACGTTCTGGCGCTGGGTCAGCAGGGCGCCGATCTCGGCGGGGCTGACGCCGTGGGGTAGGAGGGTGGTGGTGAACAGCCACAGCAGGGCGGGCAGTGCGGCCAGCAGGGCGATCAGGACCAGCAGGGCGGTGAGGGCGCGCAGGACGGCGGCCAGGCGGCGCAGGGCGGTGGTCATCGGTCAGCCTTCTGGTGCGGTGACGCCGTGCAGGAGGGTGGCGCTGGCGTGGCCGTCGGCCTGGAGGGCGTCGACGCCGAGCGCCTGGAGGAAGAGGGTCTTGTGCCGGACGGTGACGTGGACGTCGAGGCTGGTGCCGTCGGGGCTGGGGGTGGCGGTGCCGCTGACGCCGGCGTCGGCGCGGGTGAGGTAGTCGTTCGCGGCGGCGGCGGCCCGGGTGGGGTCGATGACGATGCCCTGGCCGGGGACGGCCTTGGCGGGGTCGACGGCCTGGGCGCCGGCGCGGGCGGCCTCGGCGGCCAGGGAGTCGGCGTACTCGATGGCGCGCAGTTTGCCGCCGAGGTCGACGACGAGCCCGATCATGATCAGGGTGCCGGCCAGGGTGATGACCCACCACAGGGTGATGCTGCCCTCGTCCCCCCGGCGGTCGGCGTGTCGGGTGCGTGGTGTGCGGGGCATCAGCGGGCCCTCCATCGGTCGATGACGGAGGTGAAGGTGGCGCGCATGTCCTTGCCGCCGCTGGCCGGGATGCCGAGGTCGGACAGGCTGAGGCGGCAGTGCACGGTGGCGGTGACGGCGCCGTACTGGCCGACGGGGGCGGAGAAGCCGGAGGTGTCGAGCCGCACGTCGACGGAGGCGCAGTGCAGGTGGTGGTCGCCGAGGGTCTGCTGGGCGGCGGCCTGGGCGCGGGCGTTGGCGTCGGGGGCGTTGCGGGCCAGGGAGGCCTCGCGGGCGGCGTCGGCCGCGGCGGCGTCGACGGCGTTGCCGGCCATGATGATGCGTCCGCCGGCCAGGGCGATGCCCAGGATTAGGAGGGCCACCGGTACCCAGAGGGTGAACTCGATCGCCGCGCTCCCCTCGTCCGTGCTCCCCTTGCCCGTGTTCCTCCAGGCTGCGGCGCGCGGCCGGCGGCGCGGTGGGCGTGTCGTCGGGCCGGTCACGGTGTCGTCCACTTCTCGACCGGGCCGCTGGCCTGCTCGGTGACGGCGATGTCCAGTCCGAGCAGGGACGGCGCCTGGCCGCGGACGGTGATGCGGACCTGGTCCGGGGTGGAGCCGTCGCGGCTGGCGGCGGCGTGGGTGAGGGTGCCGTGCATGCGGGCCAGGACCGTGGTGGCGCGCTGGACGCCGGCGTCGGGGCCGGCGCCGTAGCCGCGGGCGCTGGCGACGCCTTCGCGGGCGGCGGTCTGCGCGGCCTCTTTGGCCAGGTAGACGTTGCAGCCCTCGACGACCATGAGGAGCAGGAAGAGGGCGACGGGGAAGCAGATCACCATCTGGAGGCTGGCGTCGCCCGCGTCGCCGCTGCTCTGGAGGGCGCGGCGGCGCACCCGCCGGGCGAGGGCGTGGACGGGCGTCAGGAGTATCACCGTCCCTACAGGCCCTTCAGGTCCAGCAGGTGCTTGTCGGCCAGCGCCTTGAACGCGGCGACTGCGGCGACGGCGAAGACGACGCCGGCGACGATCCACATGACGGTGGGGATGTTGACGTCGCCGCGGTCGGGTTCGGCGCGGGCCGCGTCGAGGCGTTCGCGCAGGCGCCGTGCGGTGGTGGCGGTCCAGACGGAGGCGCGCAGGGCGCTGTGGTGCAGGCGGTGCATCGGTCGGGGGTTCCCTTCGGGAGGCCGGTTACATGAGGAAGATGCGGATCAGCGCGGGGAAGGCGAAGTAGGCGAGCAGGACCATGGACAGCAGGGTCACGGGCACGGCCATGCTTTCGGTGGCGGCGTTGGCGCGGGCCTGTTCGGCGGCGGCGAGCTCGCCGGCGAGGCTCTCGGAGCGGGCGCGCAGGGTCTCGTAGATGGCGGCGCCGTCGCGGCCGGAGATGCTGACGATGTCGGCGATGTCCTCGGCGGCGGTGACGCCGGTGTCGCGGCCGAAGGCGCGCAGCCCCTCCCACGGCGGTTCCCGGTCGAGGCGGGCGCGCAGCAGGGCCTGCTGGATGCGCCGGAACACCCAGCCGTCGGCGACGTCGGCGGGGCGCTCCAGGGCGTCGGCGGCGCCGGCGTCGGAGGCGCGTTCCATCGCGACGAGCTCCATGTAGGCGACGACCGCGGTGGTGGCCTCCTCCCGGGCCCGCTTGGCCTTGTCGCGCAGCGCGAGGTCGGGGACGAACCAGGCGGCGGCCGCGATGGCGGGGCCGGTGAGCGCGGGGACGGTGAGGCCGAGGTCCCAGCCGCCGAGGACGAGGATGGCGGTCAGCAGGGACGGCAGCAGCAGTCCGCCGGCGGCCATCGCGGTCTTGGCGGCGACGAAGTTGCCGGGGCTCTGGCCGGTGAGGTCGAGGTCGCGCAGCGGCAGGCGCAGCACGGTGGCGAAGCGGTCGGCGGCCGCGGTGCCGGCCCGCTCCCACCACGGTGCGGCCTCGGCGGGTGCGTCGGGTTCGCGTCGGGCGGGGGCGGCGTCGATGCGTTCCAGGACGGCGCCCAGGTCGGGCGGGGCCGGGATGAGTTCGCGCAGCAGCAGGGCCAGGCCGGCGCCGAGGATCGCGCCGGCGAGTAGGGCGTAGGGGCTCACCGGGTCACCGTCCGGGGCCGGGGCGTGCGGGGTGAGGCGCCGGCGGTGTGCTCGCCGTCCTGGAGGAAGCCGGGCTGCGGCCGGGTGCTGCCGAGCCGGTGCATCCACGCGAACAGGCCGACGACGGCGCCGAGCAGGAGTAGTAGGACGATCATCCCCGGGGCGGTGTTGTAGGGGGCGAGGTAGTCGCGGTTGAACGAGAAGGCGGTGATGACCGTGACGGTGATGCAGCAGATCCAGCGGGCGGTGGTGCGGGACTTGGCGCGGTCGGCTTCGACGTCGCGTCGGCGGCGCACCACGTCGGCGGTGCGTGAGCCGAGGTCGGACAGCACCTGTGCGAGGCCCGGGCCGCGGTCCTTGATGCGCAGCGCGAGGGCGGTGGCGACCAGGTCGGCGCGCGGGTCGGCGAGCTCGCGGGCGAACGCGCGCAGTGCGTCCTTCGGGTCCCAGCGGGCCTGCAGGCGGGCCGTCAGGTCGGCGACCTCGCGGGCGATCGGCGCCGGGGTGGTGCGCAGGGAGGCTGCGATCGCCTCCTCGATGCCGATGCCCACCCGTACCAGGTCGCCGAGGCGTTTGGTCCACTGGGCGAGGGCGTCCAGGCGCTCGATCCGCTCGGTGGCGGTCTTGTTCGGGGTGAGCAGCCAGGGCAGGAAGAACACGGCGGCGGTGATGACGAGGGCGGAGGGCAGCCAGCCGGTGGCCAGCCACACCAGGACGAAGGCGCCGGCGGCGGCGCCGGTCTGGATCTGCAGGCGGCGCCGGGCCTTGGGCGGTCGGGTGGTGCGGGTGCGCCGGGGGCGGGGCGGGGCGGTGGTGCCGCGCAGGCCCGCGGCCAGGGCGGCGGCGCCCAGGAGCAGGCACGTCCCGGCGAAGGCGGCGATCAGGACGCCCATCAGATCACCGTCCGTCGGGTGGTGAGCGGCTTGGTCCACGCGCCGGGCGTGGACAGCCACGCGGGGTCGAACCCGGCGGCCTCCAGTTCGTCCAGGCACGCGGGCAGCACCCCGGTGGGCACCGCCCGGGGTTCGCCGCGGCGCGGCGCGAAGATGGTGTTGTAGGCGGGGTGGCCGCCGCGCTCGCCGACTCCGGTGACCTCCAGGACGTGCTGGACGAAGCGGTGCCGGACGCCGCCGGCCGCGGACTCGTCGACCATGCGGATGTGCACGACGAGGTCGAGCGCGTTGGCGGCCATCAGGTATGCGAGTTCCTGGGTCATCCCGGCGCTGCCGTGCTCCAGGCACAGCTGCGCGATGCGGGCGAACACGGCGTCCGGTTTGCGGACGTGGATCGTGCACAGCGACCCGCCCTCACCGCCGGACATGGCCTGCAGCATCGGCACGATCTCCGCCGAGCGGACCTCGCCGACGATCATGCGGCGCAGGTTCATGCGCAGCGATGGGGCGATCAGGTCGGAGATGGTGATCTGTCCGATCTCCCGGCCGTCCGCGCCGCGTTCGCCGTTGCCCTCGCGGGCCTCCATCGGCACGACCTGGCGCAGGTGCCCGACCTTGTGCAGGTACAGCTCCGACTCGGTCTCGAAGGTGCCCAGGCGCTCGTCCGGGTCGATCTCGCGGGCCAGGGCGATCAGCATCGTCGTCTTCCCGACGCCCTGGGTGCCGGAGACCATGATGTTCTTGCCCGCGCGCATCGCCGAGCGCAGCAGGGCCAGCAGTGCGGTGTCGATGGTGCCGGACTCCACCAGGGCGTCCAGGGTGATGTCGCGCACCCGCTGGCGGCGGATCGTCACATAGGGGCGCGGGGTGACCTGGGTCATCGCCTGCAGCCGGTAGCCGCCGTCCAGGGCGAGGGCCAGCAGTGGGTGCGCGTTCGACAGCGACCGCTCGCCCTGCCCGTGACGGCGTGCCAGCAGCTGCAGGAACTCCACCAGCTCCTCGTCGCTGTCGGCGACCGCGTCGACCCGGCGGCGCGGGCGGCCGGCCCAGTCCGCCCACACGTCGTCGCAGCCGTTGATCATCAGGTTCTCCAGCTCCGGGTCGTCCAGGTAGGGCTGGAGCCGGCCGAGGCGGAACTGGGCGTCGAAGACGGCCTGGACGAGGGAGCGCTCGTCGGCCGGGGTGGGGGAGACCTGGCGGGCCGTCGCGTAGTCCGCCGCCCACCGGGCGACCAGGGTGTTGATCAGGGAGCGGCCGAGCTGCTCGGCGTCCTCGCCCGGCATCTCGCCGCCGTGGCGCTCCTTGTAAGCCTGGAACTCCGGGGCGAGACGGTCGGCGAGCTCGCGGCGCAGCTCGCGCACCGTCGACCACTCCCAGCGCACCGCGCGCCCGTGCCCGGCCGGGACGACAGGTCCGGGCCGCAGCCCGCCCGGCACGGCGGCCGGTGCCGGGGTGGGCACGGGCGAGGGCCACACCGTCGCCGCCCCCGGATCCGCGGCCGCGGGGGAGGCCTGCGCCGCCGTGGCGGGGTCGGCCACGTAGACGCCCGGGTACAGGGGCCTGCCGCGTACCGTCATCTCAGACCACCTCCCCGGCGCCGTGCGGGGCGGCCAGCTGCTCCTGGCGTGACCAGGCGAGCTGTTGGAGGCGCCGTCCGGCATCCGCGGCCTGGCGCATCAGGGCCGAGCGGGCGAAGGCCTTCCCGCCTTCGCCGCCGTGGGTCAGCACCCGGGCCGCCGGCGGGTCGAACGGCAGCCGGGCCAGTACCGGCAGGCCCAGATGGGCCGTGATGTCCCGCTCGGCGTACGGCCCCTCGCCGATCAGCAGCAGGCCGAGGTTGTGCGCGCCCCGGCCGCCGGCCAGCTCCCGCAGGGCCTCGATCCGAGGGCGCGCCGCAACGGCCGAGCGCAGCGTGCCGCGCACCACCACCGCGACCACGTCCGCGGAGCCGGCCAGCGCGGACGCCGCCCCGGCCGCGCCGCAGCGGCCGAGGTCCACCAGCACGTCGCAGCCCGCGCCGCGGTGCCACGCCCCGAACAGGGTGGCCAGATGCGGCCAGGTCTGGGCCAGGCCCGCGGCCTGTGCCGGGTGCTTGAGGCCCGGCAGCAGCAGGCGGTCGGCCTGCGTCTCGGGCACGGACAGGTTGATCAGCTGTTCCCACAGGCCCGCTTCCAGCCGGCCGAGGCGGTCGGCGACCTGGAGGTTCGCGAGCGAGTGCGGGCCGGGGACACGGCCCTCCAGGTAGCCGGCGACCACGGAGCCGCCGTCGGGGTCGCACTCGGCGAGCAGCACCTTGCGCCCGGCCTGCAGAGGCCAGGTGAGCAGCAGGGCCAGCGCGCTGGTGGTCACGCCGGGGCCGCCGCTTGCTCCGGCGAGGGCGATCACGGCCATGTCAGCCTCCCGCGGGCAGGACCAGGAGCGCGACCTCGCCGCGGGCGCTCCACCGGGCGAGGGTCGCGCTGTCGGCCGTGGAAGCGGCGACATCGACGACGGTCTCGCCGGAGCTGGCGGGCTTGCCGACCCGCACGACGACCGCCGTCAGGGCGGGTGCCGGGGCCTGTGTGGTCGTGGCACCGGCGCCGTCCCGGGGGGCCTGTACCAGCTGCAGCTTCTGGCCGGGGGCCAGGGGCGTGGCGGGGATGCGCGAGGGCTCCAGCGAGACCGCGACCAACTGCTGGCCGGGGCCGACCAGCGGGTCGGAGGTGATGGCCTTCTCGGTCAGCAGGCTGCCGGCCGGCAGGCCGGAGACCGCGCGCTTGCCGACCACGGCCTTGATGTCCTGGGCCGGGACGGGCTTGAGCGCCGGGTCGGTGGCGATCTTCGCCTCCACGAGGTCGTCGACGGCCAGCACCGCCCCGGCCGGCACGTCGTGCGCCAGCGCCAGGACCGGCGTGCGGTGTCCGGTGGCGACGTAGAGGTAGGCGCCGGCCAGCGATCCGACGGCGATCAGCGCGACCGAGGCGGCGATCATCGCCGGACGGCGGCGGCGCACCGGCAGCTGGCGGACGGGTGGCGCGGCCGGTGCGGCCGGTGCGGAGGCCTGCGGCGGGCGCGGAACGCGGGTGGTGGTCATGGGCTTCCTCGGTGCTCAGGGCTTGACGACGGCCTGGGCCTCGGCGACGGCCACGTCGGCGGCGGAGGTGCGGGTGAGCGTCAGGTGCCCCTGCCGCCCTGCGCCCGTCCAGTCCACGCTCCACGTGGTGACGGCGCCGACGTGGAACTTCCCCTTGTCCTGCCGGGCCGAGGTGGAGGTGTAGGTGTGGCCGCAGTCGGGCGAGGGGTGGGCGCCGTAGGAGGGGTCGTACGGCGTCCCGGGGCCGGTGCAGGTGACGGTGTGCCCGTCGCCCATCGACCAGGCGATCTGTGTGGCGTGCGCGGTGGCGGTGACGGTGACGGCGCCAGCGGTGACGCTCTTGGTGTTCGGGCCCCAGGCGGTCGGCGAGACTGCGGTCCACATCCAGACGGGCATGCCCACCAGGCCGGTGCTGCCCGGCGCGGGGGCCATGCCGATCTGCGGTCCCGTCAGCTGCATCGTGTCGACGGCCTGCTGGGCGAGCGCGGCGAGGTCGACGCCGCCGCCGTAGCCGGGAGGGGGGTTCTGCAGCCACTGGTCGGGCGACGGGGACATGCCTCCGTCGGGGGTGAGGCAGACGACCGAGTAGACCGCGCCGTCGCCGGGCTGGTGTCCGGCCCAGCTCGGGTCGCCGGCCGCCGGCTGGGTGGCCAGTTGGCGCCAGTAGCAGCCGTCCGCGTTGTTGAACCAGCCGAGTTCGGCGTTGCCGCACGGCCACTGCACGCCGTGCCAGCTGCACGCCGGCTCGCCCCCCGGTCCGTCTGCGGGTTTCCCCTGGCCTCCGGCGGGTGCCTTGGTGGCGGTTCCGAGGTCGGTGGCGTCCAGGCAGATCATGGTGTCGCACTCGGTCACGCCGCCGTCGGCCCACGCGGGCCGGGCGCAGGCCAGGGCGAGGCCGGCGGCGGCGAGCGCCGCCGCCTGGCGTCTGCGGCTCAGCATGCCTGGTCCTGGTGGCGGGTGACGTCGGTCATCTTCCAGTCCGTCCCGACGGTGCGGGCGCTGTAGACGATGACGTACCGCAGCCGGTTGGTGACCTTCTTCTCCTGCCCGCTGGCCTTGTCGACGGGCTTCCAGGCGGTGACGTCCAGGCAGTCGCGGACGGTGGCGGTCCTGGGCGTGGCCGCGATGTCGATCGTCTCGACCTGCGGGGTGTGCGCGGGCGCTCCGGTGAAGACGATCCCCAGGCCGCCGAATTTGACGACGGAGATCCGCACGTCGCCGAGCGCCTTGTCGGTGGTGAACCTCTCCAGGTCGGTGCCGTCCGTGGAGCCCTTGGCGAACGCCTTCACCTGCTCCGCCCACATGCCCGTGTAGGCGGCGAGGACCTGGGACTTGGCGTCGGCCGCCGGGTCAATGGTGGGCGACGCGGCCGCGCTCGTGGTCGTGGGGGCGGGGCTCGCCGTCGCGGGCGGCGGTGCGGCCGCGGTGTCCGGTCCGGAGCTGCAGGCGGTCAGCAGGCCGGCCGTGCACAGGAGCGCGGTGGCGGCTGAAAACATCCGGCCGGCCGAACGCCTCGTCGTGTGCTGCACGTCATCCCCCAAGTCGTCCTGGCCGAAGGCGATCACGGGGCGCGTGAAGCAGCGCACGCCCGTAACCGGTGTAACTGGCCGCGGCCCCCCGCAGTCACTTGCCCGAACTGGTGCGGCGGCCGCCGTGAAGACGCGGCCTCGGCGCGCGCGCATGATCAATCCCCATCGTGCGCGTGCGTCACGGCGGCCACACTACGAGAATTCCGGCCATATTCCTATCACTCCGTGGTGTTTCGCCTACACAGCGCGTTCAAACCGGAATAAAGCGGGCGCAGTTGTGACCGGCGGGGTCGGCACCGGCACCAACACCCGCCGCAGCGTGCCGCCTTGGGCGACCGACTGTGACCGGACAGCACAGTTTGCGCGCTTGCTACCGTGACCCGCAGGTCACAGGGCTTCTGGTCACGGCTGTTTGCGAGCCCACCGGGCTCGCAACCCTGAATTCACCTTCCCTGGACCCACGAGCGTCAGGGCCGATTCGTATGCTGAGTCCCGCCTGCCCGACCGAGAGGACCTGAGCGTGCCAACCGCCTACACCTGGAGCGGGAGCTGCCCTGTCGTCGTCTACGCCCCCGACGTGCCACGGGAGCGGCGCGCCCGTGAAAGGCACGGCATCCTTCGCGGGTGGCGCCCCAAGAGCACCGTCGGGCGCCTCGGCGACCAGGCCCTCTACACCAAGGACCTCGCCGTCACCCGGGCCAGGCTTCTCGGGCAGCGCCCCGATCCGAAGGACGGCCGCGGCTACGAGTTCCCCGACTTCTGGTACGCCTGCTGCGCGGTGTGGAAGTCGGCCCAGCCGGTGGCCGGCATCGTGGACCTCGCCGAGGTCGACCACCTTCTCGCCGAAGAGCTCTGGACTGGCGCTCAGCTCATCGCCCAGCTGAAAATGCTGGATGAACAGCCTTACAACACGGTCACGGCGATCTCGCGACTCCTCGACCAACTGGACTCGCGTCGGGCAGACCTTGCGGCGCTCGCCGAACAGAACACGAGACTCTACGAGGCCTCTGGGAGCGATCCCTCCACCGCTCCCGAGGTTGTCCGCCGCGCTCTGGAGCACGCCGAGTCCCTCAATGCGCACCGGCCCGTCCAAGACCTGAGCCTGCTGACCGCCAGCCTGCGCGAGGTCGTCCAGCGGATGTTGACAGCGGAGAAGAACGGCTAGCCCCAGCTCTCCCCTGGGCTGGGCGGCCATCAGCTCCCATGAAACGCTGACCAGCACTACCGGCCACCTCACTCGCCGGCCAGAGCAGGCGCCGGACGCTCCGGCCCGTCTCAACTGCCGTGCGGCTCGCGCGCTCCGATTCGCAATATTCGGAGTCCATTCGCGGAGCGTGCTGTCCAGTCACACCGACCGGGTCAGGCGGCTGCGGCGGCGGGCGCCGGGCCGGGGCGCAGCCATGCGTCGACGGGGTCGGCCGGGCCGAGTAGCGGGGTGAACACCGGGGCGAAGGGGCCGTCCTGGCGCAGCCGGTCGAGGGTGGTGGCGCCGGCGCGCAGCGGTCCGGCGGCGACGAGCGGGTCGCTGGCGGCGAGGCTGCGCAGGTCGGCGATGCGCCGCTCCAGGCGATGTTCGGGGGCGCCGGTGAAGACGAGGAGGAGGCGGGGGAAGGCGGGGTAGCGGGCGCGCCAGGCCGGTGCCCCTGTGCCGGCCCGGCCGGGGCGGGCGCCGGCCCGGCCGCCGCTCTGCGGGACGTACTTCTGGTAGCAGGCGTAGGCGTGGAGTTTGTGGGCGAGGCGGGCGACGGTCATGGTGGCGCGGTCGATCTCGACGAAGAACGTCAGCAGGGTGCGCTGCCGGGCCTTTTGGTCGGTGTGGACGTAGTTGAGGACGGCGTCCGGGATCAGGGAGAGGTCCTCGCCGGGGCGGCTGTCGTCGCGGTAGTGGTGGGCGGTCTCCGGGGACCAGTCGAGGGGGCCGCAGTCGTGGCCCAGCGTCCGGGCCCAGTGGACGAAGGCGATGCCCGCCTCGACGGTGGCCAGGGTGTGCTCCTGCAGGGGACCGGCGGCGGCCTCCGGGCTCATCCGGTAAGGGCGTACGGGGAGCAGTCCGGCGGCTTCCACCGCCTCGGCGCCCTTGGCGGTGAGCCACCACAGCAGGCTGGTCTGCCCGTGGGCGCGGCGTCCGACCGCATCCGCCAGGCCCGCAGCGCGCAGGCGGTGGAGCTGGCGGCGCAGGTACTCGGCCCGGCTCTGGTGCGGGGTCAGGAGGCGGTGCAGCTGGTCGGTGGAGACCAGACGGTGCTGGTAGAGGACGGTCATGGCCTGCTGGCCGATCGCGCCGACGCCCTGGGGCGCGGTGACGGGGTACGGCATGGCGGTGCTCCGGGATCAGTTGAGGACGGTGGTCGGGTCGGCGCCGTCGGCAGGGGCGCAGGGCAGGCCGAGGTGGTGGGACAGGACGGTGCCGTCGAGGTCTTCGAGGGCGGCGAGGATGTCGCCGGCGGTGCGGCGGCTCAGATTGGTGTCGATCGCCCGGTCGAGGTCGGGGACGCCGTCCGGGTTGTCGTAGTGGGCGTAGATCTCCTCGACGGGCAGGCCGCGCACCCGGAACGGGGTGGTGCGCCGGCCGTCCAGGTTCAGCGACATGACGTAGTGGTATTTCGGCAGGTCGGTGATGGTCTCGGGGGTGACGTGGCCGTTCCAGCGGCGGGCGACGAACGCGGCCTCGTCGAAGTCGGCGGCGCAGGTGGCCAGCAGGGACTGGTTCTGCAGCAGTGCCTGCCGGGTGATCGCCGACAGGCGCAGCGCCATTTGCGTCATGCCGGTGAAGCGGACCTCGTACTTGCGCAGCTGCTCGGCGATGGCGGCGAGGAATCCCTTGCTGGAGGCGTCCAGGGCGGTGAGCTCGTCGCCCCAGGCCCAGAAGGTGGCGCGCTTCTCGCGCGGGGTGTCCTGGCGGGAGAGACCGGCGCGGTGCAGGTCGTGGATGAGCAGGCACGACACGAGGGCGTCGGACTCGGAGCCGGACGGGCAGACGAACACGACCTTGCTCTCGTCCATGGCCTGGCGCACGTCGTAGGCGGAGCGGGGCGAGCCGAAGAACGCCTGCAGCGAGCGGGAGGTGTCGAGGCGGTCGATGGCGTAGGTGACGGTCGGCACCGCGTCTTTGGCCAGGGACGGGAACGTCTTCTCCCAGTACGCCCGCACCCTGGGCGGCAGTTTGGGCAGCAGCAGGGCGCGCCAGTCCTCGTCGGTCAGCCAGGTCCGCAGTTGGAAGAGGGTGCACTGGGCGTCCGGGCTGCCGGCGGCGACGGCCTGCAGGTTGAGCAGGGCCAGGGACTGGGCGGCGCGCGCCAGGATCGTGCGGGCCCGGGGCGCGCTGTCGCCCCAGTCCTGGGCGGCGGCGATGCCCTCCACGACCGAGCGCACGACCTCCTGGACGTCGCCGAGCGACCGGTCCTCCATCGACAGCGGGTTCCAGGAGACGACCGTCTGGTCCGGCTCGGAGCGCGCCAGGTTGATCTCCCACACCCGCGGCGCGATGTCAGGATGCGCGAGGTAGGGCTTGGCGCGCACCCACGCCTCGCCGTGCGGGTCGAGGAACCACGTGCCGAAGCCGGCGTGGGCGAGCGCGATGCACTGCACCAGCGCCGACTCCGTCTTGCCGTGCCCGGACTTGCCGAGCACCAGCGCGAACAGCAGGTCACGCACGCGCGCGGCGCCGATGCGCTCCACGCCGTCCGGGTAGACCACCGCGCCCAGCGGCACCAGGTCGCGCTGCCCGCTGTAGACGGGCAGGTCCGCCGGAGCCGGCGGCACCAGGCCTCCGGAGCGCACCACACCGGCGGCGTGGCACCGCGCGGTCGGCGGCTTCAGGAACCCGGCCAGCTCCGGGACCGTCACCCACTGGCGCCGCGCGGGCGCGAACTCCCCGGAGGCGAAGCGCCGGTCGAACGCGGCCACCGCACCCCGGGTACGCGGCGTGCGGGCCTTCAGGTAGTTCTCGCCTCCGGTCACCGCGAACGCGGCGAGCAACTGGTGCATCCGCGCGAGCGCCGCCTGCGGGTGCGCCGCGCGGGTGCGCAGCAGCAACTGGAGGGCGAAGACGGCAGTGCCGGGCTCGAACTTGCCGACCCCCTCGCGCACGTCCGTCATCCGCGGCAGCCGGCTCCCGGCGCCGCCTCGCCCGGAGCCCCCGCCGGACCAGGCCGACGAGAACGACTCCGCCAGCCCCGCACCCCACAACCCGCCGGCCAGCCGCTCCCCGTACGCCGACGGCCCCCGCCGCCTGGCCTGCGCCAGAAGCCGGCGCCGCCGCCGGGCCAGGGCCCGCTCCGAGACCGGCACCAGGTCGATCACCACCTCGGCCTGCTCGCCCGCCTCGGTGCGCACCGAGGCCATGGCGGCGGCGACCTGCTGCAGCGGGTCCGGGGCCAGGCCCAGCGCCGCCAGCGGACGCCGGTCGGCGAACGCCAGGACCAGCTCGGCCCGCTGCACGTACAGCCGCCCGCCGCGCCCGGTGGCACCCGCCGGGTCGTCGGCGGGCTTGGCGAGGCTGACCGCCGGCGCGCTCACCGCGCGTCCCGCTGCGTGGTGAAGCGGACCGGGGTGATCGCGCTGCGGGCCCCGGCGGCGTGGACTTCGACCCCGGTGAAGCCGGGCATCGCCAGGACGGCTGCCGCCGCGGCGGGGCCCTCCAGGTAGCAGTGCATCCGTCCGCCCTCGGCGCTGTAGCGCACCCGCACGGCCGCGCCGCGGGCGGGCACGCCGCCGGCGGCATGGTGGACACGGGCCAGATGGCGGCCGAAGCGGGCGACCTCCCCCTCACCGGGGTCGAACGCGCTGGTGGGGACGACCTCGACCACGGTCCGCCGGGCCAGTGCCGCCCGGCAGCGGCGCAGTCGGCGCCGTGCCGCCCACAGCCACCCGCCGCCGCCCGCCGCCGCGAGCCCCGCCAGGTACGGAAGGGCGTGGGCGCCCCACCCGAGGACATCGATGCCGGGGACGGTCATGACACCCCCACGAGGGGAACAGGGTGAGCGGGGCGGTGGGGCATGGCGGCCTCCTGGTCGGCGACGGCAACGGGAACCTCGCCCGGACCAAGTCGCCTCCGCGGCCCGGTCCAGACACCACCCGCCGGGATTTTGCCGATCCGTTACAAAAGCCTGAGTCGTAGTCAGCCGGCCACGACGCGCCGCGCGGCAAGGACCGGCCCCGCCAGCTGGGACACCTTGACCACGTCGCCGGTGCGGGGGGCCTGCACGATGAGGCCGGGGCCGATCACCATCGCCACGTGTTCGGGGGTCTCCGCGGTGCCGCGGGTGAAGACCAGGTCCCCCGCGCGCAGTGACGCCGCTTCGGTGGACACGGCCGTCCCCTCGCCGACCTGGGTGTAGGTGGTGCGGGTGAGCTGGATACCGGCGACGCCGTAGGCGCGCTGGACCAGAGAGGAGCAGTCGCAGCGGCCGGCCGGGTCCGGGCCGTGGGCGTTGGTGCAGGAGCCGCCCCACTGGTAGGGCGTGCCGAGCTGCTCCAGGGCCCAGCGGATCGCGGTGCGCACCGTCGCGGGGGTGTCGGCGGGGATCTGGTAGCCGGCCGGGAGCTCGCCGGGTGGCGTGGAGTCGGTGGCGGGGACGGCACCGGGGCAGGGGCCGTAGTCGGCCGGGGCGGGGGCGGGCACCGTGGCGGGGGCCGCGCCCAGCGTGGGGGCGATGGCCTGCTGGAGGGCGGTGGCGAGGGTTTCGTGCCGGGCGTAGGCGTCGGGGTACGCGGACTGCTGGACGCGCTGCGCGGCGGCGGTGAGCGGCAGCTGCTGCCAGCCGTCGACCTGCTGGAGGGCGGTGTAGAACTTCGTGCTGGCGTAGGCGGGGTCGAGGATCTGTTCGCGGCTGCCCCAGCCCTGGGAGGGCCGCTGCTGGAAGAGGCCCGCCGAGTCGCGGTCGCCGCCGGGCAGGTTGCGCAGGCCGGATTCCTGCAGGGCGGTGGCCAGGGCGATGACCTGGCCCCGCGCCGGGACGGACATGCGGATGCCGGTGGCGACGATCGTCGTCGCGTGGGGGATCTGTTCGGCGGGCTGGGACAGGTCGGCGGGCGTGCCCGCGCCGGGGCCCCCGGCCAGGAGGGCCTTCACCTGTTCGGTGATCCGCCCGGTGTCCTGGGCCGCCGCCGGCGCACCGGGGCACACGGCCGCGCTCTGGCGGGCGGCCGCCCTGGTGTTCTTCTGGCGGGCGGCGGCACCGGTGGCGTGCGAAGCGGCGGCGGCCACCAGCAGCAGGCCCAGCACCAGCAGGAGGCCGACTGCCGGCAGGGCCGTCTTGACGGTGGATCGCTTCCCCTCGGCTCCGGTGGTCACGGGCGCCGCCGTGGCGGTGTGGGCCGGGTGGCCCGGTTGAGGCGCTGGCGCAGCCGGTGCTGGTGCGCGGACGCCGCAGGCCGGGGGGTGGGCGGCGCGGCGCGCTGCGGGGTGGCCGGAGCCGTGGCCGGGCGCGGCGGGGTGGTGGGGCGTTTCGGGTGCGGGGGCCGGGGCGGGCGCACGGTGGCGGGGCGGGGCGCCGTCGCGGTGGCGGGCGGGCTGGCAGCGGGTGCGGGGGCGCCGTTGTTGGCGGCGCTGGTGCTGTTCGGGGGAGCGGGCGGGAGGGGAGCAGGGGGCTTGGGTCCTTGGGGCCGTCCGGCCGGGCGGGCGGGACGGGTGGGACGGGCGCCGGGGCGTGGGCGGGCTGAGCGCTGGCTGGTGGCGAGGCGGGACATCAGCGCGGTGGCGCCGATGGACTGCGGCATCGCGTAGCCGGCGGCGGCCAGCGGGTTGCCCTGTGCGAGGGCGGCGCCGGCCAGGGCGGTGCGGACCAGGACGCGGGCGGTGGTGCGGGCGGCCTGACGGGGCTTCGCGGCGGGAGTAGGGGGCGGGCTGAAGACGCTTCCGTGGGTTCCGCCGACGCGGGCCGCGGACATCTTCTGGCGCCAGGCGGTGGCGACCTGCCGGGAGCGGGTGGTGATCTGGCGGCGTTTGCGGACCGCCGCGATGCACACGACGTCGACGGCCAGGAACCGCAGGGTCAGTTCGTTGCCCCAGTCGCTCTGGGCGGGGTCGAGGACGGCCTGGAGGACCACGATGAACACGGCCAGGGCGATGATGCTGGCGATCAGCTGGCCGAGCGAGCGCAGCACGCTGGCGCACCAGTCCCACAGGAAGCCGCGGCCGGCGCCGGGGATCGTGCCGACCACCAGGGCGGGCTCGCCGCGCACCGCGTCCCAGGCGATGCGGCACTGAGCGACGAGGAAGGACCCGGCGAGCGCGCAGATCAGGACGGTGACGATGGCGGCGGCGACCAGGAGGAACAGGGCGCCGCCGACCTTGTCGAGGCTGGCCTGCTTGGCGGCGGTGACGTCGCCGGGCACGCACTTCTTCTCGAACTTATCCATGGGCGGGGTGCCGTAGTGGCTGATCGCCCACTGCAGCGCCATGTCGATGGGCGGGTCGGTGAACTGGGAGATGTAGCTCGTGTTGGCCAGGTAGCTTCCGCCGGGCAGGTAGTTGAGGGTGGAGCTGACGGTCTTCTTGATCGCGGCGGTCCTCTGTGCGGCCGCCCGCTCGAAGGTGAGCTGCTCGATCCGGGCGTGGGCGTACTCGCCCGCGCACGGCCCGTCGAAGACCCGTCCGTACTGCAGCAGCATCGCGGGCTTGACGACGAAGGCGTCGGTGAGGGCGTCGGTGAGCGGCCGGGACAGGGTGAAGCGGGTGGCGTCGCCTTCGGGGCGGGGCCCGCCGGGGTCGGCCTGGAGGATGATGCCGGCGATCTCCAGGCTGAGGCCGCGGGCGGCGGCGATGGCGCCGTGGTCCTCGCCCAGCAGCGCCTGCGGGGGAGAGGCGAGCAGCGTCGTGGTCAGCGCGGCCAGCAGGATGGACACGGCCGCGTCCCCCCAGCCCCTGGCCTTGTCCCCGAAGAAGATCCGTGCGGCGCAGATCAGCGCGCACACAGCGAGGAACAGGGACGGCAACCCCATCTCGACGATGATCCGGGCGTGCACGGAACCGGCGACGGCAAGCGCCGGCTTGAGGAGCAGCTTCGCCAGGCCGAAGCTGAGCGCCCAGGAGATCAGCCAGCAGCAGAACGCGATCAGCCACTTGGTGACCATGAAGCACAGCTCGGTCAGCAGGTTCTCGATGCCCAGGTCCCAGTCGAGCACGCCGCCGGTGTCGCTGCGCACGGTGTAGGCGGAGATGGGCAGGCCGGCGCGGTCGGTGACGTTGAAGACGCCGAGCAGCCCGCCCTCGTCGGGCAGCAGCTTGCGCAGCTGTTCCGTCTCCTTCGCCAGACGGGCCTCCTGCTCGGCTGGTGTCACCTTCTCCGACTGCTCGCGCAGGAGGTCCTGTAGCCACTGCGTCTCCTGTGGCGTCGGGCCGGCGGGCTGGGAGGGGGCCGGCGTCGGCGCGGGCTCGGCCTGCGCGGGCAGGGAGGCGACGAACACGGTGGCGGTGGCCGCGAGGGCGGCCACCGTCAGGGCCGTGCGTATCCGGGCCGCGCCCAGTATCCGAAGTCGGCGCAGCAGCGCGGCCATCAGGCGGCCCTGCCGAATGCGGCGTCCCGGCCCGGGGTGGTGTGGATCGCCTGCGCGGCGGCCTCGTCCAGCGGGATCAGCACCTTCATCAGGCCGGTGCGCCCGGCCAGGTCCCGGTACAGGCACTCCCCGGCGCGCGCCGTCTTCTCCTCCTCGGGCAGGTCGATCGGGGACAGGCCGGAGGTGACCAGGTCCAGCAGCGCCGGGTCGGTGCCGTCCAGGCCCAGGAACGCCAGGCCGCGGGCGGCCAGCGTCCGGGAGGTCTGACGGAACAGCAGCCGGTGCGGGATCAGGCCGCGCACGACGGCGCCCTTCTCGCTGTCGGCCGGCCCGATGTCGTCCGGGTCGTGCGAGCCCAGGTACGCGGCGGCGTTGTGCTTGCGGCCGTCGCGCAGCATCTCCAGCAGCAGTTCCAGTCCCTCGTCGCTGCTGGTCAGCCACCAGCACTCGTCGAAGACCACGACGCCGAACTCGTCCCGGTTCTTCATCACGGTCTCGCGTGCCACTGCCGCGATCAGGTACATCACCGCGCGGCCGAGGACCTTCTCGAACTCCAGGCGCTCGATGCGGTGGTCGCTGGCCAGCTCCGACTTCTTCGGCAGTTGCAGGGCGCTGACGGCGAACACGACGCTGTCGGCGCCCTGGGTGTCGACCACCGGCAGGCTCTCGTCGAACACCACCCGGGCCAGGTCCTTGCGCGCCACCGCGGCCAGCTTGCGGGACAGGGCACGCGCGGCGTCGTCGCCGCCGGCCCCGCGCGCCGCGAGCTCGTCGGCGAGTCGCCGCATCGACGGCGCCGGCCGTTCCAGCACCGCCTGCACCGCCTCCGACAGCGCCACGCCCTCCAGGTCCATCGGCCGCACCCCCAGCAGCAGGGTGAGGAAGCTCTCGCAGAACCGGGCCGCGGTCTTCGGGCTGTCCTGGACGAACAGCCGCAGCGGGTCCAGACTCACCGCCGCGCCCTGGTCGATACGGATGACCTGGGTCGTGCCGGGGCAGGCGCGGGCGAAACGCACCCACTCCTCGTCCCGCGTGCGGTCCACGATCACCGCGCGGCCCCGAGAACCGGGCAGAGCGGCCAGGCGGCCGCGCGCCAGCACGTTGAACACCGCGGCCTTCATCGCCACGCTCTTGCCGGAGCCGAGTTCGCCGATGAACGCCATCGAGGCGGAGGCGTTCTCCCGCGGCCCCCTCGCGGAGTCGAGCAGCACCGGCCGGGCCCCGCCCGCGGCGATCTGGACCCCGAACAGACCGCCGCGCTCGTCACCGAGCCGGCACCCGCACCACGGCATCGCCATCGCGAAATCCCGCGCCAGCAGAATCTGCGCGTAGCCCGCCATCACCCGCGGCGTGCGGCAGCCCGGCAGCATCGCCCGCCACAGATCGGTCTGCGCGCCCACCGGCCGGGCGAAGGTGTACTCGTCGCCGCCGAAGTCGGACGCCAGAGAGGCCGCCCGGTCCTGCGCCTCCTGCGCGCTCGCCCCCCACACCGCCAACGTGACCATCGCCCGGATCTCAACCTCCCGCGGCGAGGCGGTCAGCCGCTCGTGGTACTCGTCGTTGTCCTCCGCGTTGCGGGCCACCAGCGGCGGCGGCCCGGCCGGATCCCCCTCGTACTCGGCGGCCTGGGCACGCAGGTGCCGGGCCCGCTTGCGGACCTTCACCTCCGCCTGCCTGCCGGGCACGACGACCAGGCGCGCCGCCCAGTCCACCGGGTAGGCGACGTCGTCCAGCTGCTGCAGGTAGGCCGCACCAGGCAGCGTGAACGCCTCCGGCATCTGAGCCAGCGCCAGCAGCGCCTGGTGGGAGTCGCCCCACTCACTGGACACCCGCAGGAAGCGGCGCGCGAACGGGTTCGCCGGCACCACGCCGTCGGCGGTGCCCCCCTCGGCCAGCACCACGTCCTCCAGCGCGGCGATCCCGCGCCCGCGTCCGCGCAGCAGCGGCTCGCTGCCGTCCGGCAACAGCGGCTCCACCAGGCCGCGGCGGATGCTGTGCCCGTAGATCCACAGGATCTCGGCCTCGCCGGCCGGGCGCATCGCCACCCCGGCAGGCCACTGGGCCTGCATCCTGCGGGCCTGGGCCAGTCGCCGCTCGGTCTCCCCCGCGGTGACGGGCGCGGGCACCAGCCCGAGCTGGAGGGCGAACCCCGCCTTCGCCGCCGAGCAGGCCGACACCACGGCGTCCTTGGGCGAGACGGCGGGCAGCGGCACGGCGAGCCAGTCGGTGCGGCCGGTGAGCTCCATCTGTCCGAGCTGGTCCAGCACCATATGCCCCAGCTGCTCGAAGCGCGGGCTCGCGTCCAGGTCGACGCCGTCCACCATCGCGCGCACCACGGCGACGGGGTCCACCTGCGGGCACAGGCTCAGCAGCATCGGCTCGCCGACCAGGCCCTTCAACAGGGCCTCGATCGCCGCCAGCCGCGCCCGCTTCGCGGACACCGGGGCGTAGGTGTAGCTGGTGGCGTCCACCCGCCACACCGCCCAGCACGCGCCGTGCGTCGTCCAGATCACGTTGCCGGCGATGTGACGGACCGGAAGTCGTCCCACGGTTCAGTCCCCCAAAGACGTACGACGGGCAAGGAGGGCCTGCACCCCGGAGGCGACGGGCGCCTCCACCGGTACGGCAGGCCCGGCGGATCCGGTGCGGCCGACCGCGGGCAATCCCCCAGATCGCGGGTCCTCGGCCGGACCCAGCCGAGGACCCGCCCCCAAAGTGGCCAAAGCGCCGGAACTCGACGAGCGCACCGGCCGCAGCGGCCGACCGCGAAGCCGCCCGGCCCGGGGAGCGGCGAGCATCATCACCACGCTGGCCGCGGCGGCGGCCGGGTTCCGGCCGTCGACGTGCAGATGCCGCAACGCGAACGCCGCACCGAACGGCACCCCGACCAGCACCACCAGGTCCACCAGGCCGTGCCCGCCCCACACCGGCCGCAGCACCACCAGCACCACGACCGAGACGACCATCGCCCCCAACTGCGTCACCGTGTACGGCCCGCCCACCAGCCGCAAGCCGCGCCCGCCGCCGCCCGGCACCACACCCACGACGACAGGGGAGCGGCGCGCCCTGGTGTAGCAGCGCCCGACCAGGACCTCCTTGCCCTCGGGCGCGCTCACCGGTCGCCCTTCTGGACCGTCGAGGTGCTGTCGTAGTGGGTGATGTCCTCGACCGTCTTGTTCTGAAGGGTGTCCATGTTGGCCGACAGCCCCCACACGACCGCGGCCAGGATGCAGGCCATGATCGTCGGCCCCGGTGCCTTCGTCTTCCAGCCGACGACCAGGACGAACAGGCCGCACAGCACCGGGATGCCCACGGTGAAGATCAGGGCCTTGATGTCGTTGCCGAGGCTCGTTCCGGTGGAGATCCAGCCGCCGGCGAGAACAACGTCGTGCATGACGAACTCCTAGAAGCGTGAGAGAAGGAGAAGAAAGGAGAAGAGAAGATCAGGGAGAGGCGGGAGCAGCGGGCCCGGGAACCGGCGCGGCGGCGGCCTCGGCGGGGGCGCCGTCCAACGAGGCGATCTCCCACCGCCCGGCCCGGGAACTGAGCGTCAGCGCGTACGTCAGCGGCACCCGCAGCCCGTCGTGGCTGGCCGCCCGCAACACGACCAGCAGCCGCGTCCGCACGCCGTCGGCCGGCACCGAAGCCGACCCCTCGCCGCCGTGCTCGCCCTCCACCGCCAGCTGGTCGACCGTGACCGCCGTATACGGCGCCGGACTCACCGCCGCCAGCCGCACCCCCGGCGCCAGATACCGGTCCAGCTCCCCGGCCCCCGTCAGATACGACGCCAGGAACGCCGCGACGGCCTGCGTCCGCGGATCACCCGGCAACGCCGGACGCGCAGGCCCGTACACCAGCACCGGCGCCTCGACCCGCGACGGCGCCGACACCTCCGCCGGCATCGCAAGCGCCACATACCCCATCGCCCCGCCCCCCGCAGGCGACGCCGCCACCGGAACCTGGAAGTAGTGCACCGCCCCGGCCGAAGCCGCCGCCGCCTCCGCCTTCGGATCCCGCCGCCCGTCGGCAACAGGCGACGGCGACACCGGACCCGCAGAACCGGCGATACGGGCCGCCACCGTCACCGACCACACATCCCGATCCGTCTGACGCAACCGCACCACCGTCAGCTGCTCACCGCTGCGCCGCCCCGGCGCTCCCTCAAGCCGCAGCCCCGCAGCCCCCGGGAAGTAGGCGGCGAGCCTGGCCTGGTCGCCGTCCCCCGCGGAGATGAAAGCGCCGACGAACAGCTGGGCGAACCCCGCAGCACCCTGGGACCCCGTAGCGGGCTGGCCGGGAGGCGCCTGCTGACGGAGCGCCGACGCAGGTGCCGGCATGGAGTACCAAGCCGCCGCGCCGAGTACCGGCCCGAGGAGCAGCAGGCACCAGGCGGCCCAGCGGACAAGGACCGTGGAGTTCGCCCGTGCCGCGACCGACCAGCCGCCGACCTCGGCGGCCCCGTCCTCGGGAAGAGCGTCGACGGCTTCCTCGGCGGGCTGGGCGGTGTTGCGCGTCGGCAGGAACCTCACGACGCGCTCCCGGCGACGCGGATGTGGTCTCCGCACAGTTCGGCGATCCGGCGCCGCAACTGGGCCTCGGGTCGCTGGCGGAGGACCCGCAGCGAGGTGAGGACCCCAGCGGCGTCGTCGGTGAGGAAGGCCCGAAGGCGCTCGTGGACATCGGTGTCGAAGGGGCGGTGGACCAGGGCGGCGCCGAGCCCGATCAGCAGCCGCTGCGCGCGGGCCACGAGTTCCTCGTCGGCGTCGAGTCCGACGGCCTGGACACCGTGGGGTGTGGTCATCTTCGTCTCCAAGAGGGAAGGGAACGGGGTCAGCAGGGCACCGAGGCGGCCGAAGGCCGGCCGGAAGCAGGGGCGACGGGGCGGTAGACGCTGACGGACTCGCAGCTCTTGCCGGCGACGGCGGCGAGGTGTGCCAGCAGGTCCCAGGCGTCGAGCGTCCAGGCGTGGTCGTCGCCGAGGAGGAGAGCGGAATCGGCGACCAGACGCGAGGCCGCCTCCAGCGCGGCGGTCGGGCCGTTCTCCGCGAGGACCGTGCGGGCCGCCTCGTACCGCTGGCGGTACCAGTACGGCGGCACCGGCCACGGCGGCGGCGCGTACGCGGCCGATGGAACCGTGACGGGTAGCGCCGGGCGCCGCCAGGTCGCCTCCGCGGGTGCCTCGGTGTGCGGGCGGCGCAGCGCGCGGACGGTGCGTGCGACGAGCGGAGCCGGCCAGAGCACCACCACCACGGCCCAGACGAGGGCGGCGGTGAGGGCGGCGGCGGGGCCGTGGCCGGTCTCGCGTCGGCGGATGCCGCCGCTTATCCCGGTGAGCGCAAGGTAGGCCCAGCCGGCCGCGAAGTAGCAGAGCACGCCCAGCACGAGCAGGCGCGCGGAGTCGGTGAGCCCGAGGGTGAGGGCGGGGATCGGCAGCGAAGACACGGGTGACCTCCAAGCGAGGGGTAGGGCGGGGCGCGGGTCAGGCGGTGGGGCGCAGCGAGGCCTTGAGGGCGTGCACTGCGCGGGAGCGGCGGCGCTGCCAGGCCCCGGGGGTGGTGCCGGCGAGGGCGGCGGCCTGGGCGTCCGAGACGGGTGAGTCCGAGTAGTGCCAGGCGATGGCCCGCCCGTCGGCCGGGGACAGGACGCCGGACTCGACGGCGTCGACGAGGAGCTCCAGCAGTTCGAGGCGGCTGCGGTCCGTCTCTTCCTCGGTGTCGAGGCCCGCGGCGGTGGCCGCCGCGTGCACGGTCAGAGCGTGGGCGTGGTCGAACGGGCTGGGGCTGGCGTCGGATCGGGTCTCAACCGCGGCCACGTCGGCACCGAGCGGCTCGCGGTCGGCGCCGAACTCGCGGCACGCGCGGCTTAGCGCGTCTAGCACGAGGTTCGCGGCGGGCCGGCCGGGACGGGTGTGAATGCGGCCCGAGACCGTGGTCTCGTACAGCGCGGCGACGACCACCTGGGCGACGTCCTCGAAGGAACGGCCGCCGAAGGGGCGCACCTGGCTCCGGGCCAGACGAACCGCCGCCGGCACCATCGTCTGCAGCACGATGCGTGCGGCGAGCCCCGCCAAACCACCAGCACCGCACGCGCGCCTCAGAAGAGCACGCAGTACCTCGTCGGACAGGCCGTCACCGAGCCCGTTCCGGCCAGGGCGGAGAGCGGCGAGCACCTGCTCGGGACCGAGATCCCAGGCCCAGGAACCGGCGGCCGCGGCGACGGCGGGCGCCAGGCGGTCGGCGGCCAGCCATCCGGTTACGGCGGCGCGCACGGACTCGTCCACGCACAGCAGCGCCCAGTCGGCGTCCAGGCGTCCGAAGATCCCGGGGGAAAACGAGGGGGTGGTCACGGCACCCTCCTTTCGGATCGATGCCGTGAACTCTCCTCACACCCGCTTGCCCGACGGCTTGCCCGATCCACGAAAAGCGCAGGCCACAGGCTTGCCCATCGAATCGGGCAACCGGGCAAGCCCCGACGTACACCGGGCAAGCCCGGCTTGCCCGGAACCTGGAGACCGCATCCGCGGCGTGCACAGAGCCCGAACACGGGCTTGCCCGGTGAGGACGATGATGGGCTTCAAGGCAGGTGGGGCATCGAGGTCGGAGCCACCGTGTCTACGCGAGATCCGAGGGACCAGCGCCGCCCGCGACCTGCCGAGCCGAGCCGCGCGGCGGCCGAGTGGATCGGTGTCGGCGTCGACGCCAGCACGGTGAAGCGGTGGCGGCGGCACACCTTGTCGGCGACGGGTGAAACAGAATTCAGCCGCCGCCGACAGCCGACACACCTCGCCGTGAAGGGCGCGGGCCACGTGCGAGGACGAGCGGGGCGGCAAGGCACAGTCGTGCCCGAGCGCGCCGACGTCGGATCCGGTCCAGGTGCTTCGACCGAAACACCTGGACCGGGGTCCGCACAGCATGTCCGCTCGTGCTCGGCGATCCCGGTAGGCGTGCCAGCCAGGCAGCCAGCCCAGCGGCGCCGACACCTCGGCCGCCTCGCCCGGGTTGCTTCGGCAGGGTGCTGGACCGTTGTCTGGTCAGTGGGACGGGAAGTTGCACCGGGAGTTGCGCCGAGCGTCGCAGCCGAGTTCCATGGCGAAAGGCGTCTCTGCAGGTCAGGCCCGGCGGGCAAGCGGACCCGGCCCACCGACACCTCTTCCTCGCGATAGCCGAGGAAGAGCCCAACCTGAAACGGGACGGCTGCGTCGACGTCCGCGGCTGCCCGGCCCGCCCTCCGCCCGCCTGTGCACCCGCGTGGTGTCTGCGGTCAAGTTCGGACAGTCGGTCGGTTACCGGCCGGGTGCAGCGTCCTCGATGGCGGCGAGCAGGCGGGCATGGACAGCGCCGGCGGCTTCGCGGGTGGCCGGGTCTGGGTCCTCCAGCTGCGGGGCGATCAGCTCGGCGGCCGCCGCGAGGACCGGTACCGGGATGGTGGCCTCGCGCAGGTGGAGGAGCTGGGCGGCGGCCCGCTCGCTGGGGGTGGTGGCCCGGGACTGCGGGATCAGGGAGGTGAGGCCGCGGGGGAGGGGCTGATTGCTGGTCACCTGTCCTATTCTTCCGTGCCCCGGGTGTCGGTGATCACCATGGTCGGTTGCCGGGTTCCCCGTCCGGCAGGTGGCCGTGGTGGTGGCGGGCGACGGCCTCGAGCAGCGCGGCGCGCGCTCGGCGCCAGCGGACGTCCTCGATGCGGCCGGCGTCGGCGGCCAGCTCGGGCAGCGGCCGGTCCTGGGCGGCCGCGGTGAGGTCGGCGCCCAGGGCACTGATCGCTTGCTGCCAGTCGGCGAGCTCCAGCAGCAGGCCGCGCACCAGCCGGTCGACGGCGGCCGCCGGGTCGGTGCCGAACGCCCGGGCCTCTGCTGCGGCCTCGGCGAGGACGTCCTCGTCCAGGTCCTCGAACGCCTCCCGCCACGGCTCCGCCCGCTGCTCGAAGCGCTCCAGGACGGCTTGCAGCTCGGCCTCGACGGCGGCCGGCGACCACGGCGGCGAGGTGCGCGGCGGGCGGATGGTGGCGGACAGCATTCGTCCGGCACCGGGGGCGAGCCCGCGCCGGGCTGTTCTGCTCATCCGGCCGGCGCCTCGGCGGCGGCCCGGCCAGCCGCGGTGGCGGCGTCCAGCTCGGCGGCGAGCACCTCGAGCTCGCGCGCCAGGTCGCCGAGCACGCACGACGGCATGGCGGCGGCGATCGCGCAGACGGCGATCAGCGGCATCCGCTCGCCGGCGTGGAGCTCGGGCAGCGTGCCGGTGGTGTGCGAGGCACCGAGCACCACGTCCGCCGCCAGCGTGTAGCGCAGCTCCTCGGTCAGCAGACCGTCGCTGCCCGGGATGATCTCGCGACTGCTCGCCTGGGCGATCGCCTCGGCCACCCGCTCCAGCAGCCGGCCGTGGTCCTCCTCGCCCTGGTGGCCGGCCAGCTCGCGCACCCACGCGGCCGCCGCCTCCCCCGCGCCGGCCGCCAGGTGCAGCGCCGCCAGCTCGGCCGCGCGCTGCACCTGGTCCTTGGGGGCCTTGGCCTCGTCGAGGGCCGGGGTGTGGAGCGGCAGCGGGGCGGTCGGCAAGGTCGTCATACCGGGTGCAACCGCGAGCGGGACCGGACAGTCACGGGTGCAGCAAGGACGACCTTGCTACATCGGACGCTGCTGCACCTGGTGCAGCAAGGCGACCCTTGCTGCACCAGGTGCAGCGCTGCGCAGCGGGGACAACCTGCGCGTGCGCAGCGCGCTGGGCGGGACAACATGCGGGACAACACGGCTGGCGGGCGCATGCGGGGGCGGGACAACCTGCACGCGGGCGGCCCGGTACGGAATCCGGAGCGGTGCGAAATTCCCGGCAGCGACCGGCATCGGACGCCGGGAGGCAAAGCGCCCCGGGGCGAAATTCGGTTGCCGCGCCTGGTTACGATCACACCATGGAAAGCGAACCGGTTCGAAATAACGGCGGTGAGGTGGCGCTGTTCGAGCTGGACGGAGACCAGGTCGAGGGCGCGCGCTGTGAGGGGCCGGATTGCGAGGAGCCGCTGCCGCCGCGCGAAGGCCGGGGCCGCCGCTTGAGGTACCACTCGCAGGCCTGCAAGAGCCGCGCCGACCGGGCCCGTGCCAAGGCCCGGACCACTGGTGTGCCCGCCCCGGCTGCCGGCGCCCCGGGCGGCGAGCAGGCCGCCGAGCCGCAGCCGGACCAGCCGCTTCCCGGGCAGCGGCAGCAGCTGCTCGACGTCGCCGACGCGGTCCGCCTGCGCACCGACGCCTTCCTGGCCGCTGTGGACGACGACCCGCAGACTGCCTACGCCGAGCTGGCCCGCGTGATCCCCGCGCTGTCCTCGCTGCTGCTTGCCCGGGCGCAGGAAGTCTGGGACGCGGCCCACCCGGGGGCGGCCAGGACGGACGGAAATACGAACCGGGGCGATTTCCCGGCACCATCCGGGGACGCGCCCGGCGCCGGTGAAACGCCCCGGGGCGAAACTCCGGCAGAGCCGAGCCCCCACCCGGGCGCTGGTAATACGCCCCGGGGCGAAAACACCACCGACACCACCGGCGGGACGGGGACGGCCGACACCCTCGCCGCCGCCGACGCGAACGCACCGCTGCGCACCGCGGTTGCCGACCCGTACGCCCGCTTCGGCCGGCCCGACCGGCTGGACGACCTGGCGGTGACGTTCGGCGCCGGCTGGGAGCTGGCGATCTGGAGCGCGCCCGGGGTTGAGCTGCTGCTGCACGACGGCACGCCGCAGGGCTGGACCTGCCGCCTGCCGGACGGGCCGTGGGGCGTGGGCGGCTGGATCGCCGTCCAGCACCTGGGCGACGGTCGGCCCGGTCGGTTCGTCGCCGACCACTTCGGCCGCCCCCAGACGTACGACAGCGCCGACCTCGCCCTGGACGTCTTCCACCGCGCCGCCGCCCCGGCCGCCCCGCCGACCCCGGCCGAGCCCGACGGGATGCCCGTGCCGGACCTGGCGCTCGGAGCAGCCACCGGCTGGACGCCGCCCACCCTGCGCGGCCTGGGCGACCCGCGCCGCGACTACGCCCTCGGCGGCGGCCTGGTCCACCTCACCTGGCCCGGCCGCTCCGACGTCCAGGCCCTCGAACAGCGCGGCCGCCTGGCCGGCTGGACCGAGGTCTACGACAACGACGGCTCCTGGATCGCCCTCATCAACGGCCACCCCGTCGCCGACGCCGCCGACAACCTCCCCCTGCTCTCCACCAACCCCAACGACGCCCTCACCCTGCTGCGCCTGGCACTGGAACGGGACCTCGGCAGCATCCCGCCCGGCTGGGTGCTTCCCCGCCCCGTGGGGTGATCCCGGGCACGGACAAACCGGGAGGACAAGGCCCTTGACTGGGGCAAACCGGGCAGGACAAGGGGGGTGGTCAAGGGTCAGGACAAGGGGCTGGGCAAGACGTTGGCCAAGGGGTCGTGTGGATCGTCGAGTGCGCCCGGGTGCTCGCCCGGGTGCCGGGCCGGCCACCGCCGCACGGTGGGCAGCGGAAGCCCGGCGAGCTGGCCGATGGTTTCGACGCCGTAGCGCACCAGGGCGCGTTCCAGCACCGGCCCGACGCCGGGCAGGGCCCGTACGGGCTGGGCGTGGAGGACGGCCAGGGCCTCGGCGGGGTCGTCGCCGATCCGGACGGCGCCGAGCTCGGTGGTGTCGGCCAGCAACTGGGCCAGCATGCGGGTGCGCGCTCCGCCGACCGCGGCGAGCAGGCCGAGGTGCGAGGCGAGCCGGGGCCGCACCAGGTCGGCGATCCCGGCCGGGCTGCGGCCGAAGTACTTCAGCGCGCCGATCACGTCGAGGACGGCAGCGCGGAAGGGCCTGCACGACGGGCGTGATCTGGGCGAGGACGTCGAACAGCTTGGTGTAGACCTCGAACGACGGGCTGGAGAGCCGCAGGTGGAGGCCCTTGTGCGGCGGGCGCTCCTGAATGGTGCGGGGGAAGGCCCGCGCGGGGCTCTGCCTGGGCCGGGGAGAGGAAGGCCGTGAAGGCCCGGCCGGCGAGGCACCGGTTGGTGAGGGCCGGCAGTGGGTCCGGCCGTGGGCGGGGCATGGGCTGTCGTCCCCTTTCCGGTTGGGGGATCGCGTGGGCGCGGTCGTGAGGCCGGGGCGACTTCTCACTCTTTCGGGTGTGGTTCGCCAAACCTCTTGAACTTTGCCTCACTGTGAGTCAAAGTCTGATGTGTCGTCAAGAGGAGGTCGAGATGCCCACCGTCACCACCACCAGCGCCGCCATCCGAGCCGGGGTCACGGTGGCCACCATCCGCACGTGGTGCCGCACCGGCGCCATCGCCGCCGTCAAGCAGGCCGGCAAGTGGGCCATCGACGCCGCCTCCCTCACCTACCGCATCAAGCTCCCCTCCCTGCTGCGCAAGACCCCCTCGCCCATCGTCCTCACCGCCGACATGGTCGTCGCCCTCGGCGGCCGCCGCTGGCAGAAGAACGGCATGGACCGCGTCTACATCAGCGACTGGGCCGAGTTCGCCGGACTGGACGTCTCCTACTACGGCTCCGGCAACGTCAGCGGCGCCACCCTCCGGGGACGCGCCATCGCCAACAGCCGCGCGGGACGCCTCCTCGGCGCCATCGACAGGCTGTGGTTCGACGCCGCTGACGGCAGGCTCCACGCCCGCCACTACGACGCCGACGCCGTCGACATCCGCTACCTCGACGGCGCCCGCGACACCGTCAACCTCCTGGCCCGCACCTTCGCCGGCATCAAGACCGCCGCCGCGGCCCTGTGACCGAAAGGAACCCGCCATGCCCACCGTCACCGCCGCCCTGCTCCGCCAGCTCCTCGACAGTTCCGCCGAGAACCCCGTCCTCTACGTCAGCGCCGACAGCGACACCCCCGAACTCGACGTCTGGGCCGGGGCCCTCGTCGACAACGGCACGGTCGTCATCACCCGCACCGAACTGACCGACTGGCTCGGCGACGACTGGACCGACGCCGACCTGCGCGAGTACCTGCCCGCCCTGCAGGAGACCGCCGACAGCATCACCGGCGCCCACTGACCACACCGGGAGAACCCGTGACCACGACCACCACGTACGGCAGCTGGCTCAACCACGCCAAGCACAGCCTCACCCCCGAGGCCGTCATCCTCGACTACATCAACGGCGGCGGCACCGAATGGTGTGGACGCGTCGCCGAGAGCGGCGCGTTCGACCTCATGGCCGGCGACTACCGCGACGCCGTGCAGAGCAGACTGCCGGACGGCGTCCAGCTGACCGGCGACGAGTTCATCGGCCCGGCAGACGAGGCCGGCCGGAACCAAAACGACGACCTCGACATCGGCGGGATCATCGATGGCGTCGATGTCGGCCCGATCGTCGAGCGCTGGGATCCCGACGCCGAGTGGACGATAGAGGACGTCGCCGACCGCATCAACGCGGGCAGCACCGGCTCCGCCCGCAAAACCCTCTCCCGCTGGGGCGTCAAAGCCTCCGTTCGCCAGGCCGGCCGCGGCGGCCAGTCGGTCTACCGCGCCGAGCGCGTCCTCACCGCCATGAACCACCGCCCCGGACAGGGCGCCCGCACCGACCTCAGCAACTCCCAGTAGACGGGTGCAGCCGGGGTGGGCGTGAAGCCCCGTCACCATCGGGCTTCACGCCCACCCCGGCCGAACCCCTGCCATGGTCATCCCGATGTGGGTCCCGCAGGGCGGCCGAAGCGCCGACCCGCCCGGTCGCCGGCCGCCAGCGCGATACCGGGCCCACCGTTAACCGGCATGGAGAACGAGTGACCGCCACCACCACTCCCCCCACCGCACCCGCGCTCCCGCACCCCCGCACCGGACAACCCGAACTGCGCCCCTACCAGCGGGAGGCCATCGCCGCGATCAGCGCGGGCCTGGCAAGCGGCGGATCCGGGCAGTGGCACGCCTGCTGCGGGTCGGGGAAGACCCTGGTCGCCCAGCGCGCCGCCGAGGAGATCCTCGGCGCCACGGGCACCGTCGCGGTCCTCGCCCCGTCCCTGACGCTCGTGGCCCAGACCCTCGCGTCCTGGCACCGCCACACCGCCACGGGGCCGATCGAGTCCCTCGCCGTCTGCAGCGACGACACCGTCGCCGACGCCGCGACACACCTGTCCGACTTGACGTGCCCGGTCACCACCGACCCCACGCAGATCACGGCATGGCTGCGCACACCGGCCCGCGGCCGCCGCCTGCTGGCCGGCACCTACGCCTCCGCCGACCGGCTCGCCCTTGCCGTGCGCGCGGCCGGCACCCCGCTGGACCTGCTGATCCTCGATGAGGCGCACCACCTCACCGGCCGCCCGGACCTCGCCACACGGCGCATCGTGGACCGGGCGCACCTCCCGGCCATCCGCTCCCTCTACCTCACCGCCACACCCCGGCTGGAGAACCTGCAGGAGAACCGCCCCGGCCTGCTGTCCATGTCGGACAGCACCGTGTTCGGTCCCGTCCTACACACCTATCCGGCCGCACGCGGCATCGCCGAGGGCTACCTGGACGACTACCGCATCGCCGTCGTCGGCATCTCCGACAGCGAGATGCGCGCCATACTGGCCGACTCCGCAGCCGAGTACATCGACCGGCCCGGCGCCCCCGCCCTGCAGACCGTCGTCGCCCAGGCCGCCCTCATCAAGGCCCGCGACCGCTTCGGACTGCGCAGCGCCCTGACCTTCCACCACCGGATCGACGCAGCCGCCGAGTTCGCCCGCACGCTGCCCGCCACCGCCGCCCGGCTCGGCGGCGACCCCACCGCCCTGTACGCCGGCCACGTCCACGGAGATATGCCCCACGCCGTACGCGGCCGGATCCTCAAGCGCCTCGAACACGTCCCCGACGGCCAGTGGGCCGCCGTCGCCTCCGCCCGCTGCCTGTCCGAAGGCGTCGACGCCCCCGCCGTGGACGCGGTCCTGTTCGCCCATCCCAAGGAATCGGCAGTCGACATCGTCCAGGCCGTCGGCCGAGCCCTGCGCCGCCGCTCGGACACCCCCGGAATGTCCACCATCATCATCCCCGTCGCCGTCCCCGACAGCGACGGCGAGATCGGCGACCTCGACGCCGGCGACTACCGCACCCTGTGGCAGGTCATCCGCGCCCTGCGCGCCCACGACGAACCCCTCGGCATCGCCCTGGACCTCCAGCGAGGCCAGGACGTGACGTCCGGCCCGAAACTGCCCGCGAAGATCAGCATCGTGCTGCCCTCGGGCACCTCGCAGCACATCATCGACCAACTCACCGTGCTGACCGTCCGCCAGACCACCTCACCGTGGTGGGAGCAGTACAACCTCGCCCGAACCTTCCACACCGAACACGGCCACCTCGACATCCCGCTGCGCCACGTCACCGACGAGGGCGCCGCCCTCGGACAGTGGCTGGTGCAGCAACGCACGTTCCACAAGAAGGGCTGGCTGAGCGCCGACCGCATCGCCGCCCTCGACGCCCTCGGCGTCGTCTGGGATCCGATCGAAGCACGATGGCGGCAGAACCTCGCCGCCGTCGCCGCCTGGCGCCTGCGCCACGGCCACCTCGACATCCCGCAGGACGCCGTCGTCACCACCGACGACGGCACGAGCCTGCAGATCGGACAATGGCTGGTCAAACAGCGCAGCAGCTACCGCCAGGGAACTCTCGCCCCCGAACGCGCAGCCGCCCTCGACGCCCTGCGCATCGAATGGGATCCCATCGAGGCCGGCTGGCGGCGCAACATCCAAGCCTGGCTCGACTACCGCGCCGCCCATAACGCGGCCGACGTCCCCCAGCGCCACGTCACCGACGACGGCCTGCGCCTGGGCGCCTGGGTCAGCCAGATGCGGGCCAAACGCGCAACCCTGCCCGACCAGCGCGTCGCCCAGCTCGACGCCGCCGGCTTCACCTGGCAGGGACGGCCCCGCTGGAGTCGACACCTGGACGCCGCCCGCGCCTTCCACACCGAACACGGCCACCTCGACCCCGAACCAGGCACCACCGTCGACGGCATCGACGTCGCGGACTGGCTGCGCAAACAGCGCCGCGCCCACCAGAACGGAACCCTGAACGCGGACCTGACCGCCGCCCTGCAGGAACTCGGCATCGTCTGGAGGACCCTCCCACAACAGGACCCGTTCGAAGCCGGACTCGCCGCAGCTCGGGCCTTCCACGCTGAGCACGGGCACCTGCGCCCACCCCACAAGACCGTCCACCGGGGCATCAACCTCTCCGCCTGGCTGACCCGCCAACGCGGAAACCACCGCAACGGCACGCTGCCTCCCGGGCGCGCCGCCCAGCTCGACGCCCTCGGCATGGTCTGGGACCCGGATGGCGAGGACTGGCAGCGCCTCCTCGCCGCCGCAACGGCCTTCCACGCCCAGAATGGCCACCTTCGCCCGCAGGCCAAGGCGGTGCAGGACGGATTCCCCCTGTCCGACAGCCTCATCAGGGCCCGCAAACGCTGGCGCCTCGGACGCCTCAGCGATCAGCAGATCGCCGACCTCGACGCCCTGGGCATGCAATGGGAGGTCCCCAAGGGACGGATCCGCCCGCCCAAGGCGTGACGACGTTCTGCTGGACGGTATGGCGGCGCCGTGGCCCTTCCGCAGCAGCCTCGCTGCCCACCCGGGCGAGGCGCCCCCAGTGCCACTGAAAGGCGAAGTGCCCCGGCCCGGACACCGGGCGGGGCGAGCCCGGGAGAGCAGGTCTGCGCCTGGAGGTGGTGTGGGGCGGGGAGTTCCCGCGCGTTTCGTGGACGGCGCGGGCTGGGTGCCGTCGGTGGGGGTTGCGGGCGTCGCGGCCGGTGGGCGGACGGCGGGTCAGGAGGTGGTGCGCCGTCGTCCCTGGCGGGAGGTGCGGACTTTCTCCAGGGAGTCGGGGCCGGTGATGTCAGCGACGGACCGGAAGACGCCGTCCTCGCCGTAGGCGCCGGCGGCCTCGCGCCAGCCGTCGGGGCGCACACCGCGCTGCTTGCCGAGCAGGGCGGTGAAGATCTGGGCCTTCTGCCGGCCGAAGCCCGGCAGTTCGCCCACGCGTCGCACGAGCCGCCCGCCGCTGTCGGCGTCCTCCCACACGGCGGCGGCCCGGCCGTCGTAGCGGGCGACCAGGAAGCGGCACAGCTCCTGGATCCGGCGGGCCATGAAGGCCGGGTACTCGTGCACGGCGGGCCGGGCCGCCAGCAGCGCGGCGAAGTCCGACGGGCTGTATTGCGCGATCTCGTGCGCGTCGAGGTCCTCCCGCCCCATGCGCCGCGCGATGGCCATCGGTCCGGCGAATGCCCGCTCCGCCGCCACCTGCCGGTCCAGCAGCGCCCCCACCAGCAGGGCCAGCGGGCTGCGTGTCAGCAGGGCGTCGGCGTCGGGCTGCTGTGTGATGCGTACCGCGGTCTCCACCAGCACCGGCCTGCTCGGGACGGATGATCGGCTCATCCGCCCAGTCTGGCCGGGCAGGGTCGGGAGAGGAGGAGCAACACACGCACCCCGGCACGGGCGCGGGGCCGGACGGGGCGTCGGCACCGTCATCCGGGTGACGGACCCCGGTTCACCCGCTCCGGTAGCAGCACCGACGGCAACGGCCCCGGCGGGATCTCCCGCCGGGGCCGCAGGGATTCTCGGTCCCTTGCAATGCGTGCCCACGCTACAACCTCGCACCGACATGGGTGAGCGCTCAGACCTGCCCTGGGCTATTCCTGTGCTCGGAGACGAACGAAGCGGACCGTGCCGTGGCGCCCGGTGCCCGCCACCACTTCGGCCGTGGGATAGGGCTCGGAGAGCCATCGGACCGCCGGGCCGGTGTCGCCTGCCGCCCCGGGGGCCGCTGCTGGCCCTGTCACGGGAAGCACCAGGAGCGGCAGGAGAAGGAGGCCGCCGCCGCGCTCGAGCGCCTGGAGGAGGCCCGCGCGGCGAACGCGGAGCTGCGCTCGTGTGTGAGTTCTCGGTTCGAGGGCGTGCAATGCCTGTGCTTTGGCGTGCTGTCCCGTTTGTTAAACGAGAATTTCTGCGGCTAGGCAAACCATCTGCCAACTGCTCTGATGAGCCATGTCGTTTTCGAGAGTTCTCTGACCTGCAGTCCCGTAGCTAGACGAGAATCTCGGAACTATCGCGAGAATCCTATGGGATATCGCGTGTTTCTGCAGGTCAGAGCCGTTCCAGTCGTCAGGCCAGAGCGTCCAACGGGTGGTCCGCCCACTTCGGCGTCGGCGCCGGGCGCAGGATCTCATTCACCGCGGCGCCGCCCAGACCGGTCGCGGCTGCGAACGCGGGGCTCGCGAACTGCGGCAGCGTGGCCTGGTCTCCGGTCACGGTATCCGGGTCGGCCGCACCGGCTTCTTCGCCACCCGCGGGGGCAGTGAACCGACCAGTGTGCCTGGACGAAATCAGGCGCGCTCTGCCACCGATCCGCTGGTTGCCGTAGCGTGACCGACGACGAGAAGAGGAGTCCGATGAGCGCTCAGCCCGACCGCATCGTCGCCCCGGTGCCGCCCCCGGCTGCCGCAGCGCGACTGCTCGCCCGAATCCGGGCCGACGGTAACCCCGGTCGCGCCGAGCGATGGGAGAATGCCTTCCGCCGGGACTGGGCCAAGGCCCTGGAGGACTCCAGCGCGACATACGACCTGACGCCCTTTCACGATGTCGTCCGCACATGGCAGGGCCGTCTGGACACGACCCCGGCCGTCGACCGTTTCTTCGCCGAAGGCATGGCCGACGAGGACGGCATCGACCTGCAAGACGTCATCGGCTCGCGCTCGTGAGTGCCCGCCCCTGGCCGGCCCGCCTGTCCTCTCCGGCCGCCAAGGTCCTGGCCACGCTGCCCACCCACGTGCAGGAGATGGTCCGCGACATTCTGGACATCGCCTCCCGCGCCCCGTGGGGCTGGCCGCAATGGGATGCCGCTGACCCCGACGGCGCGCACGTGCGCAGCGCCGCCATCGGTCAGTTCACCATGGTCTACCTGGTCAACTCCGCCGTCGAACGGATCGTCGTGATCGACGTCGTCTGGCTTAGCTGACCCACCCACCACAGGACACCGAAAACCGATGCACGATCAGACACCGGGACCAGCACCGCACACGGCCACCCCGCAGCAGACCGGCAGCAAGGCGCCCGCACCGACTGCGCAGAGCCCCCGAGGACGACGGCGGCGCACCACCGGCCAAGATCCCGCCCCCAGCGACGAACAGCGCGCCCATGTCCTGGAGCAGTGGCAGCACACGACCGGCCACCTGCTGCGCCCCGAGCGCCGCCTCCAGTTCATGGCCCGCAAGGCCGTCGCGCAGCTGGCCACCATCGACCCGTCCATCCGCCAGACCATGGCAGAGCGGCTGTGGCACGGTAACGGGCAACTGCTGCTGGACGACTGGCTGGTGGAGTGTCACTGCCCTGGGGCAGCAGCACTGACCGGAGACTGGGGACAGATCGCCGGCCCCGACGGCTTCGACCCCACCAGCGTGCTCGTCTTGCGAGAGCTGCTCACGGCGGCGGTCCAGGACATCCCGGCCGAACGCGATCGCGAGATTGTCCGGCGGCGTCTAGGCCTGCACGACTGGCCCGCGCAGAGCCTGGAGCAGGTCGCGGAGGCATTCGAGGTCTCTCCGGAGCGAATCCGGCAGTTGCAGACCCGGGCCCTGGCCAAGCTGGGCCGCGCCGCCACTGCCACAGCCCGGCGCCTGCGTACGGTCCTCGCCGACCTGACAGCCCTGACCACACCCACGGCCACGCCGCCGGCGAGCCGCCTGCTCGGCCTCGCCGAGCTCCTCCTGCCCTCCCTTGCCCCGCGCACGGCCGCCACGCTCCTGGCCCGCCTGGCGGGCTCCCCCAAGGCACACGCCCAAGACCTGGCGGCCGAGGCCATGATCCTGCGCGCCGAACGCCAGGCCCAGAGCCGCCGCGCGGCCGCCCGGCAAGGACGCATCAACCGCGCCGCCCAGCGCTGGGACCTGGTCGCCGCCGACATCCGCTGGCCCTCGCCACCCGGCGCGGCCCCCGCCCGAGAGGACCTCCATGCCGCGCGTGACGTCAACGACCAAGAGCACGCAGGGTCATGGCCGTGCGCGAAACTGGGCCGGGAGGTGGCCTACGAATCGCAGGCCGAACTGAGTACCGTCCAACTGCTCAGTTTCGCCCCGCAGATCGCCTACTACCAGGAACAACCCCTGGCTATCCCCTACACCCACGACCACCGCAACCGCACCTATTACCCTGACCTGCTCGCGGTCACCACCGACGGCCGCTGCATCCTTATCGAGGTCAAACCCCTCTACGAGATGGCCACCTCCATCAACCAGGCCAAACACCAAGCCTTGTACGCCTGGTGCCGCCGCCAGGGCTGGGGCCTACTGACCACCGACGGCCACCGCACCCGGAGCCTGCTGGGAACCCGGACCGTGGACCCACGCCTGGCACCACTGCTCGGTGCCGCACTGGCCACCCATCAGGAACTGACCTGGCCCCAGATCCAGGCCGCCGCACACCCGGTGCCCTTCGACGGTCTGGACCTGGCTGCCCTGGTCCTGGCCCACGGATGGGACTGGCGTCACCGGCCCTACCGGCTGCGCGCCCCCGGTCCCCGGCAGGACACCCCTGGGACAGTCACGGCGCCCGCGGCCGTCCAGGACACGCTGCTGCCGGATCCCACCCCTACCGCGCCGCTCATCCCGACCCCTGAGGAGATCGAGGCAGCACGCACCCCAGCAGGTGGATGGAAGCGCGCGCAGCTCGCCGCCTGGGGCGTTCCCTGGCCGCCCCCCAAAGGATGGAAGGAACGCCTCGCCGACAAGCAGGCACAGGATCCCGGGCGTCCCGAACGGCGCTGATCAGTGCAGAGTGGCTGCCCGCTGAGCCTGAGGGAAGGTCCTCCGAAGCGGCTGACGCACAGCAGAACTCGGCTGCGTATGCTGCGGCCTGCTTGGGCGGGGTGCCACGGACCCTCCTCCGTGCGTGCGTCAGTCGTTGTCGCGGCCGACGCGGAGGAGTTCGAGGCGTTCGAGCGTGATGTCCTCCTCGCCGTTCTCCCGCATCGCGTCGACGGCGGCGTGGCAGACGAGGTGGGACAGCTGCTTGAGGTATCCGCCGGTTCGTTTGTGAAGGTATGCCGCGTGCTTGGACAGGGCGTGCGTGCTGAAGTTGCGCAAGCACAGGTTTCCCTCGAAGCCCTTGAGGACGCTGAGCCAGGTCTCCTGGTCCCCTTCGTGGCAGTGGATCGGATCGAGCCAGCTCACGGGTAGCAGACTCAGGGCCGGCTCCGTCGACCCTTTGGGATCGGGCGCGTTGGCCTTGACGCGTTGCTTCTTGACGCGCTCTCGGAGACCGGCGTCGGAGCCCATGAGGTGGTCCGCTCTGACACGGGCAGCCTGGACGATGCCCGCCGCTCCTGTGCCGCAGAAGATGACTGCGATCCCGTAGCGGCTCCGCAGGAAGTCAAGGTAGTGCAGCACCGGCACGAGTTGGTCGGGGGCGGCGCGCTGGATGTCGTCGATCAGGATCACGCGGGTTCCGGAGCGGGCCAGGACGTGGGTGACCGCGTAGGTCAGGTCCGGCACCCGCCGTTGGTCGAACAGCGCCTGGGGGTCCTTGGGTGGTGGGTTGAGACCGAGGAAGCAGGCGATCTCCCAGATCCAGTTGATCGTCCCGTCGGTGTCCGGGGGAACGGTGATGTGGACGACCGGGATCCGGCCCCGCTCCTTCTTCTCCACCTCGACTTGGTAGGCGCGCCCGATCGCCCGCAGGGTGAAGGACTTGCCGGTTCCGGGTGGGCCGTCGATCACCATGTCGAGGAAGCCCTCTTTGCGCAGCTCGTTGGCACGGAAGGCCAGGGACGCCCTCAGCAGGGCGTTGTCGAGTGCGGGGTGGGAGACGATCCGCAGGTGGCTGTTGTAGATCAGGCGAGCCTCATGGGTGGTGAACGTGGCGAGCGTCGGCTTGGGCACCTCCTCGCGCGCGAAGGAGTTCCAGTCGTCGAGGGTGAACAGGTTCGCCATCTGCAGGGGGGCGCTGTGCGCGTGGGCCAGGAGCTGCGCCTCGTGCGGGGTAAGGGTGGCTGCTTTCACGCGGGTTCCTTGGGATATGAGCGCGATGGGGGAGGCGTGGCCTACTCGGGAGGTGTAGAGGCCGGGTCGTCGGCTCCCGGCGCGGTGCGGGGGGCGGCTGCAGGGCCAGGCGCCCCCTGCGGGGTGGGTTCGGCGGAGTCGGTCCGCGGATTGTGGCCGAAAGTGGGCTCGGGGAACGCGGTGATCGTGTCCAGGTCGATGTCGGCCAGCCCCGCGTACGGGTCGGGCCCCTCCGCTGGGGCCGGGGTGTCGGCGGGAAGTCGAGCAGCGGGTGCCGGTGCGGGCGGCACGTCTCGTCCGCGAATGGGCAGCGACGGGAACGCCTGGATCGTGTCCAAGTCGACCTCGGGGAGATTCGCGTACGGGTCTGCGGGCGTGGCGTCCTCAGCATTCAGGGGAAGGCCCTGGAACGGGATGATCGGGCCGGCCCGCCGGCCGGGGCCCTTGCGGCTGCGGGTGCGGCGCTCGCGCATCGCGACGGCGAGCGCGGCCTCGTCGACCGGGCGGCCCGCCTCCGACTCCATGAGGTGGCGCTCCTGCCACATGTACTGCGTCCAGGGGTTGGTCAGCAGGTGCGCGTGGATGAACTGGCAGCGGATCCAGTCCCCTTGACCGCGGTGGTCGTACAGCCAGGCGACCTCGGGCCGGTAGGGGTTGTAGGTGGCCTGCCACTTGTCCCCTCGCTCGGCGAACCCGGACAGCAGCCCGGCCAGCGCCCGCAGCCGGCCTCTCGGGTCCTGGTAGGTGCGGTTCTCGATCTTGATGCCCTTGTCGGTGACCTTGACCCACACCGGGACCAGCAGATGACGGCAGTCCGAAGGCGACAGCGGCCTGGGACGGTAACCGGTCAGCGCCACCATGTGGTCGTACATCTCGTTCGGTGACAGCACCCGGCCGGGCAGGAACGGGCTGCGCAGCCCCCCGTGCGGCGTCTGCTGGTACTCCAGCGCCACCCACTCCTCGGCCAACTCCTGCAACTCGTTGATGGTGCGCAGCGGTTGCCGGTCGATGCCTCGGCCGCGTACCTGGTGGCTGCGTCCGGTCCAACCGGGGATGTGCTGGCTGAAGCGGTCGGCGAGGGTGGGGAAGAAGCGCTCGCCCAGCGGCTTGTCGGTCGGGGTGTCCTTGCGGGCGAAGCGCAACGTGATGCCGAGGAAGTCGCAGACGCTCCGGAAGTGCTCGCTCACATACGGGCTGCCCTGGTCCACGACGATGGCGCGAGGGTGGATGACCGGCCTGGCGGCGGTGGCCTCGGTGAGGCGGGGGTCTGCCGCGCGCAGGTCGGCGAAGGGCAGCGCCGACACGGCAGCGGCGGTCAGCGGCGACCAGCCCGGGCGGGTCACCATCGGGGAGAAGCACTGTGCCAAGGTCAAGACCAGATCGAAGGCTTTGGTGGCCCGGCCCCCGACCCGGGGGCCGCCCGGGCCGGCTTCGCCCGGGATCGCGGGAACGATCATGATGGATGACAGGGTCCTGGTGGCGACGTCGATCAGCCCGGTCGCCTCCGCGGAGATCACCTCGCCGTCGTCCCCGAGAGCCCGCACGTGCAGGGGAGTGGTGTCCATCTGCATCAGTTGGCCCGGCAGCAGGGCGAAGGACGGCGTGTACGGGGCGGGCGGCTTGCTCGCCTGGCTGGCGCGCTGCCTGGTGGTGCCGCGCACCTTGTCTGACAGGCCCAGCTCGTCCATGCGCTTGTAGAAGATCGACTTCGGCAGCGTCAGACGCCGGCGTTCTTCGGGGTCTTCGAGCTCCTTCTTGTAGCGGGCGTCGATCAGGCCTTGCACGGTCTCGTAGTAGCTGTCGATCGTGCCGCCGGACTCCCTCGCCCGCATGGCCACGGCCTCGTGCAACAGCGCAATCACGCGCGGGTCGGTGCGGCCCCCCGGCTTCGGGGCCCTGCCTTTGCGGCCGTCCAGCAGCAGCACCAGCGGGTTCTCATTCGCCCGCTTCCAGGCCAGCCGTTTGTCTTCCAGGGCCCGGGGCTTGACGTCGAACCCGGCCGCAGCGAGCTCTTCGGACTTGGCTTTGTAGCGCTGGGCCAGAGTGGTCGCGTCGGGGTCGTAGCCGGGGCGCGGGACCATGTGCCCCGGACGCAGCCCGGTGTCGATCTCCTTCATGTGCCGGTGCCACCACAAGGCTTGCTTGCGGTCCACCTTGGACGCCGCCTGCAGCAGCACGTTCAGGGGCGGCAGCGCCGCGGGCTGGCGAGCCTCGCCTTCCTCGTCCAGGATCGCGAAGTCCTCGGCCGCGACCAGGACCCGGTACAGGCAGGCAACCGGCGGGCCGGTGTCCGCGAGCGGCTTCAAGGTCACCTGCGGGCCTGTGAACGCTGCGACTTCGTAAGAGGCGCCCTGCCAGCGGACACAGTCTCCGAGCCGGACGCGATCGGTCTCGAACCAGCCCGTCAGCTCCCGCGTCACCGCCGGGCCCCTGCCGCCCGGGCCAGCGCGGTCGGCAGCAGCGGCACGTCCCAGTCGACGAGGAGTCGCTGCTGCCACACCAGCCGCCAGGCCAGGTCCAGCCCCGACAGATGGGGAAGGCCACTGGCGGCGACGCCCTCCAGCACCGGCCGGCGTCGGGTGAAGGCGGCCAGGAGCGCCCCTTCCTCCTCGCGGGAGACGGGGTACGGCTGGCGGAACTCGGCTGCCCACTCCAGGTTCGCCAGCCGCACCCCACGGGGCACCGGCCGTTCCTGCACCTGCCAGTCAGCCTGCTGCGCCACCTCGTGCAGCACGGACAGGCGCATCCGCCACTGCGGGCCCGGCTTGTGCGGCGGCACCACCACGACGGCGCGGTGCCCCTCTGCGGTGCGCGCCACGAAGTCCGGACGCCACCGGTGCTTGGTCTTGCCGGTCTGCCAGTGCAGTTCGAGTGGCTCCCCGCTGAACCGCACCACGGTGCGGTCGAAGTCCAATGCCATGGCGACCCGGGTGCGCCGCAGCGACCCGCAGACCACTGATGAGCGGTTGGTGGACGACCACCAGTGCGTGATGATGCCCTGGCGGCCGTGGTAGGCCACCGGATCGGTCGGGGGGCGACGCTCCTCCAGCGGCTTGCGCCCCAACTCGGCGGACGTCGAACAGGTCAATTCGCCGACGTCATCACGGTGCCAGCCCATCACATGCGTCATCGGCCCTCCCTCGCCCCCAATCAGCCTGGACACCGCCAAGAGCCGAGGTGGCCGGTCGCTCGCGTGTTCCCTCGAAGGAGTGAACGCGCCCGGCCTGGGCTCGCCCACGGCCCTCGCCCCGTCCCGTCCGGCCTTCCGCGCCGAGGCGTGCCCGGCAGCCCGCTGCTTACAGCTCGCCCGGTGCGGCGCCCAACTGCCAGGGCAGGCAGGAACGCTGATCGAGGGATCCAGTCGATTCCGCGACGCGGGTATGCCCGGGCGGAAGCAGGAAGCGCCGGTGACGCAGCATCCCGGGCGCGTCCGGCGTGGAGGGCCGGTGATGCCGGGACAGCCACTCCAGGAGCGGCGCCATCACGAACCGCTCGTCCAGGCCCAGGGCCGCCCCCGTCGACTCCACCTCGGACAGCAGTACGGAACGCGCCGCGCCCCCGGGCGGGACCTGCTGCTCGTAGCGCACCATGGCCTTAGCCACGGCGACGGCCTCGGGATAGATCACCACCGGAGCCACCCGCAGGTCGCGCGGCGCCAGCCCGGTCCGCCGAGCCCGCAGCTCCCAGCGCGCGACCTGCGGCATACACGTCCACCAGTACACCGCGACATGGAACGCGTCCGCGAACAGCCCCGGACCCGCCTCGGGGAAGCGCCGCTGCAACCGCAGCCGCTTCTCGTGCGCGCGCAGCACGGAGGGAAGGCCGTCCAGCCGCAGCTGAGCCGGCTCGTCGCTACGGGATGAATCCGTCCACCGTCGATGGCGCACGCAGACCCGCCACCGCTCCGGCCACAGCAGCCACACCGGCTCGTCGACCAGCCGTTGCGCGGCGCACAGATCGCAGCCGCGGACCACGTACGCCTCTCCTTGGGGAGGCTCCCACGACCATTCCCATCGTGCGGTGCCGTCGCCTTCGGGCAGCAGGTAGCAGTCCGCGAGCCCGGACAGGGCGCGCTGCAACTCCTGCGGTTGACGTCCCGTCAGGATGGCCAGGTGCTGCAGCCCCGGCCGGTTCACGTACATCTCGGTGAGACGCGGGTCGACCGCCTGGCGGCCGTGGCCCACCCGGTCCAGGAACTCCTTCAGCTCCAGGCCGTTTCGGCGCGCGAGGCGGTTCACGAACGACCCCGTCGACTCGTCGGCCACGTGTCGCACCTGCAGGGGAAGCCGATGGCTGGGCCCCCACAGCGCCGGCATGTCCGTGAGCATCGCACCCAGGTCCTTCCACACGGATGACGCAGCCGCCCATCATCCCCGCCCCGGTACCGTGTCTGGGCCGGGTCCGCCCGGGCCGCCACACGATCGGGTGAACCGTCCACGGTCCCGTAAAGCAGCAACACCACCCGCCCGCAGGCTCGGGGTTGCCATGCCCGCACCTGCTTTCGGGAGAGCTGTGGCCGCGACGTCGCTCGACCATGACCTGCTCACAGACTTGCGCGCCCACCAGCGCACAGCGGTGGACATGTGCGTCAACGCGTTCGCCACCGGCGCGCCCCGCCTCACGCTTCAGGCCGCGTGCGGTACCGGGAAGACCCTGATGGCTCTGCACGTCGCCCACGAGGTCGCCCCGGCCGGGCGGGTACTCACCGTCCTGCCGCGGCTGCAGCTGCTGGAGCAGACCCTGGCCGCCTGGCACGCGGAGGGACGCCCCGGAAGGTACCTGGCGCTGTGCTCGGAAGACCCGCAGGACCCCGCCCTGGCCGATGTCATGGCGCGGACCGGCAATCTCGGCGTCCTCGCTGAGCAGATCGACGCCGCAGACGGGCCCGTCAACGTCTTCACCACCTACCAGTCGCTGCACAAGATCGCCCGAGGGCACGCGGAGCATCGTCTCCCGGCCTGGGACCTGATCATCGGGGACGAGGCCCACCGGGCCGCCGGCAAGCTGAGCAAGGCGTGGGCCGTCATCCACGACAACCACGCCATCCCCGCGCGCCGCCGCCTCTACATGACCGCCACCCCCAAGAACGTCGCGGACCCCGAGGACAACGGCGAACTGACCTGCGAAGTGGCCTCCATGGACGACATGAGCCTCTACGGCCCCGTCGTCTACCGGATCTCCCTCGCGGAATCGATCGAGCAGGGCCTGCTCGCGGACTACCGCCTGGTCGTCATGGAGATCCACGACGAGGACCTGCGCCGCATCCTGGCCCGCAACAGCGACATCACCCCCGACGCCGAGGGGCTGCGCGTGGCAGCGGCCCAGGTCGCCCTGCTCTACGCGATGCACCGGCACGACCTCAGACGCACCCTGTCCTTCCACACGCGCATCAGGTCAGCGGAGATCTTCGCCGAGTCCCTGCCCGAGACCGCGGCGCTGATGCCGAAGGACACCCGCAGCCAGTTGTGGACCGGCACGGTCTCCTCCCTCCAGGACCGCTTCGATAGGCGGGCCACGTTCGCGCAGTTCGCCGAACACGCCTCCTGCGGCACAGCCGGCGCTCTTGCCGCGCTGAGGCGGGCGGTGCTCACCAACTCGCGGCTGTGCCTCGAAGGCATCGACGTCCCCGCCATCGACAGCATCCTGTTCGCCGACCCCAAGTCCAGCACCATCGACATCGTCCAGGCCGTCGGACGGGCCCTGCGCCAGGTCCCCGGCACGGGCAAGATCGCGACGATCATCGTCCCCGTCTACCTGGCCCCGGGAGAAAACCCCAGCCAGGGAATGAAAGGGAGCCCCTACTACCTCCTGTACCAGGTCATGATCGCCCTGAAGGTCTACGACGAGCACGTCGTGCACCGCATCGACTACCTCGAACTCGACGGCCTCGACCGGGAAATCCGCTTCCGTCCGCCCGCGGCGCGCCCCGAGCGGGTGGGGGAGGTGATCCCCCTGCTGACCCTCAGCGCCCTCGACCCCCACCACAGCGTCTGGCCGATCGCACTGGCCAGCGCCGAGCGCTACCACGCCCAGCACGGGCACCTGGATGTTCCCAGCCGCTACTGCGGCATCGACCGTTTCTACCTCGGCTGGTGGCTCGGCCACCAACGTTGCCTGCGCGGCAACGGACTGCTCGGCCAGGACCGCATCGACGCCCTCGACGAGCTCGGCATGCGCTGGGAACACCCCCGTCACAGTATCGAGTTCCGCCTGGGCGTCGCCCGTGACTACGCCCGCGAGCACGGGCACCTGGTGCCCCTCGCCGACGAAACCTTCCAGGGCACCCGGATCGGCCGCTGGCTGGCCGGCTGCAGGCAGGAGGTCCGCGCCGGCACCCTGCCCTACCCCTACGAGCGCGCCCTCAGTGAGATCGACCCCTGGTGGAACGCGCCCTGGCCCAAGCAGTGGCAGCACACCTACGTCCGGGCGCTCGCCGCCGCCCGCACCGGCGCGCTCGACTTTCCCGGCCTGCACGCCAACAGCGCGGACCTGTTGGCCGACTGGCTCGACGAGCAGATCGACCTCATGGCGGATCTCCACCCCGACCAGAGGAATCTCCTGGGAGCCCTGACCTTGGACCACCCGCTGGCCCTGCTGCTGCGACGTCCCCGCAGTCCCGCAGAACGCGCATTCGCCGAGGGCCTCAGGGCAGCGCGGACCTTCCGCCGCAAGCATCAGCACCTGGACGTCCCCTACGACTACGTTGCCGAACAGGCAGGGCGCAGGTTCCGCCTGGGGGAGTGGATCTCACGGCAGCGCCGCGACGCCGCCCAGCTCACCCGCGGGCAACTCGACGCCCTGCAAGCCCTGCACATGCGTTGGATTCCGCGGCAGAAGACGCCGGCCCGCTGAGGGGGAACTGCTGCCGCCCCAGCACGGTCAGGTCCTGGTCGGCTCCCTGTCCGGCGGTGCGTCACCGAGACCGCTTGGGGGTGAGGGGGTGGTTGCTGTTCGGACGGCAGGACGTGGGAGCGCACCGGAACCGGGAGCCGTGGGACGGGCGGGCTTTCGGGCGACCCTTACGAAGGAGTTCAATGAACAAACAACTTGTTTGTTCATTGTTTTGACGTCATGCTGTCCCCCATGACGCTTGATTCGACCCCTGCCGCCCGCCGGCACGAGGCCGCACTGGAGAAGCTGGCAGTCCTAAGGGCGCGCCCCGACCTGCAGGAGGACCCGCCCGCATGGGCGCCCGCCAGGCGCCTGTGGGACGGAGCCGAGGTGCTGAGCAAGGTCATGGACGCCAGCACGCGCTCCCCAGGCGGCGACGAGCCCGCCATCGCCACCGACGACCTCGCGGCCGCCCTCGCCCTGTTCGAAGACCTCCGCCAGCAGCTCGACCACCTGGAATGCCAGGTGATCATGGAAGCCCGGCGCCACGGCATGGACTGGAACCAGATCAAGGACCAGCAGAGCCTCAAGACCCCGCAGGCCGCCGCCCAGCGCTATCAACGGCTGATGACCCGCCTCGAAGAGATCCGCCAGGGCATGCGCTGACAGCCCGTTCGACCTCCACAGCGAAGGAGAGCGCGATGACCGACACCCCCGACGCGATCGGCGCCCTGCTGGGCGCCGGACCGCGCCGCGCCGTGCCGCTGCCCGACCCCGCGCAGCGTCGCCGGCTGCGCACCGAGTACGGGCTCACCAAGACCGAGACCGCCAAAGCCCTGGGGGTCAGCCCCAGCACGTTCTCGGCCTACGAGTCGGGGCAGCGCGAACCCCAAGGCGAAGCCCGCACAGCCTACGCGCGGCTGCTGGAAGGCATCGCCGCCCAACTCACCCCCGAGCACGCCCTGGAGGAACCCGCCGCTTCGGAGCCGTTCACAGCCCCCGAGCAGCCCACCGCCCCGGCCGTCCCGATGCTGGATCAGAACCCGGACGGTTCCCTGGCGATGGCACCACCGCGACCGTGCGTGCAGTGCGGCCAGCCCTCCGTCTACCGGGCCCAGGGGATGCCCATGCACTTGGGCGGGTTTTGCCGTCCCGCCGCCGTCCGGGCCGCCCCGCAGCAGCTTGCCCCCGCCGACCCGGCGGCCGGACCGGCTGCTTCGGTCGCCCCGGTCGCTGCGCCCCGCCGAGCCGCCCCCGCCACCGGTCCGGTCGCTGTGCCGCACCGCGCCGGGTCGCCGCGTCCGGTTGCCTCGTCGCGGGCCCGGAAGGCGTCGGTGAAGAAGGCGTCGGCCGCGAGCGCGGGTCCTGCGGACTGGGAGGCCGCCGCCGCGGCGCGGTTCCCGGCCGGCCCGCTCGCCGTGCTGGATGTCGCCCCGTCCGGGAAGGCGTTGGTGGCCTATCTCGCCGACGGCACCCCGGCTGCGACCGCGCCGGCCAGGCGCACGCTCACGGACGTCGTGGAGTGGGCGCTGGAGGTGAAGCTGGGCTCGCCGCGCCTGCACCGGCACGGCAAGGACGGCGACGCCCTGGTCGTCCTGACCGACGTCGCGCTCGCGGAGCTCGGCCTGCCACCGATGGGCCGGGACGAGAAGAAGGAGTTCGTCCAGCGCCTGGGCCAGCTCCCGAAGGCCCACAAGGCCGTCAAGCAGATCGAGAAGGCCGGCTGGCAGCTCACCCAGCGCGGGCTGGGCCCGTGGGCCCGGATCTACCGCACCCCGGAGGACGGCAAGCGCCAGTGCGTGCAGCTGTGCATCCCCGCCTGGGGCGCCCTCGCGTCCGGCGGCTGGCAGATCCCCGACGACCTGGACGCTTCCGGCCTGGCCCGCCTTCTCGGCACCTACGCCACCCGTGTGCTCACCCCGCGCGGCTCCACCGCCGTCTCCGGCCTGGAACTGGTCACCGCGCTGCGCCCGCCGACGAAGGCGGTGCGCACGGAGGCCGGCTGGACGTCCGGGCCGGTCGAGGGCTCCCGGCCGAGGGATGCATTCGACCCGGCGCCGCCAGAGGTCCCGGACATCCACCCGCTTGCCCATGACCGGGAGGCGGGCGGTGAGCTGGTCACCGAGGCGTGGGACTGGCACCGACCGCTCACCGACCAGGAGCAGGCGGCGCCGTACGCGGTCGGCCTGGACATCAACATGGCGTTCCTCGCCGCCGCCGGCCGCCTGACTCTGCCGCTGTCCGGCCCGGTCCACGAGCTGAACCCCGTCTTCGACCCGAAGACCCCCGGGTCCTGGCTGGTGGACCTCTCCCACGTAGAGACCGACCCGCTGCTCCCGTCGCCGTTCACTGCGGACGGCTCCCGGCCGACCTGCCCCGCCTGGTATTCCACAGTGAAGGTCGCCTACGCGTCGGAGCTCGGCGCCCGCCCGCAGCCGCTGGAAGGCTGGCTGCGGTACGAGCACGGCCCCTACCTCGACCCCTGGCACAAGCACCTGCGCGCTGCATACCTGGAGACGATGGCCGCGCTCGGTGTCCCGCTCACCCTCGCCGACACCGACCCGGTCGCGTTCCTCGACGCCATGGCCAACCTCAAGGCGACCGGCGACCCGGCCGAACTCGCGGTGCTGCACGCGATCAAGCAGACCGCCAAGGGCACCATCGGCAAGATGCGCGAACGCCCCCGCGGACACGGCTACAAGATGGGCGAGCGCTGGGCGGCCCTGGAACGCCCGACCTGGGACCCGCTGATGCGCGCCCTCGTCATCGACACCGCCACCGTCAACCTCCACCGCAAACTCCGCAAGATGGCTGCCGACACTGGCCTGCACGCCTTCGCGGTGCTCTCCGACTGCGCCGTCTTCGCCGCCCCCGGACCCGGCGCCCTCGACATCCTCACCCGACCCGACGGAACCCTCACCACCGCGCTGCGCCTCGGGGTCTCGCCTGGGATGGTGAAGTTCGAGGGCTCCCGGCCGATGGCCGAGATCGCCGAGCTGCTGGCCGACGACGCGAACCCGGCCCGGCACATCAAGACCGGCGGCGTCGTCTCCGCCGACGAGTAGTTCCCTGCGACCCGCCGCCACCCGCCCGGCAGGTCGTCCCACCACCGCCGCACGATCACGACGCCGTTCCGGCCGGGACGGCAGGAAGGACCTGATGCCCCGTGGGGGAGATCGACGAGGGACTGGAGCGCGCTGAGCGCACCCGCCCCATCCCCGCGCACCTCAACACCCGGGTGCGCTTCCTGTGGGAGAAGGTCGCCAAGAACGACACCAAGCGCTTGGCCCAGGCCGCCGGCGTCTCGGTGCGCACCGCCCAGCGCTGGGCCCACGCCCTGACCGCCCTCGCCGCCGGCGAGCTGACCGGCGACATCCCCATGACGAGGGCCAACGCCGCGAAGATCGAGCAAGCGGTGCGGGCGGCCTGGCAGCCGCGGGTGAAGCAGCGGGTGCGCCGCGACGCCGAGCAGCGCGGCTTCATGCTCCACATCCAGGCGACCTTCGGCTACAGCGCGGCCGCAGGTTCCACCGACGACCCGCGCGAGCGCATGATCACGCAGAAGATGCCCGGCTCGGTCGCCCAGCGGCTCTACGAGGCCCGCGACGCCGGAGCCACCCAGGCCCAGCAGGAGCGGATCCTCGCCGACGCCCTGCGCGAGGAGTACTTCAAGGACGGCGGCCGCCGCGCCCGCGGCCTCGACGTCGAGCTCAACGGCATCGCCTGGATGGACATCGAGCTGTAGATCCTGCCCGACGCTGCGCCGTTGCCGTCAAGCTGTGACTGAGCGTTTCAGTTGGCCAGTCAGCGGTTGAGTTGGCTACGGCGTTGCGTAAACGCATGAATGTACATCCTCGATCTGCCGTGTCGATCCGACCGATGCGTCGATGTTGTCGATCTTCTGAGCGCCGTGGCAGCGATAGCTTGACCTCTTCGAGGGAACTCCCAGCGCGGGGGAAGCCAGCTCCAAGTGTCGGGGGTGGCACGTACGGTGGCCTCGGCGCGACCCGGGTGGAAGGAACGGTGGCTGTGGGGACAGTACGGGTCACGGATGCGAACCGGTTGTCGATGGTGAAACCGGAGCTGGCCGCGACACTGAACGTGGAGAAGTCCAAGATCACTGCGGACGAGCTGACGGTCGCGTCGAACCGGAAGGTCTGGTGGAACTGCCCGGACTTTCCCGAGGACGAACCGGACTCCCCCATGCACGAACCGTGGGAAGCCGTGGTGAACAACCGCACGGGAGGGTTCCGTAAGCGCTATGGCACCGGCTGTCCGACCTGCCGCTTGCGCCGGACATCGGTGCAGGAACTGCGGCTGAAGGCCGAGCTCAGTACGGTCCTACCGATCGACATCGACCGCGATGCCGTTCACTCCATCCGGGTCGAGCGGGTCGACATGGTAGTCGAGGCCGACGGTCTGCGCCTGGTCCTTGAGTTCGACGGTTCCTATTTCCACGGGACGGAGCAGTCGTGCAGGACGGATAGTGCGAAGTCTCGACGGCTTCGCGAGGCCGGTTGGACCGTGGTGCGTATCAGGGAGGCCCCGCTCGATCTCCTCGACCCGACCTACGACGTGCAGGTCGGCTTCCTCGCCGAGCCGGAGGCCGCCGCGGCTGACATCCTCGACCACTTGGTGGTCCTCCGTCTGCTGGAGTCGGCAGCGGCAGAGCGCTACCGGGCCCTGGACGCTCCGCAGGCGGAGGAGACGGCGCGGAGGTGGATCCGCGAGCGAATCGGCGAGCAGGCGGCACGGAGACTGGAGTACTCGGCGCAGAACGACGCGTGGGACTCCATGTTCGAGGTCCTGGTGGACTATGAGGCCGACGCTGGCGACTGCTACCCCACGGACGGGGTCTGCGCCGACGGGCGAAATCTGGGACGTTGGTGCCGCAAGCAGCGAGGGCTGCAGCGCACCGGTCGCCTTCGGGCCGACCGGGCCGAGCGCCTGGCCACGATCACCACCTGGTCGTCCCAGACCGCGCACGAAGCCGGTTTCTGGGCCAGCTACGACCGGTACCTGCGGCGGGCCGAACTGACGGATCCGCGCGAGCGGGAGCAGCTGCTGTCGAGCCGCGACGCGACCGTGTGGGCGAACAGCCTCCGCCGACGGCGGGCGGAGCTGATCTCCCGTGGTGACGATCTGCCGGGTGATCAGCTCGAGGCCATGGGGAAGGTAACAGGCTGGTCCTGGGACCCGTACCAGGAGGCCCACGACGCGAAGGTCGCGGTGATGCAGCAGTTCTGTGCCGCCACCGGCCGGCCCGTTTCGTCGATCAAGCAGCGCGAGGAGTGGAACGGGCAGCCCGTCGGCATATGGCTGAACTCCTGGCGCACCCGCCGCGATGTACTGTCGACCTCGCAGGAGGCCGAGCTCGAGGCGCTGCCGGGATGGACCTGGGACCAGCGCGGAGACCAGTGGACCTCGATGCTCCAGCAACTTGCGAACTTCGGGGCGGCACGAGGGCACATACAGCCGAGCCTGACCCTCGGCGACGAGCAGGAGAAGGCGCTCGCCAGGTGGAAGCGCAACAACAAGAGCCGCCTACAGGGCCGCGGAGATGGCAAGGCTCTCCAACTGCGGGCGCTCCTGGCTCAGTACGGGGAGACCCTGCCCTGACCGCCGCCCCGGCTGGCCTTACCTGAGCCGCAGCACCGTACGTCGTTGCAACTCGGGCGGGTCCTTCATCTGAGCAGCCATCACAAAGACTCCCTTCTCACGACCCATCAGGCTATCTCCGGCAACCTTCCGCACCTCGGGGGAACCTCAGGGCACCAGCCCGGGCAGGGCGCCGGATGCTGCCGGTTGCCACTGAACGCCTGGAGGCCGCGGGCCATCGGCGGGATGTGGCACGGTCAGCCCCCTCTCAGGGCCCGGCGCGGACCTCTGGTCCGGCCGGGCGGGTCCTACCAGCCGACCTCGAGGGCCTTCAGCCGCCCGAGCTGCTCGGTCGAGAGCTTGCCGCGGCGGGCTTTTTGGTTGTTCAGCCAGGACCTGAGGGACACCCCGTCCTCCTTGTGGGTGCGCGGAACCAGGGCATGGCCCTCGTGCTCGACGAAGTCACGAGGCAGCCAGGCCCTACTGGAAGTGGTCCACCCTCGACACCTTCGGCTTCGCCTCGGCCGTAGCCTTCGCGGCCACCAGCTCTTGGTCCCCCTCGATGCCGATCGCCGACAGCAGGTCCCGCTGGTCCTCCTCCAGCTCCGTCCAGCCAGCCCGCTGCCCGCCCCCACCCGCCCTGCGCAGGTAACCGGCCCCTGCCCGCCCGGCCTGCCCCAGGCGCGCGGGGCAAGACCGAGGTGGTTGTGGGCCAGCGGTGTCTCGACACGGGCGCCCGTCCATCACCAGACGCTGCACTCAATCGCAGCAGCCGCGGGTGGAGCAGTAGCAGTCTCAGTTGGCCGCCTCTTGCAGTTCCCTCGTCTACAGATCGTTCCGGTAACGCATGCGATCAACCGGTTACGGACTGAGTGGGCCCTGTGGTACTTCTGGGGATCTTCCGTCTTTCGGCCCTCTGCGGCCGGGAGCGTGCGGCAGGTGGGACAGGGGGTGGCAGTGGTTGATCTTGCCGTGGCCGAGGCTGCCGAGGAGCCTGACGAGGACGACGATGATGCGTTCGTTCACCCGATCTTCCGGATGGCCCCCAAGGAGGACAGCGGGTCCGACACTCTGCGCAACTACCGCTACCAGGCGGAGGTAGCCGCCCGGACCTGCCTCGTCATGCTCACCGAGGACAACATCGACTACATCGTCTGCGAGTGGCACGAGGACTTCGTCATCGCGTACGTGGACGGCTCGGTCGAACTCGTCTCAGTCAAGCACCGCACCAAGCGCAGGAACCCGTGGAACGTGGCGGACATCTGCAAGGACGGCGGCCTGGCCCACCTCTTCGACCGTTGGCGAGCCTGCGACGGTGCCCGCAACGTCCGGCTGCGCCTCGCCACGAACGCCGGCCTCACAACGGGGAAGACCGGAGCCGCCACGCTCTCCGCCATGTGTGGACCCGATCCGGAGATCACTGCCGGGGTGGACGCCATGGCCGAGTCCGTTGCCCGGTACTTCCTCAGGATCCGCTGGAAGCAGCCGTACGCCACCATCCCTGAGGTCCCCGAGGTCTCCAAACTCGTCGACATCACCGTCCCGGTCGGCTTCATCGACACGGTCAAGGACTTCTTCGCCGTGCTGCACATCGACGACGAACTGCCGTCCCGCGGAGACATCACGGATGTGAACCTGCAGAGGCTTCTTCGGCCGGCGATCGCGACGCTGCAGCGCGAGAACGTCGACACCGAGGCCACCTACCGGGCCTTGGTCGAACGCATCGACAAGGCCAACCGCGACGAGGGCGACCGCGGACAGCTCGCCGTCTACATCGCCGACCCGAGCAGGGTTCGCTACAACGTCCAGGTCCAGCAGCGCATCGCTCGCCGCACCCTGTACCGCAGCACGGTCCTGGAACAGTTCGTCTCCAGCCTCGCTGCCGTGCCGACCTTCGCTCGAGGACAGCTCCCCGTAGTCGCTCCGGGCGGGGGAAACCTGCGCAAGAAGATGGCCCGCGGCGGCATCCCCTCTGACCAAGCCGCTCACGCCGAGCGGCTCCGCTCCGCCTGGTACGTGCTCTGGGAACAGCACCGATCGGGTCTGGCCGGCGACACCACCGAGCTGGCGAACGCGAGCCTGGAAGTGGTGGACGCTGCCTTCGCCAGCCGAGACCAGGCGGAAAGCGAGGCCGCTGACGGTGCCCCGTACGGCCGGCGCATGAATCAGCTGCTCACTCAGTACCTGGTGCCCGCCAACCTCTCGACGGCCCTGCCGTTCAGGGCCAATGGGCAGCACCTGCGCGGCTTGGCCTACGAGCTCTGCGACCGCTGTGACTTCTACTTCTCCGAGCCGTTCGACACCTCCGAGGAGGAAGCGTCGTGACGAGCCACAGCGACCATGCGGCTGCCGTCGCGCGGATCAGAGACCGCGCCCGGCGCCAGGAAATGCGTGAAGCCCACTACCACGAGGCCCGCATCCTCCTGCTGATCGACAGGTTCACCGCGACCAAGAAGGGCCTGAACGGCCTCACGAAGCTCGCCAAGCTCGACTTCCTACTGCGCTACCCTGCCATGCTCGACCGTCTCCTGGCCGAGGACGGCATCAACTGGCCGCACGGGACACAGCCCACCTCCTCCGAGCGCCTCGCCGTCGAGAGCCGCATGACCCGCTACAAGTACGGCCCCTGGGACCAGCGCTACTACAGCATCCTCGGATCGCTCGCCGCCCGCGGCCTGATCACCTACACCGGCGCGGACCGCGCCGAGTTCCGCGTCACTGCCCAAGGGGCGATCGCCGCCACCGCACTGGCCACAACGGACGAGTGGGCCGTAGTGGCCCAGCGGATCGACCTCCTGAGAAGGCACTTCAACAAGTCGGGAACAGCGTTGAAAACCCTCATCTATGATCGTCTGCCGGATGCGGTCGACAGGCCCTGGCGCACGGAGATCTGATGGCAGTCCACCTCCGCTTCATCGCCCTCACCGTCACCACAGCCGACACCGAGAAGACCTACCGCTTCGACGGACCGGCCACCGTCGTCAGCGGCGCCAGCGGCACCGGCAAGTCCAGCCTCCTCATGCTGCTCAAACACGCCGTCGGTGGCAAAGCAATGCTGACCCCCGCCGTCCGCAACCACGTCCACTCGGTCCGCGCCGAGATAGTCGTCGGCGAACAGCACATGGTCCTCAAACGGACCATCAACGACAACCAGACCGACCACGTCGACGTCCTCGACCCCGAAACCCTGATGCTGCGCCGTACTCTCCCCCTGCGCGCCGGCGCCCCCAGAGAGTCGCTGTCCGACCTGCTCCTGGAAGCGCTGAACTTCCCCCGCGAGAGCATCCCCACCAGCCGCGAGGGAAAGTCCACCACACGCGACCTCACCTTCGTCGACCTTTTCACCTACGTCTACCGGGAAGCCCGCGGCATTGACCGCGAGGTCGTGGGACACCTCGACACCTGGTTCAAGCCCGCGCGTGCTCACCTGTTTAAGCTCATGTTCGGGCTCACCGACAGCACCGTCCTGGAACTTGCACGACTGTTGGGCCTGCTGAAGGAGCAGCTCAGGGCCAAGACGGCCGAATACGAGAACGTTCAGCGCTTCCTGGCCGCGGCCGACCCCCGCACCGATGAGGAACTTCGCGCCGAGCTCGCGAACCTGCGCGACATGCTGCAGCGTGCCGACACCGCCCTCGCGGCACTGCGCCACGAACTGGCGGAGAACAGCGCAGCCGACGCGGTCCTCCGCCAGGAACTGCGCGAGGAGGTCGAGAGTGCGAGGGAGGCCGCCCAGGACGTCCTGGCCGCTCAGGAACTCCTCGAAGCCCGGGAAGCGGTCGTTGCCCAGATCGAGGTCGACCTCTCCCGCCTGGAGCGCTCCGCCACCGCGATCGAGAAGCTCTCCCCGTTCGACTTCGTCGTCTGTCCCCGCTGCATGCAGCGGCTCAACGCACGACCGGTCCCGGACGACCACTGCCTGGTGTGCCTGCAGCCCGATCCTGCGGACGACGACGTGGACCCCGCTGCCATCCAGCAGACCCGCAGCGTCTTGGAGCAACAGCTCCAAGACGCCCGGGCCGTCCTGGCTGCCGACACCGAAGTCCTCCAGACCGCGCAGGAGCGCGTCCAGCAGGCCGACTTCCTGGCACACACCCTGCGCCGGCAGCTCGACGCACAGACCCGGGACATGGTGGCCCCGCGCTTCGAGGCCATCGCCGATGCCAGCGCCCGCGCGGCCACCCTCAGGGCGAGCATCGATGCGGTGAGCCAGCTGCGCGACTACTGGGCCCGCGCCCGCGCGATTGATCAGGCCGTTCGCGACATCAAGGAACGCCGAGCCCGCGCCACCGCCGACAAAAAGGCCCGAACCGCCGAACTCGCTGCACGAGAAGGTCTGGTCACCGACCTCAGCCGGAACTTCAACAGCATGGTCGCCGACCTCCGCCCCGCCCCGTGGATCGAGTCGGCAACCATCGACCCCGCGACCTACCTGCCACTGATTAACGGCGGCTCGTTCGAAACCCTCCAGGCCGACGGCGGCGGCATCGTGACGTGCATCAACGTCGCCTACAGCCTCACCCTGCTGGAGTTCGGCATCACCCACCCCGACGTTCTCGTGCCCTCCCTACTGATCATCGACTCCCCGCGCAAGGCATCGGGCACCAACACCGACGACCAAGAACGCGGTCGCCGCATCTACCACCGCCTCCAAGCGCTCACCGAGACCTACGGCCCCCGGATCCAGCTGATCATTGCCGACAACGACTCCGCACCGATCCCCAGCGACACCTTCGGGAAGATCGAACTCGACTACGCCCATCCGATGGTCCCCGGAGTGGTCCACCCCGGCCCCGGACACACCAGCCGAACAGAGGACGAATACGAAGACCGATCACGTTGACCAGCGCTGACCACAGGCTGTCCGTGACGACCCTGCCCCCCGGTTCTCGGAGCAGGTCGGTGCGGTGGCCCGCGCTCACGGCGTCCAACTCTGAGCGGTCGAGCCCAGCCGGTCCAGCGGTGACCAGTGCCTGCGGCATCCCGGAAACCTTCGCCCAGCCGCAGTCGGGACCTTCGTGAACGATCTCGAGGTCTCCTCCCCGCCGCGCTCGGCCACGGTGACCTCAGCACCTCCCTGTGCGGGCGCGGGATCCTCACTTGCCCTTCCCCACCTGGCGGCCGCGGCGAGGGCCGTCATGCCCTTGGCGCGGCGGTCGGTGTGGGACACCTTTTGGCTTCGTCTCGGCTGCCGCCCGTGCGGAGGCAAACTCTTGGTTCTCTTCGATGCCGATCGCGGTAAGCAGGTCCTGCTGCTCCTGGTCGAGCTCGGCGAAGCCGACTCGTTGCGCCTTGACTCAGAGGCCGAGCTGTTCGCCCTCGTACACTGTGTCCTCGGGCAGGGGCCCAGTTGACCAGACCGTCGGAAGTCCAGCTGCCACAGCCGGCTCGCGGCGTACGCGCGCTGCCAGGTGATCGGCCAGGCCGGGCACCACCACGGGCCGATCTCCTCCATCGCGCGGCGGCGCTCGGGCGCCACGAGGGGTCGATCTCTCCCAACACCCTGTGCTGCTCCGCAGCGAGTGCCGCGCTGTGGGAACTGGTGTGCGCCACGAAGAGGGGCTTGCCGGAGGGGAACTTCGCGTGCCGCGACTCTCGAGTTGACAGGAAGGCGTCGGCCTTCACCTCGCACCTCTGGCTATCCACCACGATCGCCTCTCCGTGCCCCTGAAGTGGAGACCCCGCAGGCGTCCTTTCCGACATTCTAGAAACGCGTGGCTGCCCTAGGATCGCGCCGGTAGGGTCGTTCAGCACAGAAAGGGCTGCTGATGAGCAAGAAGGTTGTGAAGCTGCCGGACATACCCGGAGCCGGCGAGGAGCTTGAGGACTACATCGCCGCTCTGTTCCAAGCCTCGGGCCACTTCGTAGAGAAGCAGATCATCGAGTCTGATCCTGCGGACCTCCTTGAACTTGACATCGTCACCACTGACTACGCGCATGAACAAGCCATGCGGCGGCTCATCGAGGTCAAGGGTGGCAAATGGGGGTACACCGATCTTTTCAAGGTCGTCGGCTGGATGCGGTACCTGAAGATCCAGCACGGAGCCTTCTTCCACACTCGCTGGGACGACCGCGGGACTGCCCCCACCAGGATGACCCCTCTGGGGCTAGAGGTTGTTTGCTTTGACGACTTCCAAGCCGCTCCGGAACACTTCTCGGAAAAGGGCTTTGGCACCTTTATGGAGCCGAAACTCATCGCCCTGTGGCGGTTCTCGTACGGTGTGGAACGTAGGTTCGTACATCTCATCCATGAGCGGGCGAAGAAGGGCGAGCAGGGCGCCAGGTCGGCGAAGACGTACCATCGCCAGATCAACAACGGCACCTTCCTTGCACGGGCTCCCGAAGAGTCTGCGGCGATGCTGTACGAGGCGTACCAGGAACATCCACAGCTGACGCGCGGCTATGCGCACGAACTCGATGGAGGTACGTTCGATCCACAGTCGGCGCCCGCCAGTAGCCCGAGCTACGAGGCGATGCTCAACGGAAAGTATCCGGAACTCCAAGCATGTACGTACCTCGAGCATCGTGCCCGCCTGGCGATTCTCAAGGCCGCCGTCGACTACGCGCTCACGCACCCCGACGGCGCGCCAGAGTTCTGTATGTCGGAGGACCGAGAGGTTTTCATCTTCCAAGGGCTGACGTATCACACCCTCCCTTCAACCTTCCATCGGGGCATGGAGTGGCTGAGGGCACAGCCGAACTTCCGACGGTACGCAACTTTCTGGCAGCAATTCTTGTGGGGATGGGGAGGGTTTTACCTTGAGGATCGGAAGGAACAGGAGTTCAAGTGGATGTCGAAGTACTCCGGCATTCCGGTCGACGAGATCCCGACGACACTCGAAGCCTTCGACCACTTCTTCCCCATCCCGGGGGGATGGTTCGTCACCGCGGGGGCGACGGACGTTCGTATGGTCAAGCTGGTGCCTTTGATATTTCAGGGACTCGGCGCCCACCACCGCCGCCTCCAGTACGACCTGATTGACCAGCCTGACCTCTCCGCTCTGAACCCAAGCTCCTGGTACACCCTCAATGACCTTCACAAGCGTATCGGCTGCGCTGTCGACTTCCTGCTTCTGACAGAGAAGGAACTCAAGTAGTCGACGTGCCGAACTGGATCTCTCAGAACACTGGGACGACCCCGGCCGTACTGCGTCCCGCCACGGGGCCGGGGCCTGCCTACCCCATCGCCTTACCCAGCCACCGGGACTACGGAGCTGCTATGCCCACTCGACGCCGTGCTCGGCGAGTTGCGCGAGCTGACCCGGTGTGAGCTTCGCCCGTCTGGCTTTCGTGTTGTTGAGGAAGGTCCCGAGCGAGACGGAGACCGTCTCCACCGTTTCCTCGCCGCCGGCGCCGACCGCCACCATCTCCAGCTCCTCCTTGTGGGCTCGCTTGACGACCGCGTGGCCCTCCCGCTCCACAAACTGCGCCAGGGCCGCCAGGCCCTGCGCGAAGCGGTCCGCACGCGAGACCTTCGGCTTGACCTCGGCCGCCGCCCGCGTGCCGGCTTGGTCCTCCTCGATGCCGAGCGCCGCCAGCAGGTCCCGCTGGTCCTCGACCAGATCCGGCCAGCTGGCCCGCTGCGCTTTGACCCAACGGCCGAGCTGCTCACCTTCGAACACGGTCTCCACCGGCAGCTGCGCCCAGTCGACGCGGCCGTCGGACTCCAGCCACCACTGCCGCGCCGTCGCGTAGGTGCGCTGCCAGGTGATCGGCCAGACGGGGCACCACCAGGGATCGATCTCCTCCAACGCCGCCCGCCGCTCCGGCACGAGCGCCCCCAGCTCCCCAACCGGCACCGCCGCGGCGGCGCGCAGCTCCGAGAGCCACGTGCCGATTGCGTGGCCGCCGATGGAGGCCCGGGCCGGCGCTGCCAAGGAGCCGCCGTGGCCTTTCGCCCAGACCCGCGCCCAGTCCAGGCCGGCCTCGAAGCGGGCGTCGGAGACGGACCAGATCATCCCCAGCTGGTCGAGTGATGATCGGCGTGTGGTTTTCAGTTGGTTTGGCGTTGTTGTTCACCGGGGTCTGAGTGGTGTGTCTTTCCTGTTCAGGCGTCGTGTTGTGAGGGGGCGTGGTGAACGGGAGGGCCGAGGTGACGGTGAAAGATCGCGCTGAAGTGCGGTGAACGGCGGCTGCGGATCGTGGTCACGGTTGTCTGGCTGGGGTCTGCTGGGGACGGTCGGGGCCTGTGGACGTGGTGGTTCCCCCCCGGGGGCGTTGGATATGGGGGAGCGTCCGAGCCGTCGGCTCCGGCAGGATGGCCCGATGAGCTTTTACCATCGGCGTCAGCAGTTCCTCTCGCGCCCCGACAGCGGCGCGAGGGCCTTGGAACGTCGGGCTGCGGCATCGTGCTCGGCTGCTGTGGGGCAGTGACGTGCTGCCGTACATATACCGGATCACCAAGTACGACCCCGCGGACCGCGACGAGCGGGGTTACTACACGGGGGCGGAGGAAGCGGTCAGCGACCACGGGCCCGTCGAGGCCGCCTACCTTGAGGCGGTTGCCGCCTTCGCCGAGGACACCGGTGTGCGGCACCTGGCTGTCCGCGAGCCTCAGGCCGCGCTCGGCTTCGTGCACTTCGGCTCGGAGCCGGCGGTCGAGGACGGTGGTCTCGCAGGACTCTTCCCGTCCGACCTGACCGGCTTCCACGACGGGGCGCAGGTGCCGGTCCCGCTCGGCCTGGAATTGGTACGGGCGATGCTGCGCGACAGCGGCGCCTGGTGCCGCCTGGAGGTCGAGGACACCTTCGCCGTGCACGTCGGCTGGGACCAGTACGTGTACGTGGGCAGCAACGTCCCCTGCGAAGCGGCGCTGGCGCGCACCCGCGAACTGGGGCTCTTCCCCGAACCGCTGGACGCTTCCCCGTACGAGGCGGTGTTCGACGAGCCGGGTGAGCAGCGCCCCGCCGACGATGTCTTCTGGGCGCGTGTGCGCTGGTGCGTGGCGATGCGCGAGGCGGCGCTCCTGGAGGAGATGCACGTCGACAACGCTTCCCGCTGGCACCGGCTCGGCGACGGCACGCTCGATGCGGTGCGCGCCCGGCTGACCCCGCGGGCCCGCCTCGCCGTCTGGCCGGACCTCTCCACCGATGTCGCCGCGGTTGTGGCCGGCCTCCCGGACGAGGGCCTGGTCGAATGCGTGTGGGAGGACCAGGACGGCCGGATCACCAGCACGGTCGCCGACGAGAGCCAGTTCACGGCACTGGCCGCCCAGGTCCGCAGCGCACGTGCCGCTGCCGTCCTGCCGATGGACGTCGACGAGCGCAGCCCTCTGTTCACGGCCGTGCTGCCCGACGGGGACGGCGTCCTGCGCGCCCGCTGGCGCACCGAGCCGACTCCGAGTGACCGGGACTGGGCCTTCCTGAAGACCCTCCGCCGTGGCCAGGTCGTGACCGGCACCGTCACCGAGATCGCGAGCTTCGGCGTCACGTTCGTCGACATCGGCGGCTTCACCGCGATGATCAACATTCCCGAACTGTCCTGGCGCCCCATCGGTCACCCCTCCGATGTCGTCGCGGTCGGCCAGCAGATCAAGGCGGAGGTCCTCGATGTCGACCTGGTGCGGGAACGGGCACCGCTGTCCCTCAAAGGACTGCAGGAAGACCCGATGCTGCAGATCGTCCAGCAGGTGGGCCGGATCGTCACCGGAGAGGTCACCAAGCTCGTGCCGTTCGGCGCTTTCGTCCGCATCGAGGATCGGGCGGACGGCTTCGAGGGGCTGGTGCACGGCACCGAACTCGCGCAACCACCCGCAGACCGGCCTGAGGACACTGTCCGGGTAGGGGACAGGCTCACCGTGATGATCACCGACGTGGATCCGACCCGGCGCCGGATCACGCTGTCGCACACGCAGGCCCGCAGGCCAGGCCCGGAGGAACACCACCACGCCTGACGCGCTGGGCAGATGGCCACCGCGCGGGACGCTCGTGTTCGGCGTGCGGTTCTCACCGGGTTCGGCGTGGGCGCGTTCACACCGGCCGACGACTGGCCTGTTACGGCCAGCCACGAGCCACCCATAGGTCGGACCGAGCACAGCGTGCCTGGGACGCGGTGAAGCGTCGCGCCGAGGCCGTGGTGAAGAGCGGACGCCGACCGCCGTCGTGGCCGGCCCGGGGGTCAGGCCCACGGGCCCAACGTTCGGTGTTTTCGGCTCTGGTGAAACATCGCCTCCGGAGCTTCCCTTCGATCGGGTGCTGTCTCTCGGCGTGTCGGGATGAGACCGGGAGAGGGAGGACAACCTGCCGCTGAAAAGGGGACCGCCAGCTCCGAGGGTTCGTGGGTCTCGTGCCGTCGACAGGTGGGGGAGTGGTGGTGGCTCTGGATCCGCCCGGGTTGGTACCGGATCGGCCTGCCGCAGTGGCCCGGGGAGAACGGGAAGCCGTGGTGGCCCGGTTGATGGACCTGGACAGCCGGGGCGAGTTGACGACCACTCATGTGCGTCTTGTTGCCTCATCTCTCGGGGTGACCGTGCGGGCAGTGTGGTACTGGATTGCCGCGGCGCGTAAGGAGGGCCGGTTCTCGCCGCGCCTCCGCGCACGGCTGACCGTCACCCCGGAGATCCGGCATCTGCTGGCGTTCTGGGGAGGGAATGTCTCGGCTGTCCACCGTGAGCTGCTGGCCCGCGCAGCGGATGATCCCGACGCCGGGCCGGTGCTGTCGCTGTCGGCTCTGCACCGTGCCGTGGTGCGGGATCTGTCGGTGGGGGAGCGGGCGGGTCTGCGTGGCGGGGAGGCGGCCCGCCGGGCGCACGACGTGTTCGGGAAACGGCCAGCGACGTGGAGGAACGCGTGCTGGGAAGGCGACCACAAGCACGCGCCGGTGCAGGTCGATGTCGAAGGCGAGTTGGCCTGCCCGTGGATCACCTGGTTCATCGACTGCAAGACCAAGTACGTCCCCGGCCTCGCGGTGACCCCGCACGCCCCTTCCCGCGACGCGGTGCTCGCCGCGCTGCGCACCTCGATCACCCGCACCGAACCGTTCGGCCCCGCCGGGGGCCTGCCCGCCCTGGTGCGCGTCGACCGGGGCAAGGAATTCCTGTGCACTACGGTGACCGCCGCGCTCGGCGCCTTCGCCGTCCCCGTCCACGACCTGCCCGCCTACAGCCCCCACCTGAAGGGCACCATCGAGGCGCTGAACGACGCGGTCGAGGAGATGTTCCTCGTCTCCCTCCCGCGCTACACCCACCGGCAAAAGCTCACCGGCGGCCGGCTCGCCGATGCGGACGCGCCGCCGCTGACGTTCGCCGCCTTCGTCGCTCTGCTCCTGGACTGGGTCCGCTGGTGGAACACCGAGCACCACCCGGCCGGCCTGGACGGCCTCACCCCCACCGAGGCGTGGAACGCCGACCCGACACCGCTGCACGACGTCCCGGCCGAACACCTCGCGTTCTTTGCCCTGGAGGACGACGGCCGCATCCGCACGATCACCACGAACGGCATCAGCTGGCGCAGCCGCCCCTACATCGCCCCCTGGATGGTCGGCCACACCGGCACGAAGATCCGCCTACGCCACCTTCCGCACCACGACCGCGAGATCGAGGTGTTCGACGCCTCCACCGGCCGCCATCTCGGCACCGCACACCTCGCCGACCAGGCCAGCCGCGAACAGGTCCGCGCCCTGAAAGCAGCCCGCACCGCCGCAGCCCGCCGCCTGCGCGCGGACCTGAAAGCCGCCGAGAAGCTGCGCCGCCAGCGGTTCGCCGCCGCCACGACCGCGGCCCCGCCCGAGCCCCTCGACACCCTCACCGCGGCAGAGGCCGCCACCGAGCTGGAAGCTACGGACAGCCGGGACCTGCGGGCACTGGCCCTGCCCGGACTGATCCCGCACACCCCGCTCCCGGACGGATGGGTCCTGCCTCAACCCGCTGCCGCGACCCGCCGCAAGCCGTCCGGCCAGCGACCCTCACAGCCTGCCGAAACCGACCCGCCACAGTGACCGGGCCCGAGCTGCCCCGGCCCAGCCCCGGCGAGCACCCAGGCCCCACCACCAAGACCACCTCCACACACGACAGTTCCACTGCGCCCAGGTAGGAGAACCATGACCACCGCGCCCGCCGTACGCCCCGGCATGCTGCCCCCACAGCGCGCCGACCACTACCTCAACCTCGCCGGGGCCCGCGTCGTCGGCACCGAAGCGCTGCGCACCACCCAGGACAACATCCACGCCACCCTCGAAGCCCGCGCGATGATGGTCCTGTCCGGAGCCGCCGGCAACGGCAAGTCCTTCTCCGTCAACGCCGCGCTGCGCCACCTCGCACCCCGCCACACCTACCGCGTCGCCTTCCGCGCCCGCCCCACCCCACGCGACATCCGCCACGAACTCTTCCGCGCCCTCGCCCTGCCCGGCGAACCACCCCTGCGCCCGATCGAGTTCGACACCATCCTCAAAGACGCCCTCGCCCGCTCGTTCCACGTCCTGGTCTGCGACGAGGCCCAGTGGCTGTCGCGGGAGTGCTTCGAGTACTGGCGTTACCTGTGGGACGACCCGGCCACCGACATCGCCGTCGTCTTCGCCGGCGGCGACGGCTGCGCCAAGGTCCTGCGCCGCGAACCGATGCTCGCCTCCCGCGTCTTCATCTGGCAGCAGGCTCTGCCGCTCACCCTTCCGGAGGTCCTGGCCACCATCCCCGCCTTCCACCCGATGTGGGACGGCGTCGACGCGGACCTGATCGCCCTGGTCGACAAGCAGGCCGCCCACGGCAACTTCCGCGCCTGGGCCCGCATCACCAAACACGCCGCCGACGGACTGGCCGCCCAAGGCCGTACCCACGTCGACGAACACCTGCTGCGCCAGGTCTACGGTCGCCTGGGCACCAGCGGGTGAGCGCCCGCCCGTTGCCCGCCCTCACCCTGGCATTCGATCCCGACGACACCCCCGCTTGCGCCCATGCCGCCTTGGCCGCCCACAATCCCGCCGCCGGACAGGTCACGGTCCACCCCACTCCCGGCACCGATCACCCAGCCGACCTCGCCCACGACGTCCTCGCGACCCTCGGCAAGCCCTACACACCGTCCGGACGCTGGAACACCCAACCCGCGCTCACCTGGACCGCCGCCGCAGCCTGGGCCCGCACCGCGGGCCTCAACCATCTGATCCTGCTACGCGGCCACCTCCTCACGCCCGCTCGCTGGCGCTACCTCCTCGCCTTTCAGCAGCACACTGGCTCCCATCTGACCGTCGTATGCCACCGCACCCCCACGCCGACCCTCACACGGGCCCTGGCCAGCGTTGACCACACCATCACCCATGGCCTGCCTGCGTACGCTCGCCCCAGCCCCGGATACCACCAACCTCAGCCCGCGCACATCCCCACGGCAACGTCCCTGCCGTGGCTCACCCTTCCCGCCCTCACCTACCTCGCACTCACCGACAGACCCGAACCACCGTGCGACTGCACCCCGCCACGGGCCACCGCCGACCGCCTCCCCATGGAACCCCCGCCAGGGCGCACCGAGGAAGTCGCCACACGCCTGCACCGCCTGGCCCACCCCACCCATGCCGCCGCCCTAGCCGCAGCCCTGACTACCGGAGTCCCTTTCAACCAGATCGCCGCCGTCACCCCCACCGACTACCACTCCGCACGAGCCACCCTCACCCTCCACGCACCCGCCCGCGACCACACCCCCGCCCGCTGCGCGACATATCGCCTACCCGCCTGGGCCCGCCCACTCCTGGACGCCGCCACCCGCTACCACCAGCACCGCAAACGCCCAGGCCTCCATCTGCTCACCGACACCGAACCCGCGCTGACATCGCTGCTCCAAGCCGCCGAACACTGCCGCCTACGGCCCCCGCAAGACCCGTCCGGGCGCAGCCGTGGCCGTTTCCCCCGTCCGCACTTCCCCGAAGCCCTCCCCGACGGCCCCCACTGGACGGCCTGCATCCCGCTGCCCAACCTTCCCCCGGAGCTGCAATCCGCTGCCCTCCGATGAGAAACACACCCCACCGGCCAGCACCTGGGCCGCCCCCTGAGTTCAGCCCGCTTCACGGCGCAGGCACTCACCAGGTCTGAGCCGAAACGCTGACGCCCGCTTCGGCTACCACGGCTCCGCGGCCGAGCCGTCCGCTTCCAACCCGTACCGGCTGAGCCGCAACGCCTCCTCCGAGGCGCCAGCGTTTCTACGGAGCAGGACCAAGGGGCCCAAGCCGCCCCCGCTGTTGACGAGCTTCAGACATTCGGCTTCCGCAGCTGTCCAGTCATCGGTGATCCTTCCCCGACGCACGAGCTCCTGGGTGCCGACCCAGGTGCGGTCCAACTCCTCACGCATTGCCAGACGGATCAGTGCGCCGAGGTCGCCCCGGTCGGCAGCCTCGCGGTATACAGCCTCTGCACCCGGCCGATCGCCCGCCCGCTCCCGAAGCCTCGCGAGACCGATCAGCGCGCTGGTGTCCCTTTGTGCGGCCTCGCGGTAGAGGGCCTCTGCACCAGCATGGTCGCCGTTTTGCTCCCGGAGCTCTGCCAGATCACTGAACACGTCGACATGCCCCTGGACGGCGGCCTCACGGCACACGTCGTCCGCCCCAAGTCGGTCCCCGGCCCGCTCTCGGAGCGCTGCCAGGTCACTGAAGGCACTGGTCTCTCCCCGGGCGGCGGCTTCACGGTATAGGGCCTCTGCACCTATCCGGTCCCCGGCCCGCTCCCGGAGTCCGGCAAGATCGATAAAGCCGCTGGCGTTTCCCTTGTCGGCAGCTTCGCGGTACGCGGCTTCCGCACCAGTCCAGTCGTCGGCTTGCTCCCGGAGCCGTCCCAGAAGCCGCAGTGCGTGGAGCGAGTAGTAGGGGTCGCCCTGTTCGACAGTTTCCCGATAGAGAGCCTCTGCGGCCATCCAGTCCCCGACCCGCTCGCAGAGCCCCCCCAGGCCGAGCGCCGCACCCTTGTGGCCTCGGCGGGCTGCCTCGCGGTAGCTTTCCTCCGCCCCCGCCCAGTCGCACGCCTCCTCCTGGATCCCCGCCAGGATCATGAGCGCGCGGGTGTCTCCCTTCTGGGCAGCCGCACGGTACAGAGCCTCTGCCGCCTCGTCGTCGCAGATCTCGTCCCGCTGCATGGCCAGTTGCAAGAGGCCATCCACCCCTGTCAGGTCGGCGGCTTCGCGAGCCACGGCTTCTACGCCCACACCGTCACCGGCCTTCATCCGCAGCGTCACGAGGTCGCCGAATGCGTCGGTGTCGCCTTGGGCCACGGCCCGCCGCAGGAGGTCGTGGGCGATCCGGTACCGGCCGCGCTCCCAGGCGGCCCCGGCCAGGGCCCGAAGGTCGGCTGGTGAGGCGGCATGCTGTTCGACCGCGGACCAGAAAAGCGCCGGCGGGAAGTCGTCGCGGCGGCTGCCGTAGGAATGATGGTCGAGGTAGTCAGCCAGGCGGAAGACATCCGGCACAGGCCCCATCCCGGTGGGGTGGGCGACCCGCCCAAGTGCCGCCACCACTCCCTTGATCTTCTTCTGGGCGAAGGCGAGGGCCAGGTCGAACCAGAGATCCGGATCCGCGGCGGCACGCTGCTCCGGGTCCAGGTAGCCCGGTGCCGCTGCCTTCAACAGTTCCGCAGGCAGAGGGGAGCCATGCCCGAGACGGCAGGCGTCCATGGCCGCCGTGATGACCGCCTTTCCCAAGGGGCCTTCAGGTCCACTAGCTTGCTCATAATGGTCGACCAACTGAGGCCCAGCGGCGAGCGTCTGGGTGATCGCGCCGTTCGAACTGCCCCGGTCGGCCGCGTCTAGCGACGGGTGGCCGATTCGCCGCAGCCGCTTCAGGTCTTGTCCGTCAAACGCCGCGGGAACGTCGATCGGGATGAGCGGGTCGAGAAGAGCCCGCGCCTGCGGGCCGCCGCCAGCAGAGGTCAGCCTGGCGTGGTGGTCGGGCCAGAGGGTCGCAAGGATCACCACCGGGCCGGGCTCCTCCAGCCTGCGCCGCAAGGCTGCGGCCGCAGCCTCACCGGACGGGCCTGTGAGGTAGTTCTGAGCCTCGTTCAACCACAACACGGTCCGCTCCGTCAAAGCGTCCGCCGCCAGCAGCGCGAGCAGGCTGGCAGTGTCCTTGGGGAAGACCAACTGCCAGTCGCCCAGGCACGTGCGGACACCTTCGAACGCTGTTCGGGTCTTGCCCGTGCAGGACAACCCTCGCACCACGATCATCGCCGCCAACTCGCCGTCCGTAGCCGCATTCAGCCGCAGGCGCAGCTCGCGGTCGTGACCACGCTTGACGTAGGCGGGCAGCACGAAGTCCTCACCCGACGCCGCGGCAGAGCCTCCACGGATTGCCGGGTGCACCTCCAGGTACTTTGCTTCCCAGGAGGCGACAGGCTTCGGCTTGTCGGGCAGAGAGGCAAGTCGTTCCCGTAAGTCGGCCTCACGCAGGATCTCTCTTGCCGACGCTGCCCGCACGCCCGCCCCACTCCGTTCGGACCGGTGGTGCATGACGGCCTTGTGCCGGGGGAGCCAGCGAGCAGGGTCCAGCAGGACCTGGTCGGACTCCGCCAGGACGATCCCAGCGTGGTCGAAAGCGCCTTTCAACAAGGTGACCAACCTGACCAGTTCGTCGGCCTGCTGGGGGACGGTCTTCCGGTTGAACCAGTTGGCGAGCGTGGTTGGTGAAACACCGATCGTCTTACCAATTGAGTTCTTGGACGGCCCGGCATCGTGCAGGAACTCTTGGTAGAGCGAGCCCAAGCGGGCTAGATCCGCCTGAAACTCCGGTTCCAGCCCGTGCTTACCCGCCATATCGCCTCCTGGCACTCAACCATCCAAGCTCACCCTGGGAACCGACCTTGGACACCCACAGAAACCTAGGCCTTGAGCGGGGCAGATGGTCTGGAATCAACCAATCTCCAGCAGAAGGCTGCTGGACACCCCCTTGGACAGGAACCGTCGAGATCGCTCGCCCCGACAGCTGGCCGGGGCACCTCCTCGAAGGGCCACGACATGACGCTCACCCACATCCTTCACCAGGCTGTTGCCCGGACCGTCCAGACCCTCGGCCCGGTCGGCACCCTCACTCTCTTCGTCTTCGTTCTCCTGTACGTCGGCGTCATCCTTCCGTCTATCTGGTCCCGCCACGCCTACCGGCGCTCCGCCGCCCGAACCACCATGACCACCCTCCTCAACCACCTCACCCGGCTTGGCCACGCCTTGCGCGCGCTGCTGCCCTGGTGACCCCTGAAGCGCCCCTGCCGCCGTATCTGAGCTACACCCGGCAACGCCTGCAGATCCCCAGTGGCCAGGCCAGCCGGGACCAGCCACGGCAACATGCCCTCCAGGCTCTTCTCTACGGTCTTCGGGTCCTGGCCCACGGCCTTGTCCATACCGGGGAGTCTCTAGGACGGCACCGCACCGCGTGTCCAAAGCTGCGGAATTCACCGCCACGGCGCGCGCGGCAGGGTAGGGGAAGCCCGAAGGCCGCCACCCGCAGGTGACGGCCTCCCAGTGCTTTCTCAGGGCCCCGGCAGCCTACCGTCGGCCAATGACGCCAGCCCGGCCGGGACGCCCCGCTACGCCCACTCCACCCGGTGCTCGGCGAGCTGCGCGAGCTGCCCGGGGGTGAGTTTCGCCCGGCGGGCCTTCTGGTTGTTGAGCCAGGTGCCCAGAGCGAAGTGCGAGACGACCACCTGCTCCTCGCCGCCGGGGCCGGCCTCCACGGTCTCCAGCGGCTCCTTGTGCGGGCGGGGCACCCGGGGATGCCGCTCGCGCTCCACGAACTGGGCGAGCGCGGCCAGATCCTGTGGTCCAGTCGACCGGGCCGTCGGACTCCAGCCACCACTGCCGGGCTACCGCGTAGGCGCGCTGCCAGGTGATCGGCCACGCGGGGCACCACCAGGGGTCGATCTCCTCCAGCGCCCGCCGCCGCCCCGGAGACACCCACGCCCCCGACGGTGGGAGAGAACACCTCCCTTTTCGTCAGTATGACGTAAACTGGTGATGGGTGGTCAACTCTAGCCACTCTGTTCTCGCGTGCCCAAGGAGGCGTGCCGTGGTCGACCAGTCGACGGAACCCCATGTGAAACTCGCGCTCGGTCTGCGATCCGTACCCGGAGGGTATGCGGTGCTGCTCGGCGCCGGTGCCTCCGTCTCGGCCGGAATGCTCTCGGCCTGGGGCGTCCAAGGTGACCTGATACGCAAGATCGCCACCATCGAGCGCGACGAGATCCCCGACACTGACGACGGGCCCTACGACTGGTATGTGGAGCGCTTCGGCCGCGAGCCCGCCTACGACACCCTCCTGGCCGAACTGGCCAAGACCGCTGCTGAGCGTCAGGCTTTGCTCCGCTCCTACTTCGAGCCCGACGAGACCGAGCGCGAGCAGGGCCTCAAGCAGCCTGCGGACGCACACCGCGCCCTGGCCCGGCTGGTCGCCGCCGGGTACATCAGGGTGATCATTACCTTGAACTTCGACCACCTCATCGAGGATGCCCTGCGCGAGGCCGGGCTCCGTCCGACCGTCATCAGGCGCCCGTCCGACCTGGCCGGGATGATCCCCCTGCATGCCCAGCGTCAGGGCGTGGTAATCCACCTCCACGGCGACTACCTCGACCCGGGCAGCATGCGCAACACCCCCGAGGAGCTGGCCGGGTACGAGGAGGAAGTCGGAAAGCTCCTCGACCAGGTCTTCGACGAATACGGCCTGATCATCGCAGGGTGGTCCGCCAAGTACGACCCGGCCCTGGTGACTGCCCTCAAGCGTTGCCCCACCCGCCGTTTCGACACCTACTGGGCCGACCCCTTCCCGCTCTCCGCTGCCACCACCGAGCTGCTGGAGTACCGCCAGGGCACCTACGTGCCGGCCGACGCCGACCGGTTCCTCTGCCGGACCGCCGACGCCGTCATCGCCCTCTCCGAGAGCAGCCGCGCCAACCCCCAGAACATCGCCGCCGCCATCGCCACCGCCAAGCGCGAGCTCCGCGGCGACGGCCCCGCCATCAACCTCCACGACACGCTGCGCCGCGAAACCGCCCGCCTCGCCGACCACCCGCTGCGCACGGCCAACTCCAACGTCCCCGAGCCCGATCTGCTGGCCGAGCACGGGCGGCGGCTCACAGAGTGGGAATCCGAGACTGAGCTCCTGGCCGCCCTCGCCGCGGTCACCGCCTACTGGGGCAGCGACACCACCGACCGGTACTGGTTCGCCGACGTCGAGCGCCTCGCCACCACCACGTGGGTCACCGGCAAGGACATGCTCAACCAGCTGCGCCGCGCGCCGGCCACTCTGCTCCTGCACAGCGCCGGGGTCGCCGCCGTCGCTGCCGAGCGCTGGCCGCTGGTCGCACGCCTGCTCACCGGACCCCAAGCCCGGGACATCCCGCGCCAGGCCGACAGGCCGGCCGCTGCCCTCCTCGGTCCCCAGACCGTACTGGGTTTCCCCACGTCGGCGGCGCGGCTGCACCAGTACCTCAAGCCCCTCTTCGCCGGGCACGTGGTGGCCAACGAGAGCGCCTTCACCGAGGCGTGGGAGCGGTTCGAATACCTGCGTCTGCTCGTCCAGCAGGACAGCGACCAGTACGGCGAGATGCCGCACCTGCTGGTCTCCGGGATGCGCGGCAACTACCGCCCACTGGCCTCGAACTGGCTCGACCGCGAACTCGCCCAGGGCAACCAGCACCCGCTGCTGCGCGCCAGCTTCCTCGGCGGGGACCTCGACCGGGTCACCACAGCCCAGAAGATGGTGGACTCCCTCATCACCCAGCAGGCTGACCAGATCTGGAGCGCCGGCAAGCTGACCACCAGGTACGGGCCATTCTACCTCGACGAGACCAGCTGACCACGCTACCGAAGCGCCAACGGCCGTCACCCCAGTCAGGGTGACGGCCACCGGCAGTACAACGCTCAGCGCAGCCAGCGCTCAGGCCCACTCGACCCCGAACTCGGCGAGCTGCGCGAGCTGGCCCGGCGTCAGCTTCGCCCGGCGGGCCTTCTGATTGTTGAGCCATGTGCCCAGGGCGAAGTGCGACACGATCACCTGCTCCTCACCCCCGGGCCCGGTCTCCACGGCCTTCAGCGGCTCCTTGTGCGGGCGCTTGACGTTGGCGTGGCGCTCCCGCTCCACGAACTGCGCCAAGGCCGCCAGACCCTGCTGGAACCGGTCCGTGCGTGACACCTTCGGCTTCGCCCCCGCGGCGGCCTTCGCGGCGGCCAGCTCCTGGTCCTCGGCGATGCCGACCGCCGTCAGCAGGTCCTGCTGCTCCGGGTCGAGCCCGGCCCACCCGGCCCGCTGCGCCTTCACCCAGCGCCCGAGCTGCTCGCCCTCGTACACGGTGTCCTCGGGCAGCACGGTCCAGTCGACCTGGCCGTCGGAGTCCAGCCACCACTGCCGGGCGGTGGCGTAGGTGCGCTGCCAGGTGATGGGCCAGGTTGGGCACCACCAGGGGTCGATCTCCTCCAGCGCGGCTCGCCGTTCCGGCGCGAGCGCCCCCGGCTGGCCGGTCGGCACCTGCGCGGCGGCGCGCAGTTCGGAGAGCCAGGTGCCGATGGCGTAGCCGCCGATCGAGGCCCGGGCCGGCGCGGCCAGTGAGCCGCCGTGGCTCTTGGCCCAGACTCGCGCCCAGTCGAGGCCGGCCTCGAAACGCGCGTCCGACACGGACCAGATCATCCCGAGCGCATCGAGCATGTCGACCCGGTGGCGCGCCAATTCACCAGTCGCGTGCTCGCTGCGCCGGTCGGAGAGCCATTTACCGAGCGGGAAATTTCCCTCTTCGCCGACCATTGCGGAATACGGGACATCGAGTCCGCCGGTTTCCTCGTGCCAGCGTCGGGCGTGGTTGATGCCCTCCCGCCAGAACTGGTTCTCACCGGTCAGCACCCGCGAGGCGATGAACAGGGCGAGCACGTTCTCGTCCACCGGCGTCTGGAACCGCACCGGCAGCGTGAACGCCCCCGCCCCGCCCGCCCCGGCCTCGCCAGACCAGCTCTCACCAGGGCCTGACACCGCCTCGGCGCTGCGCCCCTTGGTGCGCTTGCCGGACTTCTGCGGGACCGCGAGGGCCTCTGTGAGTGGGTGGGGTGGTGTCAGCGGGGTGGGCGGCAGTGAGCTGGCTGGGGGTTGGGGATCGGTGACCTCGGTTTCTGCCTGACGGTGTCGTGGGTCTTGGCTGTCACGGGGTGACCAAGCCGCTGTCACAGTCTGCGGATTGCGCCTATCACACCAGGACCGTGGCTGACACGAGGACGCTCATTCCTGTGCACATCGCCCCGGTAGGGGTGTGGGCTGACCTGCATGACCGCCGATCCCCTGCCTATGCCGTCCGATCCCGTCCTGAGGACTGCTCCAGCGCCCGGGACCGGCAAGGGAGCGCTGGTGTCCCGGTCGGGGGAGCGGGCGTTGATGCGGCGGGTGGTGGTCCGCCGGCTGCTCGACGTGGACGCGACGGGGCAGTTGTCGTCGGTGCACGCGCGGATCGCTGCCGAGTCGGCCGGGGTGTCGGTGCGCACGGTGTGGCGTTGGCTGGCAGAGGCCCGGGAGTCCGGCCGTCTGGAAACGGTCCCGCGGCGCGGTGGGTTCGTGGTCACGGAGGAGTTGTGGGTCCGGCTTTCCGGGTTGGGTGGGAACGTGGCGGCACTGCACCGGGAGCTGACCGCACGGGCAGGGAGCGACTCGGGGCGGGGGTCGGCGGGGCTGGTGCCGTCGCTCGGGACGCTGCACCGGGCGGTCCAGCGCGAGCGGCGGGCCGGCCGTGTTCTGCAGGGAGTTCGGCCTGGGCGTGGCCGGGTGGAGTCGGCGGTGTATGACCGGGCGCTGGCGGAGCTGGCGCTGCCGGGCACGGTTGATGAGGCCGGCCAGGCCCCGCCCGCTCCTCACACCGACCCTGTCGCGTCGGCGGTGCCCGTTCCGGTGGCCGTGTCCGATGGCTCTGCCCCGGCGGTGCCGTTGGGGGTGCGGTTGTACGTGCCGGGCGCTCGAGTGGTTGCGACACGCCAGCTGGGCGAGGTAGCGGAGGCCATCGGGCACACGGTCGCCGCGCGGGGGATCGCGTGCGTCTACGGGGATGCGGGGCAGGGCAAGACGGTCGCGGTCCACCGGGCCCTTGGCCTGCTGCCGAGCCGCGTGCCCGTCCGCCTGGCGCAGGTGGCGGTGAAGCCGGCCCTGCCGCAGCTGCGCGCCGCGCTGCTGACCGCGTTCGGCCTGCCGGCCACCGCGCTGACGAACCGCACGGATGCGGCCGACCGCGCGCTCATCGACGCCTTCAAGGCCCCAGGTGTACTGCTGATCGACGATGTCCAGCGCATCGCCGCCCCCGAACTCGACTACCTGCGCCTGCTGGCCGACGCCCCGACCACGCAGACCTCGCTGGTGCTGTGCGGCGCCGGCGCCGAGCGCACCCTGGCCCGAGCCCCGGCCCTCGCCTCGCGGGTGCTGACCTGGCAGCACGTCCCCCGCCTGGAGGCCTCCCAGGTCCCTGCTGTGCTGCGCCTGTTCCATCCGCTGTGGCATACCGCGGCCGACGCGGACCTGCTGCACGCGGACGAGACCTTGGCGCGGGGGAACTTCCGGACCTGGGCGAAGATCACTTCCCACGCCTACGCGGCCCTGGACCAGCGCCCCGGCACCGGCGCCGATCGCGCGCTGCTGGACAGGGCGTGCTCCCGCCTCGGCCCCAACCCCTGACCCCGCCACCCCGGCGGCTACGCCGACCGCCACCGCGCTGCTTTTCCGGACTACGGGTGTCGGCCGGGTAAAGCATGATCCCGGCGTGATTTGACTTGCCTCTGGTGCGGTGGCGTCCAGGTGTCGGGGGGACGGAGAGGTCGTGCCGGTAGCTGGACTGTCACAGCCGACGTCCATGCTGTCCGCCATGAACGAGGACTCCTTTTGGCAGCTCATCGACGAGTGCAGGCCCACCGGGGCCGATCCGGACTCGGAACAGCTCGCCGCTGCTCTGGAGGCCAGGCTGATGAACGGTCCGCTGCCAGCAGTCGTGGGATTCGCCGAGCAGCTCTCCTGGGCCCTGTACCGACTCGATCGCAAGGAGTACGGCACCAGGGTGTCGGGTGACGCGTTTCTCTACACTCGCGCCGCCGTCGTGGCCGCCGGTCGAGACGAGTACGAAGCGGTGCTGAACGACCCGGCCCTGTTCTTGCCGTACGCAGACGACTTCATCTGGGCCGAGCCGCTGCTGTACGTCCCGGACACCGCCTACCAGAGCCTGACTGGCCGTGAATGGGACCGCGGCACCCGCTACAGCTATGAGTCGTACTCCAACACGGAAGGCTGGGCGGACTGAGCGAGTCACCGCCCGTTGCTCTTCAGCACGCGGGGCAGGTGGACGTGGAGGTGCTCGACCTCGACCTGGTGCCCACGGTCGCGGAGTTCGCGGGCGAGGATTTCGGTGAGACCGGATGCCCTGTGCCGGCCCCCGGCGCATCCGATGGCGATGCGCCGGGGGCCCGCGGGGAGTTCCGCGTAGTCGGCCAGGTTGGCGATCAGTTCGCGGGCGCCGGGGGTGTTGAGGACGACCTGCTGGACTCGGGGGTTGAGGCCGTCGAGGTCGAGGATGTCGCGGGCGGCGGCCGGGTCACGGAGCCGGTCGCGGACGTCCTCGACACGGTCAGCGGTCGGCGGCGGGCCTCCCTTGAGGTGCAGGTAGCCGAACGAGATCAGGCGTATCGGGTGCACGGCCGGGCTCTCCTGTCGTGGGCGGGGTGTCGGTGAAGAGGGGCATGCCGAGGTTGACCAGTTGGGGCCGACCGTCGGCGCGGGTCCGGTTGAGGCTGGCGAGCTTGGCGGTGGCAGCGTCGAAGCTGACCTGGAGACCTTCGACTTCGCCGAGCCAGCCGTTGGCGCGGGCTTCGCGGATGCGCTCGCGCAGGTTCTGGATGATCTCGATGAGGCGGACCTTCTGGTGGGGGTCGAGTTGGAGGACGGGGCAGCGGATGCAGGCTTATCCGAACCAGTCCAGCTCGACGTTCAGCTCGTCATCGAAGTGCCTTCGCAACGGAAAGTAGTCGTGAAGTCGCCGGACAAGAGGCCGTCCCGGGCGTGTCGCGCTCCGGGGCGGCCGTCAGCGTGTCTACTGGGAGAACGCGTAGGTTCGGACAGGGTCGAGGTGCAGTTCGTAGGGCCCGAAGCAGTCTGCCGCTAGCGTCGCGACCGGGGCGCCGCAGGGACAGGCTCGGTTGAGTCCTTCGTCACCCGCCGGCCCGCAGCAGCCGGTGCTGTTCTCCCAGTTGGGCAGCGGTTGAAGGTCGGGGGCGTCCTCAGGGTGCATCAGCACCGTGCCCGGGACGCCCGCAGAGATGACGAAGCCCTCCTCTCGGCGCCGCAGCGCACGGCGACGGCGTCGGGGGTACGCGCGACCTGGGCCTCCACCAGCTGATGCAGCAGCAGGGAATCGTCGAAGAAACGCGCTGTGTCGTTGAACGGGCCGACGGAGGCGCGCCGCTCCTCGGCGGTGATCAGGCCCAGCTCCTGGACGTACTGATCCGGGCGAATCGTGCCGTTGGTCAGCAGCACCGACAACTGCCCGGCAAAGCGGCCGAGTTCGGCCGCGCTGAACGTTCCCGGTGCACACTCCAGCGCGCAGTGGATCCCCTGCGCGCCCCAGGAGCAGCTGAGCCGGAGCTCGTGCGCGCTGCCTGCGGCCACCAGCGGATGGGGGACGACGGCCCGGTAGGAGGCCGAGGAAGCCCCCGCGGCACGCGTCGCCCGGGCGGCCTGCTCGATGAGCTGCCGGAACGTGGTCTCCTCGTCCGTGCGGCAGCGCAGCGGTCCGGACGACGTGTCGACCTGCACCTCCTCGTGGCCGCTCCACCGCAGCAGCAGGGCCCAGAAGCCCGCCAGCGGCACCGCGGCCGGGGCGTGGCCGGCGTGCTCCGCCAGCAGCTGCAGGCCGCGGGCCGTGGCGGGGGGCAGGGGGACGGCCACCGACACATCGAGCGTGCCGGTGGCCGGCGGCGCCGCGGCGGCGCCTGTGTACGTCATGGGGTTACTGCTCATCGGGGAGTCCTCCAAGCAGTCCGGCCGGTCAACCATGCGCCGTCTCCAGCGGGGTGGTGATTTCCCTCGGCCGACGCGACCACCGGACAGCCGGCCGAGGACGAGGGCGAACTGGGCATCACGGGCCCGTGGCACACACCTGCGCTGTCCCGGTGCTGCCGGGAGCGGGACCGGTGGGGACAGCGGACGTCACGGGCGGGCCTCCTCGCAGGTGAAGGACGTGCTCGGGCCCATGGTCGACGCACGCATATCTTCGGCGTATCGGCGGCCAATCCCCTGGCTATCTCAGCCCGTGGAGGGCCTCGCGACCAACGCGTCGCCCAGCCCGGTGCGCCGGTAGACCACGGCGCGGCCCGTCCGGGTGCCCTCGACCAGACCGGACCTGCGCAGGACGGCCAGATGGCCGCCGACCGCGCCGAGGCTCATGCGCAGGGCGCGGGTGAGCTGCGTGGTGGTGACCGGTCCGTCCAGGGTGGCGAGGATCAGAGCCCTGGACCGGCCGATCAGCGGGACCAGGTGATCCGCGGCCGGACGGCACGGGGCGGCGGCCGGCCACAGGGCGGCGGCGCCACCGGCCGGGTAGACCACGGCGTTGCGCCACGGTTCGTCCAGGCAGACCCACAGGGCGTCGAACAGGTTGGGCAGGTACAGGACGCCGCCCCGGCGCAGGACCCGTTCCTCGTCCGGCATGCCGGAGACCTCGATGACGGCACCGCGGGCATGGGTGCGCCACCGGACCGTGGGGGCCAGGTCGCCGAGCACGCCGTTCCAGCCCTCGGCGATCAGCCGGTCGGCGCGGTGGGCGAGATCACGCTGCAAGATGGCGCGCATCCGGTCCCAGTCCGGGGCCACGAACTCCTCCCAGGCCAGGCCCAGGACACGCGTGAAGCGGCCCACGGGATCGGGCGAGTCGAAGATGCGGGCCACCCCGTCGGGCAGCTCGCGCCCTTCGAGGACCCGCATCACCTCCTGATGGGCCCGCGCCGCCGGCGTCTCCCGGACCGCGGCCAGGTCCTGAATGAACGTCGAAGAGCTGCCCCGGGGAGGCGGTGCGATGAAGTCCGGGTTGTAGCCGCGGACACGCAGGACGGACACCAAGGTCCCCAGGTCCGGCTCGGCATCGCACATCGCCCGCAGACGCCCCCGATTGCGCTCCACCCACGGCCGCGCCGTCCACGAGGAGATCCGGCCGGACAGGACCAGCAGGGCCGCCACGACCTGGGTGATCGGGGATATCGCGAAACGACTGGCCCCGAGGTCTCCGGCCCCCATCTCGATGCGCAGCGTCACGACATGACCTTTCGCCTGTGGACGAAACCCTAGTGGGCGCCGTCCGCGCGTGGCCATCCTGCTGTCTCCCGGCCAGCGGAGAACCGCCGCCGAACCGTCCCCCCGCCCCAGGAGAAACACCATGCTCGTCAGCGACGACACTCGGCCCCCGGGATACCGGGAGGTGTTCCGGGAACGGGACTTCCGCGTGCTGTGGGTGGCCCACGCGCTGCTCAACCTGGGCGAGGTCATGAAGGCCCTCGCCCTGTCCGCGCTCGTCTACAGCCGCAGCGGCTCCCCCCTGCTGTCCGGCATCGCCTACGTGGCGGGACTGCTGCCGCAGGTGTTCGGCAGCGCCGCCCTGCTCTCCCTGGCAGACCGGCTCCCGCCCCGGCTGACCATGGCCGCCTGGGACGCGGCCCGAGCAGCCGGAGCGGCCGTGCTGGCCCTCGACGTGCTGCCGGTACCCGGAGTCCTGGCCCTGAGCATGCTGTACGGCCTGTTCGACCCCGTGCCCGCCGCCATGAAGACAGCCCTGCTCCCAGAACTCATGGGCGAGCGCCGGTTCGTGCTGGCCCAGTCCCTGATGAACGTCACGGTCGGCGCCGCGCAGATCTGCGGCTTCGCGGTGGGCGGCGCCCTGCTCGCACTGCTCGGGCCGGTCGGCACACTCTGGGTGGTCTGCGGCGGCGCCCTGCTGTCCGCCGCGGTGCTCCGCCTGGGCCCGCGGATCCGCCCGCCGCGAGGGGCGGGCGGATCCGCCGTCACCCCGGCACGGGCCCTCTCCACGACCTGGGCGGTCAACCGGGCGCTGTGGGCGGACGTCCGGGTGCGCCGCCTGCTGCTGGCGCTGTGCCTGCCCGCGTGCTGGATCGTCGGCGCGGAAGCGACCATGATCTCGTACGCGGACGAGATCGGCAGCCCCCGGGCCGTCGGCGCGCTGCTCACCGCCGCGGCGCTGGGCATGCTGATCGGCGACACCCTCGTCGGCCGTTTCGCCACCCGACGCCGGCGCAGCCGCTGGGCACTGCCGCTGTCCGTGCTGCTGGGCGCCCCGTACCTGCTCTTCGCCGCCCAGCCGGGCATCGCCGCGGCCGCCGGGCTGGCGGCGCTGGCCAGTATCGGCTTCGGCTACAGCCTGTGCCTCCAGGAATCGTTCGTCGACGTCGTCCCCGTCGAGTCACGCGGTCAGGCTTTCGGGCTGGCGGCCTCCGGCCTGATGTCCTGCCAGGGCATCGCCGCCGGCCTGACCGGCGCCGTCGCCGAGCTGGCCCGGCCGTCGGCGGGCATCGCCGTGGCGGCGGCGGCCTCCCTGCTCTGCACGGCGCTGCTGGTGCGGGTACTCAGGCCGACGCCGTGACAAGGGCGTCCGCGCGGTCCACCTCCTCCCGGTCACCGAGGTACTCCCAGCGCAGCAGCGACAGCGGGACATTGCCGTTGCGCCACAGGTGGTTGTGAAAGCGCCGCAGCTCGAAGCGTTCCCCGAACAGGCGGCGCGCATCCGCCAGCAGCGCCAGCACCTGCGTCTTGCCGGCCTGGTAGGACAGGCCCTGACCGGGGGCAGGGCGAAGAACGCGGCCTCGTGGTGCGCGGTCGCGGCGTCCAGCGGGACCTCGCGGACCAGCAGTTCCGCCGCCTCGGGCACGGTCACGCCGCCCACCGCCAGGGCGATGTCGACGCCCACCCGCGCGCCGCGCAGGCGCATGAAGTTGCGCACGGTACGGCGGGAGGCGGGGTCGTCGTCGGAGAGCCCGGCCAGCAGAACCAGCTCCTCGTGGTAGAAGGCGATGCCCTCGTTGACGGCCGAGTCGTAGAAGTGGCGGCGGACCGGATCGGGATGCCGCCAGGACATCGCGAGCTGCTGGTGGTGCACGCCCTCGTGGATGATGCCCAACCGGGGGTCGTGCGCGTTCGCCCGGTCGAAGTAGGGCAGGTCGGGACGGGGCGGGGGCACATAGCTGACCGCGTCCTCGGCGAGCCGGTCCGGTCCGGTCAAGTCGTCGGTGATGCCGAGCCAGCTCAGCTCCGCCAGATAGCCCGGCAACAAAGCGGTGCGGTAGCGGGGCAGGTCGGCGGGCAGGTCGAGCAGCGCCCGGTCACGGTAGAAGGCCCGTACGCTCTCCTCTGCGGCGGCGTGCCGGGCGCACTGCGCCGCGGCGTCCACGGGCAGCGCGGGCTCACCGGCCGGGCAGCCGTGCCGCGTGCCGACCAGATCCGCCATGGCCGCACGGTCGTCCTCGCGCCGGCCCAGCGCGCGCAACTCGGCCACGGTCCACGGCAGCAGGGCGACCTCGGCCAGGTACCGCTGGAACGAGCCCTCGCCCACCGGCCGGTACGGCGGCAGGCCGGGCACCCGCGCCCGCCAGCGCTCCCGGAAGGCGCCGAGCGCCCGCGCGGCCGAGCCGGCTGCCTCCGCCAGCTCCCGGGACACCTCCGGGACGTGCGGGGCCAGCTCGCGGACGGCCCGGGCGAGGCGCGTTTCGATGTCCTCCAGCCCCCGGACGGTGAGGGCGGTGAACTCCGCCTCGGCGCACTCCCGGGTGTTCTCCTCGGCCCAGCCCAGCACCCTGGGCACGTCGCGCATGTGCCGCAGCACGGCCTGGGCCCGGACCGGCCCGAACGGCGGCGGGGGCAGCAGCAGGTCGCACACGGCACCGAGCGCCTGATCCACGTAGAAGCCCGGATGCCGCTGCCATTTCGGCGTGTCCGCTCACAGCTGTGAGCTGTGGTTTTGCAGATTGACTGAGACGCAGATTCGGGGGTCGATCACGGTGTGGCTGCCGAGTGGGTGTGTATCGATGCAGGTCATTGAAGTGCGTTGGTGATGTTGCAAGTTGATTGAGACGTTTAGCAGATTGATTGAGAATCCTTAGGCGAGGGGGCGACCTCGTTCCCATCTTGTTCATGTCAAATGCCGGCGGGGGGCTGCTGGGGTTGGGGAAACCAGGTGGCTTGTCGGGCTCTGGGTGAGGCTGTGCTGCTCACGACCTACATCCCGGCTCCTTCGCCGGCCGAGTAGCAGCGGCGCGTACGCGAGTCGGGCGAAGCCGCTTCCGGTCCGACCGATGCTCGCCGCCCCCGCCGGTGGGGCTGCGGCAGGTGCGGGCTTGATGCGGTGTGAGGAGCGATGGTGTCCCCTGGAGTGGTGTAGCAGCGATCACTTCTCGCGACTTGCTGCTACCACATCGCGCTGCTACACCGCTCTGGGGGAGACGATCCGCACACTGGACCGGCGGTCGACGGCAGTCACCCCCAGCCCTGGCAGCCAGCCGACCTGTTTATGCTCACGCCCATGGCACTGGAATGGGAACAGATCATCGTCGACTCCTCCGACCCCATCTCCCTCGGGCGCTGGTGGGCCGAGGCTCTCGGCTGGGTTGTGGTCGACGAATCCGAGGAGATCATCGAGATCCGCCCTGAGCCGGACCGGATGCCGGGGCTGCTCTTCGTGCCTGTCCCCGAAGGCAAGGCGTCGAAGAACCGGCTCCACCCCGACTTCCGACCCGACGACCAGGAGGCCGAGGTCGCCCGGCTGCTCTCCCTCGGTGCCCGGCGCGCCGATACCGTGCAGGACGAGCAGCACTGGGTGACCCTTCTCGACCCGGAGGGCAACGAATTCTGTGTCCTGGGTGAGCGGAAGAGCTGAGCGGGGCCGGGCAGCCGTTTGGGCGGAGGTGCCGGACGGTTTCGCCCACGCGCAGCTGCGCCAGCCGCTGCTCGCCGACCCGGCTGCGCCGGGTGCTCTGACCGTGGTCTATGCATGGCTCCGACTGGTGCGTTGATGACGCGCGGCTCGGCCCGGACGACCTACGAACTACCAGATGGTGTCCCCTCGCCGCCGGGGCGTCCGGGGCGCGGCCGGGTTCGGATCGGTAGGGGACAGCCAGTCGACCGCTGGGGGCGCCCGCGGTCCCTCCCGCCCGACGCCCGCTGTACCGGTGTTCGGGCTCCGACCACGCCCAGCCTTCCGTCCCGGCCCCGGTGGGGCTGCGCCTCCTGGTCGTCGAACTCGCCGACCCCACCGCGTGTCCGCCCCCGGCCCCGCCCGGTGAGACCAGGGGCCGCCCGCCGCGCCCGGCCGCCGACGCCTGGCGGACCTCGGCGGCCGGTAGGCGCCCGCCCCGGGCCCAGCCAGTTGCCCGTACAGGCGGATGGAGAGTGGGCTGCGGCGTTGGGCCCGGGGTTGCACCGGCGGGCGCACCGGGAGGAGGTGGCGCCCCGGGTACCGGGTCCCGGTTCTCGCAGGCCGGAGCGCGTGGGCAAGCCGTGCGGGGCCGCCGACACCTCTTCCATGCTCGTGGGAAGAGGGCGGTGCGTGCCGCGGGCAATGGGATGCGGCGCGCACCGCCGGCCCCGATTCTCCCGGGTCGTCGGGTTGGGGGTTGCGGCGGGTCCGCGTACCTTGATGCCCCCGGCAACCTCGGGGGCATCAAGGTGTGCGCGTGCCTTGATGGCGCAGGTCAGGGTGGGTTGCCGGTCGTTGCGCGACCTGTCCGGGCCTGGGATGGGCGATCCGGTTGTCGGGACTATCAAGGTCTCTGCGGGAGACCTTGATGGCGGCCCCGGATGGCCATCAAGGTGGCGCTGTGTGGCGGTAGGGCTGTCGTGTTTCGGGTGGCGTGGTGTCAGTCCCCTTCCGGGGGTGGGGGCCAGATCAGGCGGATGTGGCCGTAGCGGGCGCGGGCGGCGGCAGTCGTCAGGGGCGGAGGGCCTTAAGCCGGCGGATTGTCACCTGCGTTGCGACGTCTCAGCCGAGCGTGTAAGCCTCCGTGATCACGTAGTGCCACTGTTGCCGTTCCTATGAAAGACAGCCCCGGTTCATCGAGGTTGAACTCGATGACGCTACGGATGCCATCTTCGGGCCGGCCGCTCTCGGAGGTGATCACGAGGTACTGGATGCGCTGGGGGCGGCCATCGACGAAGTCCCCCGGCTCGAAGACGGCGATGTCATCGAATGGGAAATCCACATGCCCGGTAGGGGCGTTGGGGCCGTCGAGGATCACGAACATCCGGCGGTCGGTCAGGAAATACCGCACTGGCAGCGGCGGGGTGTCCGGCGGAACCCATACGCCCCCGCAGGTCACCCAGCGAGTCTCCCCTTCGTCCAGCACGTGCTCCGCAAGCTGCCAGAGAGCGGATTCGGCTATCAGCAGGTTCCTCTCCTTGCCAGCGGCTGCCACCACGTTCTCGAAGCGACGGTCAAAGGGTGCGACGGCATCCTCTGCGATGTCGCGCGGCTGCTGAGGTTCCTTGCGGCGACGGAACAGTCTCACTGGGTCTCCGGATAGTTGGCCGGCGTGGTCTCCCCCGAAATGCAGCGCGACGCTACCAAGGTCTTGATCCATCCGTCAGCCCGTTGGCCGTCCGGGTGCCACCGCTGGTACGCCTGCGGTGTGAGTTCTCGATCTGACCTTGTATGTGCGGCAGGCTATGGCGTGCTGCCCCGCTGATTGAGTGAGAATCAGGGCGCTCATCTGCCGCCCCACTTGAGTTGCGCGCATTCGCCTTGATCGAAGCGTGTCGGCGATCGCTGTGGCCTCCCACCTGCGCTCCCATGGATTGAGTGGGAATCTCGGGGCTATCGCAAGAGTCCTTATGGATTGCGTCTGCGTCTGCGCAGGTCAGGGCCGGTTGTCAGAGGCTGTCAGCAGTGCCGGATGGCTGGTGTGCGGTACGGCGCATGGCGCTGCAGGACTGCCTGGGAGGCCCTCCGCACCCTGCACCACCATCTCGGAAGGCCCGACGTTGCGGTACCGGCTTCCCGACCCCGACGGACCGCCCCCGGCTATCCCGCCCGCCGCGGTGACCGAGGCGCTCCTTCCCGTCCTGCAGGCCAGCTGCCCCCAGGACGCCGGAGGCTACGGCGTCCTGGGCTCCGTCCAGGTCCACCTCACCAGCCGGGAAGGCCAGGCGCTGAGCGGAACCCCGTACATCCGGACCGCCTGCGCAGCGCAGCCGGCGAGCTCGGCTGGAAGGTCCGCACCCACGCCGGCGAAGGCGTACACAGCTCCTTCGTCGTCCCGCAGGACATCCGCCCCGTCCCCGCTGAACACGCCGACGCCGTCGGGGCCGACCGCCTGTGCGACTCCCATGACGCAGCAGAGCGCGTCAGCGCCCTGCTCGCCGGGACCCTGACCGACCTGGACCCCGGCTCGGCCGACCGCCAGACCGTGCAGTTTCGGCGCGTCCTGGCCTCGCTGCTGATCCCGGTCGCACCTTGAGCTGGAGCGGCTGGCGAAGGACGGCCCGACGGGCTCCATCTGGTGGCGTTACGGCCGCGACGCCCTCCACCCACCGTTCGATGCCCTTGACACCCTCGAGGACTGTTCCCACCACGAGCGGCGTCAGGACGAGTGCCGGGCCGAGGAGGAGCACCGGTCCCGCGTCAGGCGTCCCGGTTTTCCGTGCCTTGCTCTTTCAGAAGGAGGATCTCGCCGCACACGATGTAGGTGTTCAGCGCGCACAGGTTCGCGGCGCGCAGGGCCATGGAGGCGTGAACGCCCTTGTTCGTCAGCGTGCTGACGGCGGTGTAGCGGTCGTGCAGGCCAGCCGCGAGAGCGACTGTCATCTCCGCCACGCTCCCGCTCTGGTTCGTCCGCTTGATGAATTCGAAGAGCCTGTTGCGGTAGGCGGGTTGGTCGAGTTTGTGTCCGCCGGCGCTGGGCTCCTTCTGCGCGGGCAGCACGTGGTCGACCACAGCCTCCAGGATGCGCCGGCAGGTGGTGACCGCCTGTGCCAGTTCCTCGCCACCTGGCCTCTTCGGGTCACCGGCGGCGGCCTCGTTCAGGCGCCGGTAGACCGCGGTGAACTGCTCGACCAGCGCGGGCACGCCCTCGGACAGCAGCTTGTCGACCTTCGCCTTGTAGTCGCCGAAGATGGACTCGTTGATCGAGGAGTAGCCGAAGCGCCGTTCCCACTCGCATAGATAGGCGAAGGTGCGGTGGCGGGTCCGATCTTCGACCTCCCGCATCTTCAGGGAGGTTGCGAACTCCTTCGGGTCCAGTTCGTTCGCGAGGAGAGGCGACCGTTCCCTCCAGAACTCGATCGCGTCCAGTGAGTGGGCGAGGAACAGCGACTTGTTGGGGTCGAGCGGACCCTTTGGGTCGCCCGACTGAAGCCGGTCGCGGATGTACTCGTCGAACGCGGCCTCCGACTCACCCTCGGCCACCCCCCACGATGACGGATCGGGCATCAGCCGGCGCAGGGTGGCGCCGTTGGCCGCAGGATCTCCCCCGGTCGGCCGCAGCTCGTGCCCGAGGCGGGCAGCAGCCCGGGAGTCCCCGACGAGCCCGGCTATTCGGAGCGCGCGGCGGACGGAGACCTGAAGGGGACGGTCGTCGAACTCGTCGAGCGCCTTGCGGACAAGGGCGAGGATGTCGTCTGTGGAGGCCATCCGCCGAATGTAGCCCGCACCACGGACGAAGAGCAGAGAGCCCCGCGTGATCAGACGCTGGTCTTCGAGAATCGAGTGATCCCGTCGTCGGTGATGACAAGGATCTCGTCGTCTTCGTCGCCGGCGCAGTCTGGGCAGCAGTCCTCCGGCGCGGGCAGGCCGGCCTCGTACGGGGCGGGGGCGAGCAGCAGGCCGAGTGCCCAGATGCATGCCGTGCCGCGCTCTTCCACGGTCAGTTGCTCGCAGGTTCCGTAGACGACGTCGGTCGGGTGGCCGAACACCTGCTGGTAGACCGTCGCCATGCGGTTGAACGCGGCGGAGTCGGGGCCGTTGTACTCCAGCAGCTCGTCCGGGAACCCGCCGTAAGTCTCGCTCATGATCAGGCACACCCAGCCGATCAGGCAGGCGGTGGCTGTGAGTGGGTGGGGTGGTGCCAGCGGGCTGGGTGGCAGCAGGCTGACAGGAGACAGGGGGCCGCTGGTCGGGTCTTCTGTGTGATGGTGTCACGGTCCAGGGCTGTCACACGGTGATCAGGCTGCTGTCATGGCCTGCGGATCGCGTCTATCACGGCTGGTAGCCAGCTGACATGGGATCGCTCATTCCTGTGCGCATCGCCCTGGTGAGGGTGTGGCCTGGTGGGCATGACCGCCGATCCTGTGTCCATGCCGTCCCGTCGTCCGCAAGAGACTTCTCCGGATTCCGTGGCCGATGGGGAACCGCTGGTGTCCCGGTCGGGGGAGCGGGCGCTCGTACGGCAGGTGGTGGTGCGGCGATTGCTCGCGGTGGACGAAACCGGCGCCTTGTCGTCAGTGCACGCGCGGATCGCCGCGCAGACGGCGGGAGTGTCGGTACGCACGGTGTGGCGCTGGCTCGCCGAAGCCCGCGAGTCGGGCCGCGTGGAGGCGGCTCCGAGACGCCGTGGGTTCTCGGTCACGGACGAGTTGTGGGACCGGTTGTCCGCGTTGGGTGGGAACGTGGCGGCGCTGCACCGGGAGCTGTCCGGCCAGGCCGGACACGGCCCGGGCCGGGAGCCTGCCGGGCCGGTGCCGTCGCTCGGGACCCTCCACCGGGCGGTCCAGCGCGAACGGCAGGCCGGTCGTGTTCTGCAGGGAGTGCGGCCTGGGCAGGGCCGGGTGGATCCTGCCGTGTACGACAGGGCGCTGGCGGAGCTGGCGCTGCCGGGCACGGTCGATGAGGCCAGCCAGGCCCCGCCCACCGCCGACCTCGCCCTGGTCGTCGAGCCCGTTGTGGTGGCCGTGCCCGACGGCCCCGCGGGGGTCGTGCCGTTGGGGGTGCGGTTGTACGTGCCCGGTGCTCACGTGGTCGCGACAAGCCAGCTGGGCGAGGTGACGCAGGCCCTCGCGCACACGGTTGCCGCGCGAGGGATCGCCTGCGTGTACGGGGACGCGGGGCAGGGCAAGACGGTCGCAGTCCACCAGGCCCTGGGCCTGCTGCCGCGCCGCCTGCCCGTCCGCCAAGCGCAGGTGGCGGTGAGGCCGGCCCTGCCGCAACTGCGCGCCGCGCTGCTGACCGCGTTCGGCCTGCCGACCGGCGCGCTGACGAACCGCACGGACGCGGCCGACCGCGCGCTCATCGACGCCTTCAAACCCCCCGGCGTGCTGCTGATCGACGACGTCCAGCGCATCGCCGCCCCCGAGCTCGACTACCTGCGCCTGCTGGCCGACGCCCCCACCACGCAGACCTCGCTGGTGCTCTGCGGGGCCGGCGCCGAGCGCACGCTGGCCCGGGCCCCGGCGCTGGCTTCGCGGGTGCTGACCTGGCAGCACGTCCCCCGTCTGGAGGCCTCCCGAGTTTCCGCGGTGCTGCGTCTCTTCCACCCGCTGTGGCACACCGCGGCCGACGCGGACCTGCTGCACGCGGACGAGACCTTGGCGCGGGGGAACTTCCGGACCTGGGCAAAGATCACCTCCCACGCCTACGCGGCCCTGGACCAGCGTCCTGGCACCAGTGTCGATCGCGCGTTGCTGGACAGGGCGTGTTCCCGTCTCGGCCCCAATCCCTGACCCCGCCACCCGGCGGCTGCGCCTACCGCTACCGCGCTGCCGTGCCGGCCGCTACCGCTTGTGAAAGGACACCGGTGAACGTCCCCGCCCTCGACGGCATCTCCGCCCCTGGCGGTACGACCATCTCCGGCGGCACCGCCGCCATCCCCACGCAGGTTGAGGCCGGACCCGTCCTGGACGCGGTCTCGTTGAAGGTCTTGCGTGCTCCCGCGGTGCGCCGTCTGCTTGCCCTGCGTGCCGAGGGCCGGCTCACCCGTGCGCACGTCCACACCACGGCGCAGTGCCTGGCGGTCTCGGACCGGACGGTGTGGCGGTGGCTGGCCGAGGCCACCACCACACCCGACACCGCCGAACAGCCGGGAGCGCGCCGTACCGACCGCTTCGAGATCACCCCGCAGATCCGGGTGCTGCTCGCGTACTGGCGCGGCAACGCCTCGGCGGTCCACCGCGAACTCCTCGCCCGCGCCCACGCAGCCGCAAGACCCGACACCACCCTCGGTGATCCCTCACCGACACCCCTGCCAGAGCCGGCCGGCCCGGCGGTTCCGGGCGGCGCGCCACCCGCGGCCGTTCCCGTGCTGGAGCGGGTGCCATCCCTGGCGACGTTCCTGCGGGCGGTGCGCCGGGATCTGACGGCGGGGGAGCGGGCCGGGTACCGCAAGGGCCCAGAGGCGGCCCGGGCGCTGGACGTGTTCGGCAAACGCCCCCGCACCTGGCGCAACCACACCTGGGAGGGCGACCACGTCCAGGCCCCGCTACGCGTCCTCGCCGACGGCCAGCTGGTACGCCCCTACATCACCTGGTTCATCGACTGCGCCACGAAGACGATCACCGGCCTGGCCGTGACACCGGGCGTCCCCTCGCGGGCCTCGATCCTGGCAGCGCTGCGCTCGGCGGTGCTGCGCAGCGGCCTGTACGGACCCGTCGGGGGCCGGCCGGAGACCGTGCGGATCGACCGCGGCAACGACTTCCTCTCCCGTACCGTCACCGCGGCATTCGACGCGTTCGGCACCACCGTCGACGACCTCCCCGCCTACAGCCCACACCTCAAGGGCAGCATCGAGAACCTGAACCGCAACGCCACGCGGATGCTGTTCGCCGCCCTGCCCGGCCACCGCACCAAGCAGCCCCGCCGCCGCCCGGACCGCCTCCCCACCGCCCCTGCCCTGTCCTTCGAGGACTTCACCGCCGAAGTCCTGGCCTTCGTCACCTGGTGGAACACCGAACACCACCCGGACGGCCTGCAGGGCCGCACCCCACTCGAGGCATGGCAACAAGACCCCACCCCGCTCACCGACATCCCGCCCGACGACCTGTGGTCGTTCACCCTCGAAGACGACGGCCGCACCCACGTCATCACCAGCCACGGCATCCGCTTCAAGAACCGCGACTACCTCGCGGACTGGATGACCGGACAAGCCGGCCGCGAAGTCAGGATCCGGTCCATGCCCCACCACACCCACGAGATCGAAATCTGCGACCCCACCGGCCGCCGCCTGGGCACCGCCCACCTGGCCGACCAAGCCACCCCCGAGCAACTCACCGCACTGCGCCGGGCCCGCACCCGGCGCGCGCAACGCCTGCGGGCCGAAGCCAAGGCCGCCGAGCACCTGCGCCACCAGCGCTTCGCCCCCGCCACCACCCCGACCCCACCACGCCGCCTGGAGGCCGCCACCGCCACCGAGGCAACCCGGGAACTGTCCCGCCACCACGAGAACGACCTCGCCGCGCTGGCCCTGCCGGACCTCATCCCGCCCGCCCCGCCACCCGCCGACTGGCCCACCCCCGCCACCGTGAGAACCGCCCCCCGCCCCACCCCGCCGACCGACCGCCAGGACACCCCGTGAACCGCCGCCTGCCGCCCGCACCCACCGACCAGTACGTCACCCTGCCCCAGGCCCGCCTCGTGGCCACCCGCGCGCTGCTCACCGTGCGCGAGAACCTCGCCGACACCATCGCCGCCCGCGCCATGATGTGCATCCACGGCGGCGCCGGCTTCGGCAAGACCGTCGCGGTGACCAGCTGCCTGCGCGAACTCGAACCCGGAGAAGAGATCCACCGCATCACCTTCCACGCCCGCCCCACCACCCGCGCCGTGCGCCACGAGCTGTTCACCAGCCTCGGACTTCCGGGCCAGCCCCCGCGCTACGCCAGCGAGTTCGACCACCTCCTCAAGACCGCACTCGCCGCCCACCCCCGCACCCTCGTCCTGGACGAGGCCCAATGGCTCTCCAGCGACCAGCTGGAATACATCCGCTACCTCTGGGACGACCCCTACACCCAGCTCGCCGTCGTCTTCGTGGGCGGCGAAGGCTGTTACCAGACCCTGCGCAAAGAGCCGATGCTCTCCTCCAGGATCTTCATCTGGCAGCGCCTCACCCGCCTCACCCCCGACGAGGTCCTGGACGTCATCCCGCTCTACCACCCCATCTGGGCCGAAGCCGACCCCGACGACATCGCCTTCGCCGACCACCACGCGGCCCACGGCAACTTCCGCAACTGGGCCCGCCTGACCGCCCACACCCGCACAGCCCTCCAACGCACCGGCCGCACCCGCGTCGACCAGGAGGTGCTCCGATGGGCCTTCAGCCGCCTTGGCTCGACCGGCTGAAAATCGAACGAGAACGCTTCAATTGAAGCGCTCTCGTTCGATTCTCGTACTGCCCCTACGCCCACTCGACTCCGTGTTCGGCGAGCTGCGCGAGCTGCTCCGTGGTGAGTTTGGCCCGGCGGGCTTTCTGGTTGTTGAGCCAGGTGCCCAGCGCGAAGTGCGACACGACCACCTGCTCCTCGCCACCCGGGCCGGCTTCCACGGTCTCCACCGGTTCCTTGTGCGGGCGGGGGACCCGGGGATGACGCTCCCGCTCGACGAACTGGGCGAGCGCGACGAGGCCCTGGGTGAACCGGTCGCCGCGGGACACCTTGGGCTTCGCCTCGGCGGCGGCCTTCGCGGCCACCAGCTCGGGGTCGGCCTCGATGCCGATCGCCGTCAGCAGGTCCCGCTGGTCCTCCTCCAGGCCGGGCCAGCCGGCCCGCTGCGCCTGCACCCAGCGGCCGAGCTGCTCGCCCTCGAACACCGTGTCCGCAGGCAGCCGGGTCCAGTCGACCAGGCCGTCGGTGTCCAGCCACCACAGCCGGGCGGTCGCGTAGGCGCGCTGCCAGGTGACCGATGCTCGCTTCCCGCGTCTTCATCTGGCAGCAGGCTCTGCCGCTCACCCTTCCGGAGGTCCTGGCCACCATCCCCGCCTTCCACCCGATGTGGGACGGCGTTGACGGCGACCTGATCGCCCTGGTCGACAAGCAGGCCGCCCACGGCAACTTCCGCGCCTGGGCCCGTATCACTAAACACGCCGCCGACGGCCTCACGGCCCAGGGCCGTACCCACATCGACGAACAGCTGCTGCGCCAGGTCTACCAGCGTCTGGGCACCAGCGCGTGAGCGCCCGCCCGCTGCCTACCCTCACCCTCGCGCTCGACCCGGGCGACACCCCTGCCTGCAGCCACGCCGCCCTGGCCGCCCACGATCCGGCCGCCGGACAGGTCACGGTCCATCCCACCCCCGGCACCGATCACCCGGCCGGCCTCGCCCACGATGTCCTCGCCGCCCTAGGCAAGCCCTACACACCACCCGGACGCTGGAATACCCAGCCCGCACTCACCTGGGCAGCCGCCGCGGCCTGGGCCCACACCACGGGCCTGAACCACCTGATCCTCCTGCGCGGCCACCTCCTCACCCCAGCCCGCTGGCACCACCTGCTCACCTTCCAACAGCACACCGGTGCCCACCTGACCGTCATATGCCACCGCACCCCCACGCCCGCCCTCACCCGCGCCCTGGCCCACGTCGACCACACCATCACCTACGGCCTGCCCGCCTACGCCCTCCCCGGCCCCGAGCAGCACCGCCGACCCCCACCCGCACGCACCGCACCAGCGATATCGCTGCCGTGGCTCACCCTCCCCGCCCTCACCTACCTCGCACTCACCGACAGACCCGAGCCGCCGTGCGACTGCACCCCGCCACCGGCCACCGCCGACCGCCTCCCCATCGAACCCCCACCAGGCCGCACCGAAGAAGCCGCCAACCGCCTACACCGCCTGACCCACCCCACCCACGCCGCAGCCCTGGCCGCAGCCCTCATCACCGGCGTCCCCTTCAACCAACTCGCCGCCGCCACCCCCACCGACTACCACTCCGCACGAGCCACCCTCACCCTCCACGCACCCGCCCGCCACCGAACCCCCGCCCGCTGCGCCGCATACCGCGTACCCGCCTGGGCCCGCCCACTCCTCGACGCCGCCACCCACTACCACCAGCACCGCAAACACCCCGGCCCCCGCCTGCTCACCGACACCCAACCCGCGCTGACAACGCTGCTCCAAGCCGCCGAACACTGCCGCCTACGACCCCCACAAGACCCATCCGGGCGCAGCCGCGGCCGCTTCCCCCGCCCGCACTTCCCCGAAGCCCTCCCCGACGGCCCCCACTGGACGGCCTGCATCCCCCTGCCCAACCTCCCCCCGGAGCTCCAAGCAGCCGCTCTCCAATGAGCTCTCATACGTGGGGACCGTCCCCATGCCTTGTCAGTCAGCGGCGTGATGATGGCCCGCGTGACCGACACCGCAGACCCCGCCCCGTCCTGGTTGCCCGGCTACGAGGGCGACCCGTTCACCCCCCACCCCGAGCTCCTGGAGGATCCGCTCTTCTGGCTCTCGCACCTCGGCTCCTGCGCCCGCAGCCAGCAAGCCCAACGGCTGCTGTTCGGCGCGGACTACGAGGCCGCCGAAGACTTCTACCGCGCCCTGTGGGACAAGGAGGACTGGCCACTGTTCACCGTCCCGCTCACCGACGCCCACCGCTTCCACGTCATCTACCGCACCATCGACGGCGACCGCGGCACCGACTACCTCCTGCACCACCCCACCTGGGACACCGCCGAACTCCTCGCCCAGGACGACGGCCACTTCACGGGACCCGCCCTGTCCTGGCCCGAGCTCGCCACCGCCGCCGACAACACCCCGCCCGACCCCGGCACGCCCGACGCCGGCATCCTCGACGCCCACGCCCGCCTGCTGCTCCTGCTGCCCGCCATGGGCGACAACAGCCCGCCCACGACCGCCGCTCCCCGCCTGGCCGCCGCGCTACGCGCCCGCACGGCCGTCGAGGACCCCGACCACCTCGCCCTCCTCCTCCTGGAACAGCAGGGGCAACCCGGACCCGCCCACTGGCGGACCACCCAGGACGGGGTACGCGTCAACGACGGCCGCTACTCCCACCGCAACCCCGGCAACCCCTTCGCCCTCCCACAGACCCGCCTCGCCAGGGTCTCCGCCGCGCTCACCCCATGACCGCGCGAACCGACACCACCCCTGTGGCGGGGCCCGTGCACGTCGAACGATGTGAGACACGGTCTCGAACGAGCCAGGCTCGTCCTACCAGGCCACGCCCAGGGCCTCCAACTGGCCGAGCTGCTCGGTGCTGAGCTTCGCCCGGCGAGCCTTGGTGTTGTTGAGCCAAGCCCCCAACGACACCCCTTCGACGGTCTTGTGCGCCCGGGGCACTCGTGAGTGGCCTTCCCGCTCGACGAACTCCGCGAGCGCCGCCAAGTGCAGCTGGAACCGGTCGGTGCGGGACACCTTCGGCTTCGCCTCCGCGGCGGCCTTGGCGGCCACCAGCTCCTGGTCCTCCTCGATGCCGATCGCCGACAGCAGGTCCCGCTGGTCCTCCTCCAAGGCGGGCCAGCCGGCGCGCTGCGCCTGCACCCAGCGGCCGAGCTGCTCACCCTCGAACACGGTGTCCTGCGGCAGCACGGTCCAGTCGACCAGGCCGTCCAACTCGAGCCACCACTGCCGGGCGGTGGCGTAGGCGCGCTGCCAGGTGATCGGCCAGGCCGGGCACCACCACGGGTCGATCTCCTCCAGCGCCCGACGCCGCTCGGGCGACAGCGCCCCCTGCTCGCCCGCCGGCACCTGGGCCGCCGCCCGCAGCTCGGATAGCCACGTCCCGATCGCGTACCCGCCGACCGAGGCCCGCGCCGGAGCCGCCAGGCTCCCGCCGTGGCCCTTCGCCCAGACCCGGGCCCAGTCGAGTCCGGCCTCGAACCGGGCGTCCGAGACGGACCAGATCATCCCGAGCGCGTCCAGCATCTCCACCCGGTATGACGCCAGCTCACCATTCGCATTCTCGGTACGCCGCTCCGACAGCCACTTTCCGAGCGGGTAATTCCCAGCTTCACCGACGAGAGCGGAGTAAGGGACGTCAAGCCCGCCGGTCTCCTCGAACCACCGCCGCGCGTGATTGATCCCCTCACGCCAAAGCTGGGTTTCGCCAATCAGGACCCGCGAGGCGATGAACAGGGCGAGCACGTTCTCATCCACCGGCGTCTGGAACCGCACCGGCAGCGTGAACGCCCCCGACCCACCCGCACCCACACCGCTCTCACCAGGACCAGAAGCAGCCTCAGCGCTGCGCCCCTTGGTCCGCTTGCCGGACTTCTGCGGCACCGCGAGGGCCTCTACGACCTTGGCGTCGTGGCTGCGCAGCGCGGTAAGGATCTTGACTAGGGGACCGTAGGAATCGGACTCCAGGATGTCCCCGGGCTCCTCTCCGGGCTTGAGGAAAACCGGTACGATCAGGCTGGCAGTTTTCCCTTCGCCGGGCTGCATGCGCAGGGACCGGCCAATAGCCTGGACGATATCCACCATGCTGCCCCTGCCCTGGAGAAGCACCGAATCTGCATTCGGCATATCGACACCCTCGCCCAGGACCTTGCAGTTACTGAAGATCCGATGCTTGAGCCCGTCGTCCTCTTCGCTCCGCCCGAAGTCCCCGATGAGCTCCTTGCGATAGTCGATCTCGTGCTCACCGGAGAGCCACTGTGCCCAGAACTCCGGCGGGTATTTCTGCGGGTTCTCGAAATGCAGCTTCTCGACCGTCTGATTCAGCGTCTCGGAGAAATATCTGGCCTCGATCGTGCGGTTGTGGAACGTGATGCACCGCTCCAACCCCCGCTCGACCACGGTCTTGACCAGCCCGGCCTGGATGGCCGCGATGCGCGCGGCTGGCACCTCGTCCTCGCTCCCGTCCTGCGCCTCACCAACTCCCGGCCCCCACGGCACGCCCTGCGCCTCCGCCGCGGCCCGGTCGCCGAGCGGGTCGCGCAGCTCCAGGACGACGATCTCGAACGGGGCGAGCAGCTTGCGGTCGATCGCCTCCGCCAGGCCCAGAGAGTACACGTGCGGGCCGTAGATCCGCTGGTCGTCCATGGACACCGCCAGCTCCTCCGGCAGCGGCTGGTAGGCCCCCTCGCGGCCCTTGACGGGGCGCTTGGGCGGCGCCCAGATCCGCGGGGTCGCCGTCATGTACAGCCGGCGGTCCGCGGGGATCGCGGCCTGGTCGTGCACCACGGTCCAGGTCTTCTCCACGCTGCCGGAGGAGCGGTGCGCCTCGTCACAGACCATCAGGCCCAGAGGGGGCAGCAGCTCACCCTGGCGCTCGGCCCAGTACTTGTAGGCGTCCTCGACCGCGCCCACGGACGCGTAGGTGGCGAACAGGGTGGTCGGCCGGCGGTGCTTCGCGGCGTTGGCCAGCCACATGCCGATCATCAGCGGGCTGGTGCTCGCCATCACCCCGTACGGCAGCTCGGAGTCGACCAGGGAGCAGATGGCGTGCATGTCCCCGGAGCGCCCGGCCGCCCGCCACGAGCCGATCATCTGCACCAGCAGGTCCAGGGTCGGCACAACGACCAGGACCACACCGCGAGGCACCAACTTCTGGCCGGCCGCCGCCCCGACGTAGGACTTCCCGGACCCGGTAGCCATCTGCACCGTTACCCGCAGCCCGTTCGGGGTGGAGTGCCCCGGACAGGGCGTCAGGCCCCGCACGATGGCCTCCAGAGCCTCCTCCTGGTGCCCGCGCAGCGAGATGCCGGCGGCTGCCTGAGCGGCCATCAGGCCGGGCTTTACGACGTTCACGAAGACGTGTCTCCCCTCACCCATTCCCGAGCCCACACACGGGACCACGCGGGAAATGCTGACAGTGCCCTACTGATACATTCGACGGAACGGCGAAAGAATCCAGCCGACCGGAATACAAGCCCGATTGAAGCGACTATCCGGCAGGATATCAGTCCCCGGTCAAGAAGCCCGGCGAATACCCGAAAGAGGCGGGACCTGACCCCGCTTCCGGCGGGATCGTCCGACACTTCAAGACTGATACACTGAGGACCGTTGCTCACCCGGCCAGGATAGCGCACCCCATCCGTCGACGGGGTCGAAACAGTGGTCCGGATCACGGTCTAGACCAATCCGGCAGGAGTGAAGCCGACCCGCACGCGCCCCCGGCGCCCGACCTTCCCCCAGTCAGCCTGTCTTGAGTTCAGCCAAAATACCTGCTCAGCGATGTAATCGAGGCTCAGCCATCCGGCACCATGGAGCGAAGCGGAGTGGTGCCGGCCCGAGCGCGGAGCGCCGGGCCCACCCGGGCGAAGCCCGGGTGCGGACACGCGGAGCGGGTCCGCCGCCTGACCGAAGGTCAGGCGCGAACGGAGGGCCGAAGGCCCGTAGGGACCCGCTCCGCGGGG
>NZ_JBIUUS010000022.1:0-154493 GCF_044742585.1 Kitasatospora sp. NPDC087861
GCCCTCGGCTACATGCCGCCCGACGAGTACGAGCAGGCGTACTGGACGGGACTGGAGCAACACCCGCAAGTCGCTTGATCACACGATCGCGGACTTCACGAAAGTCGGGGCAGCTCACCGTGCGGGTCGATTTCCCATCTGTCCTCGCCAGGATTGCGAAGCCGCCTGGTCCAGCCGCTGTTCTAGTTCGCGGGTTCGTCGAAGTATTGCTTGTTGCGTTCGACGAAGGCGGCGACGGTGAGCGGGTCGCGGCCGGTGAGGGTGCGGACGACGTCGCTGGTTCCGGCGAAGATCCCGTTGCGGTAGTCGACGGCGACGTTGGTCAGGTGCTGGATCTGGTGGACGCCCATGCCACGGCGTTCCAGCTGGGAGCGGAACTCGTCGATCTCGATGGGCACGTACGTGATCTGTCGTCCCAGGGCCTGGGTCATGATTTCGGCCATCTGGTAGTGGTCGAGCTCAGTCGGCCCGTAGAGCGGGTAGGTCATCCCGGCGTGCCGCTGGGGGTCTTCGAGAAGGGCGGCGATCACGCGTCCCTGGTCTTCGCCGGCGATGGGGGCGTGGTGCGCCTTGGCGAACGGCAACCGAAGCTCACCGCTCTTTGGGTCCCAGAAGGTGAGGAGCCATTCGGCGAAGAAGGTGGGTCTGATGTGGGTGACGGCCCCGCTGAAGTGGTCCAGCATGCGTTCGGCGATCCAGTGCTGCCGGGCGGAGTTGCTCACCGCGTCGCGCCGGGCCGAGATCTGCGACATGTTGACCAGCGCGCCGACCCGGTTCTCCTCGGCCGCCTGCAGCATGATGGCGGAGGCTTCCATCAGCCCCGGGCGGATCGGGTAGGCGAAATAGACTCCGTCGACTCCCGTGGTCACCTGGACCACGGCGTCCAGGTCCAGCATGTCCCCGACGACGATCTCGGCGCCGGCAACGGCGAGCCGGTCGGAGCGCTCGTCGGTGCGGTGGACCAGGGTGCGTACGCGGTGGCCGTGCTCGAGCAGCGTGGTGGCGGCGCCTGCGCCGGTCTTGCCGGTGGCGCCGGTGATGAGGAAAAGGCTTGTCATGACGGGGACCCTTCTTTTCGACATGGGGCGCCCTGGCGGGCCGCCCGGTAGAGGAATGTGCCGACGGTCGTGGTCGGTCCGGGCACGGTTTCGACCGGAGGTAAGACGCGGGGCGGATTATCGAGCCTGCCGCGTGCCCGGCTGCAGTCGTGGCGCATTCGACCCGGGTCGGTGACGGCGCTCCCGGCCCCAGGGTTGCGAGGATCTGTTCTGTTCGGGTGGATACGCCCGCATCGCTGCTCCGCCTCGCTATTCGACGGGTAGCAGGGTCGGCGCGACGACGGTCTCGACTCGCCCGGTGTCGACGTCGTAGACGAGGCCCGACACCCAGTACGCGGCCGCCCGGATGTGGGCCAGGACCACGTCGACGTCGACACGGACCGAACCGATCGGATCACTGACGGACTTGGCGTCGAGCTTGTCTGTCGGGATCTCGAAGTACTCTGCGAGGAGGTCAGGGAAGGCGGCCAGGTCGGTCATGCCGCAATCAGTGTGGTGCAGGATGACCAGGTTCCAGTCCCCGGGTGGGCGGCTCTCCGCGTTGGCTTGGCCGACCTTGGCCAGCATGGCCATCGTGCGCAGCGTGGCGGGGGTTACCCGTCCTCCGACATTGCGGATCACGGCGGCCTCGCCGTTGTTGAGGCCCAGGACGTGCGCGGGGTCGACACGCGGGTCGACACAGCCGATGACCATCATGTTGCCGGACGGGCTGAGCCGCAGGTCGGGGTTGTAGGCATCGGCCGCGAACACGGCGTTGCGCTCAATCAGATCGCGAGTGTCGGTCATGAGATTCCTTGTCCGAGGGGGTTGCGGCACTTCGGCTACTAGGCGGCTAGGCGGCGGCTTCTTCGAAGACCTTGACCATCTCCGCATCAAGCCTGCTCGGGACGCCCGAAGGGGCGACTTCGGGGAACTTGCTGAAGAACGCGGTGACTTGGTCCAGGTCGATGCGCGTCTGCTCGCCGTCGCGCTGGGAGACGCAGATGCGGACCGGCGCGCCCAGGCCCGCGGCGCCGGAGTATTGGAACAGGCCTCGCGCGATGACGGCGTTGCCGACCAAGTAGAACTTGGACTCGACCGGGATCCCGGCGAGCCTCATCGTCGAGCCCTGCTCGAAGTCCCAGAAGACGGAGAACCCGGTCGGCACCGAGACCTCGTCGACATAGGCCTCCAGCCCCTCGCGGTCCGAGTGCGTGACGTACTCCATCAGCTTCGGGATCGAGAAGCGCTGCAGGCGCGACTCGATGGCCTTGACCACCTCGGAGTACGGCTTGTCGGAGCGGATCGTGAGCAGGACGGCGTCGTAAGGAGTCTGTGTGACCTGAGCTGCCATGGGTCTCTCACCACCATTTCATCGGAAGAAGAGCGTTGCCGGTGTCGTCAGCTTCGTGGACCACCGTCGCGTAGCAGAGCTCGAACCGGAGGACGGTGGCTGGGCCGGCCCGCAGCCTCAGGTCTGCGAACGCGCTCACCAGGAACTGCCGGGTCATCCTTGGCCGCTCGCGCGAGGGGGTGGGGTGGTGAAGCCCCCTTCCGCTGCACGAGCCAGCCGTTGTCGGTGCCATGTTTCAGATTCTCCCGACCCGGCGGCCAATGTGTTGTATCTACACTACATCTGCGCGCCGCAGACATGCAACGGCTGGGGCCGGTTTTGATTCGTGTCCAACGCCGACCGCACGCGAGCCGAGCACCTCGGTCGCGCCGACGACCCGGCGCCCGCCGAAGGCTCACCCCATCAGCGACGACGGTCAGGCCGGCCGGACTCTTTCTCGGATAGCGATGCCGCTCGTGCGCCCGGCAAGACCGGCGCGAGTGCGTGATCACCGGGAATCAGTCTGGGGATACAGGCGCGTGGTCACGCATGCTCAACTTCGAGTTGGCCCCGGCTCGCTCGCGTACGTACGCGCATCGCCGCGTAGTCACTGTCGAACCCCGGGAGCCGATCGAACAGTGAGCCATGCCAGAGCTTCCCTCAACCAGCTGGTGTCGAGGTACCCTTTCGCAGCAGAGATGTAGCTGCAACACTTTGGGTAGTCGGATTCGAGGCAGGCATGGAGCAGTCAGCAATAGCGGTTGGCCTCGCGGCGGAGGTGGGTGGCTCTTGCCTGGGCATGCGAGTGGCCCGGCTCCATCGGGTCGTCACACGCTGCTACGAACAGGCGCTACAGACGGTAGGGCTCAGCCAGCCTCAGATGGAGGTTCTCGCCTGCCTCGTCATCGACCCCAAGCCCGTGAGGCCTGCGACGCTGGCCACGCAACTGATGCTTGAGCGGTCCACTGTGAGCCGGAACCTCGCGCTCATGCAGAAGAACGGCTGGATCGCGGCGGTCGAGACCTCGGCCACCGGACGGGCAATGTCAGTGACAATCACCGAAGCCGGTGTAGCTGCGTTCGCCCGTGCGGGTAGCGCATGGCGCCGCGCGCAGGCCGACGCGGTCAAGATGCTCGGCCCGGACGCGGTCACGACGCTCAACCAGTGGCTTGGCTTGGACACACCATCGCCCGCAAGCGAGAGCGACGTGGATGCCGTTGGCCCGCGAAGCCGAGCATCAGCGGGCAAGGACGGCTAATGGATGTGGGCGTAGCTGTTGCGCTAGGAGCGTGGGTCGGTAGCGGGCAACCCGCCGAGTGGCCGAGATCGGTGGGAAACGGTTGCGGTGGCTCGGACGGCGTCTATGGGGGTTGTGAACGGGGCCATGGGCCCGGATTCCGGCCTTCTGGGGACCGGGGAGGTTCGGGCTGGTCAGCCGGCCAGGGCGGCGAGTCCGGTTGTTCCGGTGCGCCGGAAGATCTTGCGGAGGTTGTGACAGGCGGCGAGCAGTCGCCATTCGCCGCGGGCGCCGTCTTCGCCGCGCAGGAGGAGTTGGCGGCCGTTCTGGCAGGTCATGATCTGTCCGAAGACGGGTTCGACGATGGCCTTGCGGCGGCTGTAGGCGGCGAGTGGTTGCCGTCCAGGGCCGTCTGTTCGAGTGAAATCCGGACCAGGGTCAGGACTTGAAAGCTTCGCCCGGCGCCCTGCGGACCTTGGCATCCCCTGCCCGCACCCGAACGGCACGCCCGGGATGCAGGTGAGCATTGACCGTGATCGTATGCCACTGCCAGTAACCCCCCGGTGTCCCAGACGAGTCCCACGAGGACGCTCTCCGAACATCCAGGATGCGGCCGGTCACAGTCCGGAATTCCGACGAAGGCGACCCCGACCGGTCATCACCGCCGGGCCGGTCAGGCGGGGCATCGGCCCAGGCCACAGGTGCACACCACCGTGCTCGATCCGAGAGGGACAACATGGGTGACGAGAGAGCCTCAGCCCTGGCAGACGGGTGGCGTGGCGGAGGATGCCCCGCGAGTCTCCTCGCGCGACGGTCGATGCTTCAGGGCGCAGCCGCCAGCCTTGTCGGGGCGGCAGCCGGGAGCCTGCTGAACAACCAGGAAGCCATCGCCCAGGAAGGAGGAGGCGACGGCGACCCGACGACCGGGAGCCTGATTCCGTTTCACGGCTACCACCAGGCAGGCATCGTCACCCCGCCCCAGAGCGTCGGAGAGTTCGCCTCCTTCGACGTGACAGCCAAGAACCGCGCAGAACTCATCGATCTGTTCCGCACGTTGACTTCCCGGGCCCGATTGCTGACCTCGGGGCGCACGGATCCGAATGCGTCCCCGGACGCTCCGCCCGCGGACAACGGGATCCTCGGCCCCGGAGTCGTGCAGGACGATCTCACCATCACCGTTGCCGTCGGCGCGAGCTTGTTCGACACGCGCTACGAACTGCAGGCGCGCAAGCCCGTCCAGCTCAAGACAATGGCGCCGTTCCTCCACGACGACCTGGACCCCGAACTGTGCCACGGCGACCTGTTGCTACAGGTGTGTGCCGGTCATCGCGACAGCACCGTGCACACGATGCTCGACATCCTGTCCCACACCGAGGGCATGCTGAAGCAGCGATGGACCTTCCACTGCCAGCGCAATCCGCCTCGCCCGACCGGGATTCCGCGTGACTGGTTCGGGTTCAAGGACGGCATCACCAACCCCGACACCACCAATACGGCCCAGCTGGACAACGTGGTCTGGGTGCAGCCCAACACCGACGAGCCGGCATGGACGGCAGGCGGGACGTACCAGGTGCTGCGCATCGTCCATTTCTTCCTTGATGCATGGCAGAAGGTGCCGATCTCCCAACAGGAGCGGATCTTCGGCCGCCGAAAGATCAGCGGCGCTCCTCTGTACGCCCTCTCGGACGACGCGCCGGACACGTTCGATCCCATCTACACCAACGACCCGCAGGGACTGATCACCCCGCTGAACTGCCATGTCCGGCTCGCCAACCCGCAGACTCCGGAGACCGCATCGACCAGCTCCATCCTGCGTCGCAGCTACGACTACGAGCGCAGTCCCGGAGTGGACAGCCAGCCGGACCTCGGACACCTGTTCTGCTGCTTCCAGCGCGAACTCAACACCTACATCACCATGCAGACCCGGCTGGAAGCCGAGGCGCTCGTGCCGTACATCAGTCCGCGCGGCGGAGGCTACTTCTTCGCCCTTCCAGGAGTGCGCGACAGCCAGGACTACTTCGCCCGCGCGCTGTTGACCTGACTGCCGCTTCCGGACCGGTCGTACGGGAGAGGGGCCGGGTCGCGAACCGAAGTTCCACGAAGTACCCAGGAGGCGAGATGCGTTTCCGAACCCACACCGACCGCGGCCTGAGCGGGAGGGCGGTCGGGCCGGTGCTGGGAGCCGGCATCGGGCTCCTGCTGGCCTGTGGCCTCCTCGCCGCGTGGCTCATCCCGGCGTCGTCGCCGTCACGCTCCGCCGCCCCGCTCGCGGGCGTCGGAGGCCACGTGTACGTGACCAATCAGCTCGACAACACGGTCTCGGTGATCGACGCCGGTACCAACAAGGTCGTCGCGACCGTCCCAGCCGGCAACGCGCCTGAAGGCATCGCTATCACCCCCGATGGCACGTACGCGTACATCGCCGACAACGGATCGGCCATGGTCTCGGTGCTCGACACCCGCACCAACAAGATCGCCACCACCGTGCCGGTCGGGCACAACCCCACCGGCGTCCGTCTGAGCCCTGACGGCACCTACCTCTACGTTGCCAACGGCGGTTCGGACAGTGTCTCGGTGCTCGACACCCGAACCAACCAGGTGACCGCGACGGTCCCGGTCGGCGTCTCCCCGGTGAGCATCGCCATCAGTCGCGACGGTGCCACGGCCTACATCGCCAACACCGGATCGCACACTGTGTCAGTCCTCGACACGCGTACGCAGCGCGTCGTCCGGAACCTGACCGCCGGCCCCTCCCCGGTGAGCGTCGCCGTCACCCCGGACGGCGAATCGGCCTACGTGGCCAACGAGACGGCAGCAACCGTCTCCGTCGTGGGAACCCGCGCGCAGGCGCTCACCGCCACGGTCCCGGTCGGCGAAGGCCCCTTCGACGTAGCGCTGGCACCTGACGGTTCAAGGGCCTATGCCGCTGATCTCGGCCCGGGCACGGTATCCGTGATCGACACCCGTAGCCACCGCGTCTCGGCGACCGTTGCCGTGGGCCCTCCGGGCACCGACCCGTTCAACCTGGCGGTCACCTCAGGCGCGGTCTACGTCACGAACCAGGGAGCGGGCACCCTTGCGGTCATCGACCCCAAGAGCCTCAAGGTTGCCGCAACCGTAACGGTCGGCACCAGCCCCTACGGCGTGGCGGTGAGTCCGTGACCGCGGTGTCCGCCCGCTTTGAAGTTCCACCGGCGACGGCAGCGGGCGGTCCTGCGGCTCTCCGCGCCCGGTCGACAGTCCGCCGCCGCGCCTCCGGCCAGGTGACGGAGGCGCACCTTCGCCTGTGCGGTCTGCGGTCCGGACGCGGGTCGCATCACGGCGCGGTCAGCTGCTATTGGATACCCCAGATGGTCACCATCGATCCCGACGACGTGAGCGCCCACGCCTACCACCCATCAGCAACCTCGCCGATCTGCGCATGCCCCCCCATCCATGGAGGGGACCGTGCTCACTCAGATTGACGGGCGTCTTCGGCCAGCGCAGGATGAGCTCGACGGTCAAGTGGTCGATGCTCGGCGCGGCGCGGACGACCGGCGCCGGAACGGCGTTGAACACCGCGCCTGCGCCCCCGGGGACACCTACCCGTCTTGCCCGGTAGAGGGAGCGTCACCCTCCCTCCACCCCCTCCGAGAGAGGACCCGCCGGAGGCACGCGACTGCCGGGAACGCGCGCGCCTCACCCGCTACGCTGCCGTGTTGGGGTCAGAGTGGTGCGTTCACGAGCGCCGAAGGCGCGGGGTAGGGCAGTAGCGCGTGCCGCCTTCAAGTGCAACAGTTAGCCCGGGGGCGATCTCGGTGAAGCCCGCGTCCCGGACCAGCGGCAGTCCACTGGCCACCAGCCCCTCCCACGCCTCCGGTGTGGCCGTCCGCACCGCGAGCGCGAATCCGGACTCGGCCCACTCCTTGCGCTGCGCCTCCTCCAGCCGCCACCACGCGAGCTGGGCGGCGTGGCCGGTCTGGGCCATCGTCTTGCCCGCACTCATCTCCAGCTCCGGGTTGAGCCACAACACCGGCAGACCCGGCTCAGGAGCGCTGATCTCGGCGGTCTCCTCCAGGTCCGTCCCGGAGACCTGGAGCTTGGCGAGCTCCTTCGGCCAACCGTCCAGCGGCACCGGCGGAAACACCCGAACCTCGGCCTCCCGCCCGCTCACCGTGATCCCCGGCAGCTCGCCCGCCCGGCGCCACTCCCCGCCCCGGGCCCGCCGGACCACCTTGCGGATCCGGGCGTCCTCCCAGGCCACGACCCGCTCCGCCCACTCGCCGTCCGCCTCGGTCACCCGCGGGTCGGCCAGCAGGGTCAGCACCGCGCGGGCCGAGGTCTCCAGAGCGTCGGTCCGCCCGGGCGGCGTGGCCCGCTCCACCCGGACGACGAGCGGCAGCACGTACTGCGGCCGCCCGTCACGGTCCTCCGGGGCCGGAGCGGCGTCGGGAGCGGAAGCGGGAGTCGGGATGTCGAACGGAGAAGTCACCCGTCCAGCATGCCAGCCCCGCCACCCCGGTGATCACCCGGTGCCCGGAGCCCCCGAACGACCCTCCCGGTCCGCCCCGGCTCACCCCGCCCCGCCCCGCCCCGCTCAGCGCAGCCGCTGCCGCAGCTCGTCGACGGCCGTCCGGATGCTCGCACCGTAGGCGTCCTCGGGCAGCGCGTCCAGGCTGCGCACGGCGCGCTCGAGCTGCTCGCGCGCGAGGTCGGGCTCGCCGAGCTTGAGGTGGTCGGAGGCCAGGTTGAGGTGCAGCGAGGGGTAGAACGCACGCACCTGGAGGGCGGACTCGTACGTCTGGGCCCGCTCGGCGGTGAGCGAGTCGGCGGCGGCCAGCGCCCGCCGGTCCCACTCCAGTTCGGCCTGCGGATCGTCCTGCAGGTCGGCCAGGTAGTGGGCGAGGACGCAGCGGTGGAAGACGTCGCCCCGCTCGCCCAGTGCCGCCCAGAGCTCCTCGAAGCTGGCCCGCGCCTCAGCCGTCCGCCCGCGCTGCGCGGCCTGCACACCGTCCAGTCCGAACCCGATCCGGGTGAGCACCGGGTCGTCCCCGCCTGCCGCAGAACCCGCCGCAGAACCGTCCGCAGAACCAGCCGCCCCGGGTGCCTCGTCCGCCCCGTCCGACCACCCGGACTCGGCGCGCACATCAGACGTATCGGACATGTCCGCAGCCTAACCGCCCACCCGCCGCAGCGCCCGGCCGCCGGAACACCCCGCCCGCCGACCGCCCGGAAGGCGACGTGCCGGGCGACCCGAAGGCCGACCGGTGCAGGACGAGCGACCGGTCAGCGCCGGTAGCCGCGCTGCAGGTCCCGCGCCTCCGCGTCCTCGTACGTCAGGAACCAGCCCTCCGGGTGCGTGGCCGCCAGCAGCACCTCGGTGCGCTGCTCGGAGCCCAGCTCCGGGTCGCCGTCGTCCGGCCCGTAGACGCCGAACAGCTCGTCGTGGCAGCCGTCCCAGTCGTAGTCGTACAGGTCGGCCGGCAGGTCGCCCATCATGTCGGCCACCGACTCGGGCTGCGCACCGAGCAGGGCCCGGGCGTCCACCAGGGCCATCCGCAGCGCGATCTCCTCAGCCAGGCAGCGCGGCAGCGGCCACTCGCCGAGGGCGAGGTCGTCAGCAAGGTCGTCGAAGGCCCGGGCCATGGCGCGGCGCCAGCTCCGGTGCAGCCGCCAGGTGCGCTGGGGCAGCCGGGCATAGACCGTCCAGTCGGCGTCATCGGCCTCGGAGACCGGGTCGTCGCCGTGCTCGTCGAGGTCGTCGTAGGCGGCGTCGGCCAGGCCGAGGAGTTGGGCGTGCAGGAGACAGGCGGTGCGCGGGGTGAGGGTCCAGTCCGCCCCCGCGCCGCCCTCCTCGTCCTCGTCGCCCTCCAGCGGGAACAGCTCGGCGAAGTCCGGCGCGAAGTCCTCGGTCACGCTGATCTCCAACGTGCCGCCGATCGCCTCGACCCCGGGGATCGCGGCCACCAACCGGTCCGGGTGCAGCAGCGCGCCGAGCGCCGCGTTGGCGTCCTCGGCGACCTCGCGCAGCAGCTCACGGCGCTGACCGGCCGGATCGATGCCCTCGAACACCAGCTCCTCGACAGCCCTGATCGCGGCGGCGCGCAGCGCCGGCCAGTCGGTGATCCGCAGGCCCAGCACCACCGTCGCCTCGATCTCCTGCGCACCGGAGTCCTCCGCCGCGCCCGGCCCCTGTGGATGATCGCTTCGCTCGCCCATGGGGCTACGGTACGGCCTTTCGGCCGCCCGATCACCGGTCTGAACCAGCTTCTGGACCCCTTCTCGGCCATCCCCCGGCCCCGCCTCTGTCACTCGGACGCACGACACCGGCAGGATGGGCCCATGGCTGACATCAACGAGTACGGCGGCGGGCAGGGCCCGAACGCCGACGTCCTGGTCGTGACCACCAACGACATCCCCGGCTTCCGGGTCGATCACGTGATCGGCGAGGTCTTCGGACTGACCGTGCGCAGCCGCCACATCGGCAGCCAGATCGGCGCCGGGCTGAAGTCGCTGATCGGCGGCGAGCTGCGGGGTCTGACGAAGACCCTGGTCGAGAGCCGCAACGAGGCGATGGAGCGCCTGATCGAGCAGACCAAGGCGCGCGGCGGCAACGCGGTGCTGATGATGCGCTTCGACGTCACGGAGGCGGCGGACGTCGGCACCGAGGTCTGCGCCTACGGCACGGCCGCGGTGATCTCCCCCGCCGCCTGACACTCCCGCGGACCGGCTTCACCGGCAGGCCCCGCGGACCGGTTTTCCGGGCAGGCCCCCACAGGCAGGCGTCCCGGGAACACCCGCCACACCCCCGATGTTTCACCGGCGTGACTGTTTACGGTGCAACCAACGACGGGCAGCGACGCGTGGACGTCCTGGTGGTGGGCGCCGGGCAGGCGGGACTGTCCGCCGCCTACCACCTGCGCCGCCGCGGCTTCGCCCCCTACCGGGCGGACGCCGACGGCGGCTTCGTCGTCCTCGACGCCAACCCCGCGCCGGGCGGCGCCTGGGCCCACCGCTCGCCCTCCCTGCGGATGGCCACCGTGCACGGCTTCCACGACCTGCCAGAGGCCGAGCTCCCCGCGCCCGATCCCGAGGCCCCGGCGCGCGAGGTGGTGCCGGGGTACTTCTCCGCGTACGAGGCCCGGCACGCGCTCCCGGTCGTACGCCCCGTCGCCGTTCACGCGGTGCGCGCCGAGTCCGACCGCCCGGACTCCCGGCTGCTGGTCGAGACCGACCACGGCACCTGGTCCACCCGCGCGCTGATCAACGCCACCGGCACCTGGACCCGCCCCTTCCTCCCGCACTACCCGGGCCACTTCGCCGGGCGCCAGCTGCACTACGCCGACTACCGGGGCCCCGAGGAGTTCGCCGGCCGGCGCGTCCTGGTGGTGGGCGGGGGCGCCTCCGCGATCCAGGTGCTGTCGGAGGTGGCGGCGGTCGGCGAGACGGTCTGGGTCACCCGGACCCCGCCGGTCTACCACGACGGGCCGTTCACCCCCGAGTACGGGCGCGCGGTGGTCGCCAAGGTCGAGGAACGGGTCCGGCAGGGTCTGCCGGTGCGCAGCGTGGTGAGCGTGACCGGGCTCGGTCCGTCGGTCGCCTACCGGCGCGCGGAGGAGCTGGGCGCGCTGCACCGCCGTCCGATGTTCGACCGGCTCACCGAGCACGGCGTCGCCTGGGGGGACGAGGAACTGGCGGTGGACGCGATCGTGTGGGCCACCGGCTTCCGCCCCGAGGTCGGCCACCTGGCCCCGCTCGGGCTGCGCTCCCCCGGCGGCGGCATCGCGCTCACCGGCACCCGAGCCACCGCCGATCCGCGCGTCCACCTGGTCGGCTACGGGCCCTCCGCCAGTACCGTCGGGGCCAACCGGGCCGGGCGCGCCGCCGTCAACGACCTCGTCCGCCTGCTCGGTGAACCGGTGAAGCTCCCCGTCCCGGCCACGGTCTGAAACGCTCGGCGGCCGAGCAGTCAGGGTGGGACTCGGCCGAGCCGCCGAGTCCCCGAGCCTGCGCGAGCCCCCGAGCCCGCGAGCCCGCACGCCCGCACGCCCGAGAGCCGCGACGCCGGCCGCTCAGCGGTCGTAGTCGACTGTCACCCGGTCGGTGAGCGGGCGGGCCTGGCAGGTGAGGACGTAGCCGGCGGCCAGCTCCTTCTCCTCCAGCGCGAAGTTGCGGCGCATCTCGACCTCGCCCTCGGTGACCAGGGCCCGGCAGGTGCCGCAGACCCCGCCCTTGCAGGCGAACGGCAGGTCGGGGCGGGAGCGCTGGGCGCCGTCCAGGATCGACCGGTCGCACGGAAGCGACAGTGTGCTGCCGCGCCCGTCGAGGACGACGGTGACCTCGCTGTGCGCGCCCTCGGCCGTCCCGTCCGTGCCGTCCCGGTCCGCCGGGCGCTCGGCGACCGGCTCGTCCTCGGCGTGGAACAGCTCCTGGTGCACGCGCCCGCCCGGCACGCCCAGCCCGGCGAGCAGCTCCTTCGCACCGGCGACCATGCCGAACGGGCCGCAGAGCCACCAGTGCCCGACACTCCCGACGTCCACCAGCGCCGCCAGCAGTGCCCGCACCCGCTCGGGGTCCAGCCGACCGCTGAGCAGTTCGGCGTCGCGGGTCTCCCGGGACAGGACGTGGACCAGCTGGAAGCGGCCGAGGTAGCGGTCCTTCAGGTCGGCCAGCTCGTCCACGAACATCACGGTGTCGCTGCGCCGGTTGCCGTACAGCAGGGTAACGGTGGAGCGGCGGTCGGCGGCCAGGACGGACGCGGCGATCGACAGCATCGGGGTGATGCCGGAACCGGCCGCGAGCAGCACGTGGTCGGCGGGGACGCCGAGGTCCGGGGTGAACAGGCCCGACGGCGTCAGCACCTCCACCTCCTCGCCCGGCCCCGCGTCCCGCACCAGCCAGCGGGAGAACAGCCCGCCGGGCACCTCCCGGACGGCGATCCGCAGCGGACCGCCGGCGGGGGCACAGATCGAGTACGAGCGGCGCTCGTCGGTGCCGTCCACCACCTTGCGCAGCGTCAGGGTCTGCCCCGGCCGGAAGGCGAACTGCGCCGCGAGGCCGTCCGGCACCGCGAAGGTGACCGCCACGGCGTCCTCGCAGAGCCGCTCGACCCGCTCGATCCGCAGCCGGTGGAAGGCCGGACGGCGGGCGGGGCGCACAGCGGTGGCCGGGGCCGGGGCCTGGGCCTGGGCCTCGGCGGTGGCGCCGACGGGCGAGGCGGTGGTGGCGTCGACGGTGGTGGCGTCGGCAGGCGCGTCGGCGGTGGTGTCCGCCGGCGAGGCGGCGTGCGAGGCGGCGGGCATTCAGATCTCCTTGACGCGTTCGAACGGCTCCCGGCAGGCGCGGCAACGCCAGAGCGCCTTGCAGGAGGTGGAACCGAAGCGGGACAGCTCCTCCGTGTCCGCGCCGCCGCAGCGCGGGCAGGGCACGGGAGCGGCGGTGCGGGTCGAGCCGAGCGCGAGCGGGACCGGACCGGCCGCGGCGACGGCGGAGGTCGGGCGCGGCGGGGCGATACCCGCCTCGGCGAGCTTGCGGCGGCCCTCGGCGGTGATCAGATCGGTGGACCACGGCGGATCCAGCCGCAGCCGGACCCGGACGTCCCGGTACCCGGCCGCGCGCAACCGGCGGTCCACGTCGGCGGCCATCTCGGCGACGGCGGGGCAGCCCGAGTACGTCGGGGTCAGCCAGGCGGTCACCGCGCCGCCGTCCACCTCGACCTCGGCCAGCACGCCCAGGTCGGCCAGGGTCAGCATGGGCAGTTCCGGGTCCGGGACGGCCGCCGCGACCTCCCAGGCCGCCCCGCGCTCCGCCACCGTCGCGCTCACCACGTCGCCCCCGGGTGTGCGCGGGCCAGCACCTGAAGCTCGGCGAGCAGCGGGCCGAGCGCCTCGGTGTGCACGCCGTCCCGGCCGGCCCGGCCGAGCACGGAGGCCAGCGGCGGCACGTCCGGCACGGTCAACCCGGCTTCGGCGAGGACGGCGGAGAGCGAGCGCAGCACCGGTTCGCGCAGCGCCGCCGGGTCGACGCCCGCCCGCAGCTCCGCCGGGTGTGCCGTGAACAGTTCGTCCAGCAGCGGCCAGACCGCGTCCAGCCCGGCCTGCATCCGCGCCGACGAGTACGGCGTGCCGTCGCCGAGCCGCAGCGTCCAGGCGGTGGCGTACTCGCGGTGGTACGCCAGCTCCTTGACGCCCCGGGCGGCGACCGCCGCCAGCACCGGGTCCGGGTGCGCGCTCAGCGCCTCGTACAGCGCGCAGCGCGCGGTGGCGAACAGCAGCAGCCGGGCGATCGAGTGGGCGAAGTCGCCGTTCGGCACCTCGACCAGGCGGACGTTGCGGAACTCGTGCTCCTCCCGCCAGTACGCCAGGTCGTCCTCGGTGCGGCCGGAGCCGTCCGCCTGTCCGGCCCGGGTGAGCAGCAGGCGGGCCTGGCCGAGCAGGTCGAGGCCCAGGTTGGCGAGCGCGACCTCCTCCTCCAGTTCGGGCGCCCGGGTGCACCACTCGATCAGCCGCTGGGCGAGGACCAGGGCGTCGTCGCCGAGCATCAGGCAACAGGCAGCGAGGTCCGAGCCGTCCACGCCGGGGGGCAGGGCGGTGTCCACGCCGAGCAGCGGGTCGGCGAAGCCCGTCCCGTACGCCCAGCGGCCCTCGCCCTCGGGGCCGGGGGCGGCCTCGGCGAGGCCGAGGTACACATGGTCGTCGACGTCGGCTTGGGTGCTGTGGTCCTGCATGGCGGTTCCCCCGTCAGATGTGCGGGACATCCTCGGGGATGTCGTAGAAGGTCGGGTGGCGGTAGACCTTGTCGCCGCTGGGCTCGAAGAACGGGTCGCGCTCGTCCGGGGTGGAGGCGGTGATCGCGTCCGAGCGGACCACCCAGAGGCTGACGCCCTCGTTGCGGCGGGTGTAGAGGTCGCGGGCGGCGAGCAGGGCCATCCGGTCGTCGGACGCGTGCAGCGAACCGACGTGGACGTGGTTCAGCCCGCGCCGCGGGCGCACGAACACCTCGTACAGCGGCCAGCCGGCCTTGGACTCCGTCACTTTCCGTTCTCCTGTTCCGTGTGCTCGCCGTGTTCCGTGTGCTCGCCGGTGGGCTCGTGCTGTCCGGCCGTCGCAGGCCGCTCGGTCCCTTCGGCGTGTCCGGATTCGGCGGACTGTTCGGCGCGGCGCTTGGCCGCGTACGCGACGGCCGCCTCGCGGACCCAGGCGCCGTCCTCGTGCGCGGCCCGCCGGCGATCGACCCGCTGGGCGTTGCACGGGCCCTGGCCGCGGATGACCCTGGTCAGCTCGGACCAGTCCGGCTCACCGAAGTCCCAGCCACCGCGTTCCTCGTTCCAGCGCAGCTCGGGGTCCGGGAGCGTGACGCCCAGGTGCTCGGCCTGCGGGACGGTCATGTCGACGAAGCGCCGGCGCAGCTCGTCGTTGGTGTGCCGCTTGATCCGCCAGGCCATCGAGCGGGCGGTGTTCGGCGAGTCGGCGTCCGGGGGGCCGAACATCATCAGCGACGGCCACCACCAGCGGTCCACCGCGTCCTGCACCATCCGGCGCTGGGCGTCGGTGCCGCGCATCAAGGTCATCAGCAGCTCGTAGCCCTGGCGCTGGTGGAAGGACTCCTCCTTGCAGATCCGCACCATCGCGCGGGCGTACGGGCCGTAGCTGCAGCGGCAGAGCGGGACCTGGTTGCAGATCGCGGCGCCGTCGACCAACCAGCCGATCACGCCGACGTCGGCGAAGGTGAGGGTCGGGTAGTTGAAGATCGAGGAGTACTTCTGGCGGCCGGAGATCAGCTTCTCGGTGAGTTCGGCGCGGTCGACGCCCAGGGTCTCGGCGGCGGCGTAGAGGTAGAGGCCGTGGCCGGCCTCGTCCTGGGCCTTGGCGAGCAGGATCGCCTTGCGGCGCAGCGAGGGGGCACGGGTGAGCCAGTTGCCCTCGGGCTGCATGCCGATGATCTCGGAGTGGGCGTGCTGGGCGATCTGGCGGATCAGCGTGGCCCGGTAGGCGTCGGGCATCCAGTCCCTGGGCTCGATCCGCTGCTCGGCGGCGACCACCGCCTCGAACCGGTCCTCCTGCGCCTGCGCGGGGACCGCCTCGGCCACCTCTGCTGTCACCACGATCACCTCTCGTGTCCCGCGCCGGCGCCCTGAGCGCCAACCGACTGACCGTTCGGTCGGTACCATTCTGCGCGGCGAGGCGGAGGGATGGCAAGGGACGCGAGCAGGGGGAGGGTGGTGATGGGTGGCGGCGAACAGATAACAGCTAACAGATTTCAAAATCTGTTAGCTGTTATCTGTCATCTGTTACTTGTCAGCCGTCTGCTGTTCTCTGTTCGCCGCCGAGCGCCAGCCGGTAGCCGGTAGCCGCCGACCGCCGACCGCCGACCGCCGACCGCCGACCGCCGATCAACCCTCCGTACGGTCGCGCAGCCTCGGCAGCGGTACGGCGAGGAGCGTGGCCAGCAGGGCGATCCGGGGCGCCAACTGGTCGAGGCGGATGTGCTCGTGCCGGGCGTGGGCGCCGGCACCGACCGCGCCGAAGCCGTCCAGCGTGGGCAGCCCGCGCGAGCCCGGCAGGTTGGTGTCCCCCGCGCCGCCCGCCGGACCGCCGTCCAGTTGCTGCCCGAGCACCGCGGCGAGCGAACGGACGTGCCGCAGCAGCGGGTTGCCGGTGCGCTCGGGCCACGCCGGGCGGCTGGAAAGCACTTCGGTCCGGACCCTGGCCCCCGGCCGCAGCGCCGTGAGCCGGGCGAGGTTGTCGAGCGTACGGCGCTGCGCCTCCGCAGTGGAGAACCGCAGACCGAGCTCGGCCTCGGCCCGCCCCGCGACCACGTTGGCCCGCGAACCCCCGCTGATCCGACCGGCGTTGAGCTCGGTACCCGGCTGGCCTGCGAGGCCGCGAACGACGACGAGCTGGTCGACGAGTTCGTCCACCGCCGACACCCCGTCGTGGGCGTCGTTGCCCGCGTGGGCCTCACGCCCGGTGACGGTGAGCCGCACCCGGGTGCTGCCGCGCCGGGCGGTCTTCAACCGGCCGTCGGGGTGGGGCGGTTCGAGCCCGATCACCGCCGCCGCACCGCGCAGTTGGCGCTCGACCAGGCGCCGCCCGTCCGGGCTGCCGACCTCCTCGTCGGAGACGACGACCAACCGGACGGTGCGGTGGGGGCGCTGACCGAGGTCGGCGAGCAGAGCGAACGCGCCCTCCAGAATGGCGAGTCCACCCTTCATGTCGACGACGCCGGGGCCGCTGAGTCGACCGTCCTGCTCGGTGACCGGCCAGTCGGCGAGGGTACCGACCGGCCAGACGGTGTCGTGGTGGCCGACGATCAGCAGGTGCGGCAGGGTCTCGTCCTGCCCCTCCCACTCCAGGACGAGGTGGTCGCCGGCCGGCCCGGGTTCACGGAGGGCGGTGGCGCCGGTGGCGCTGAAACCAGCGGTCAACTCCTCGGCGAGGGCGTCGAGTCGGGGAGCGTCACCACTGGGCGACTCGATCCGGGCCAGGTCCACGCAGCGGCGTCGAACGGCGCCGGCCAGCGTACGGGCGCGCGTACTGAGGGCCAGCGGCAGGCCGGGTAGCGCCGCGGTGACCGCAGCGGTGGCCGCTGCGGAGACGGTGACAGCAGCGGTGGCGGCAGCGGAAACGGTGACGGTGACGGCGGTGGTGAGTGCCTCACCGTCGGCGGCGGCCGGGACGGCGGCGGGGGCGCGCTCGGAAACAGCCGCGGACACGGGCACGGGCACGGGGGCTGGCTCGGGGGCACCGTCGAGGTCGGCGGCGGCACTCGGTGCGGCGGGCGACCCGACGATCTGGGGACTCAACGTTCGCCTCCGCGGCCGCTGCCGGTATTCAGCGGCCGTACCGGCCGACCGCCCCAACCCGGCTGCCAGGCCCGGCCGGACCACACCGATCGACCGGTATGGTGTGCGGCCCTTCGGAACGGCTCGTCTGGCCCAAGTGCGGTGGAACGGTTGGGCGGCGTGCTTGGCATTGCGTCCTCCTCGCTCGATCCGGTGGCCCCGGTCCGCCCGGGGCCCCGTGGACGGTGGCTTCCTGACGGCGGGCGCAGTGGCCGCACCGCCGCAGGGAAGCCGAGATGTGAGCCTAGAAGAACCGTTCGGTTTCCTGCGAGGTGGCCCTGCTCCCAGCGTGCCGGGACCGGGCCCTCAGCCTCGGGCACCCGTCGGAGAGCAGCGGCGGGCGCGCGGCGCGCGGGCCTGGATCGGCGCGCGGGCGCGGTCGCCGGATCGCGCCCATCTCCACCATGGACCCGCCGCCCGGGTTCGGCAGCGCAAAGCGCCAAGGCGCGGGATTTCCACGCCGGATGGGTGACATCGGCTCAGCGCGCGGTACGAACCGGGAGCACGCGACCGGCTCAGGGGGAGCCCGGCCTGACCCCCCGGGAACACCCACGCGAACACCGGCCGACCTGACGCCCCACCCGTCACCCGACGCACCACCGGGCGACCGCAGGAGCAGCAGGCCGCCGCCCCACCACCGGCCCCACCGGCCCCATCCGGCACCGCCCCGGGCGCCGTCCCAGCCACCGTCTCCGGCACCGCCCCAGGCGCGGGCGCGGGCCCCGCCTCAGGCGCCGTCCTCGACCAGCCCGGCGTCGCGCGCGAGCAGCGCGGCCTGGACCCGGTTGCCGACGCCGAGCGCGGTCAGGATCCGGCTGACGTGCGCCTTGACGGTGCTCTCGCGCATCCCGAGGACGCCCGCGATCTCCGCGTTGGAGAGCCCGTCGGCGAGTTCGCGCAGCACGTCGGTCTCGCGCGGGGTCAGCCCGGCGACCCGGTTGCGGGCGGCGACCGACCGGGGCGCGCCGGTGCGGTGGTAGCGGTCGATGAGACGCCGCGCGGCGGCCGGGTGCAGCATCCCCTGGCCCCCGGCGACGACGTGGACGGCCCGGGCGATCTCGGCCGGCGGGGTGTCCTTGAGCAGGAAGCCGTCGGCGCCGGCGGCGAGCGCCTGGTAGACGTACTCGTCGAGATCGAAGGTGGTGAGCGCGATCACCCGCGGGGCGTCGGGCAGTTCGCGCAGGCGCCTGGTAGCGGCGATGCCGTCGAGCCGCGGCATCCGGATGTCCATGAGCGCCACGTCGATCCGCTGGCGGCGGGCGAGTTCGACGGCCTGCAGTCCGTCGGCGGCCTCGGCGACGACGGTGAGGGCCGGGTCCTGGGTGAGGAGGTCGACGAGGCCGAGCCGAACGAGCGCGTCGTCGTCGACCACCATCGTGCGGATCATGCGACGTCCTTCGGCTGCGAGATCGCGGCGGGAGCAAAGGGCGGGAGGGCGGGCGGGGCGGGGACAGCGCGCGGGGCGGGACCGGGAGAAGGCGCCTCCTGCGAGCCCGGGGGCAGGGACGGGGACGGGACCGGGGCAGGCCCCCCGGGCACGGCCTGCGGTGGGCGCTCCGGCGCGGGCAGGCGGGCCGCGAGCCGGAAGCCGCCACCGCCGTCGGGCCCCGCGTCGAGGTGGCCGCCCAGCGCGCCGACCCGTTCGGTGAGCCCGACCAGACCGTACCCGCCACCGGTGGCCGACCCGTTCGACGACGCCTCCCCCGGCCCGTTGCGGACCTCGACGGTGGTGGCCGGGGCGCCGTAGCGGACCCGGACGGTGACGGACGCGGCGTGCGCGTACTTGCGAGCGTTGGTCAGAGCCTCCTGGACCAGGCGGTGCACGGCCAGCCGGTGCGTGGTGGGCACGGTCTCCGGGTCGCCGGAGAGGGCCAGTTCGACCTGCTGGCCGGCCGCGGTGGCCTCGCCGACGAGTTCGGTGAGGTCGCGCAGCGCGGGCGCCGGGACGCGTGCCGTCCCGGCCGGTGCGGTCGACTCGTCCTCGGCGACCGGTCGCGCCGGCGGGTCGGCACGCAGGGCGCCGAGGACGTCGCGCAGGTCGTCGAGCGAGCGTGCGGCGGTGGTGCGCAGCAGTTCGAGGCGGTGGGTGAGCCGCTCCGGGTCCGCGGTGACGGTGCCGGCCAGGGCCTGGTCGCGCAACACCCCGGCGTGCAGCACCAGCAGGCTGAGCCGATGGGCGAGCACGTCGTGCATCTCCCGGGCGATCCGGGCGCGTTCGGCGGCCCGGGCCTGTTCGGCGCGCAGCTCACGCTCGCGGCGCAGCGCGTCCACCTGCTCGTGCAGGGTGCGGATCAGCACCCGGCGGCCGTGCAGCCACAGGCCGACGGACAGTGTTGCGGCCTGGACGAGGAGTTGGGATCCGGTGGTGCCCGCCCAGCCGACCAGCGAGTCGGCCCGGGTGGCGCTCACCACCGCGATGACGGCGCCGCCGGCCGCCGCCGGGCCGGTCCGGCCGAGGGAGGCGAGGTAGTAGACGCTGAACAGTCCGGGAAAGGCGCGGTTGAACAGGCCGCCGGTGAACACCGGCAGGACGGCGGAGGCCATCGGGTAGCGGCGGGCGAACAGCAGTGAGAGCGAGGCGAGGACGGCCGCGACCGTCCGGGCCAGGCGCAGCGACTCGTCGGCGTGGACCCACTGGAAGAAGGCTTCCTCGACGGTGAGTGCGAGGATGCCGAGCAGCAGCAGCGTGTCCGTCCACGGCCGGCGGTCCGGGCCGTACCAGCCCAGTGGGGCTGTGCGCATCGGGCCGCTCCCGTCCTCCCGCATCGGGCTCCCTCCGGGCTGCCTCCGTCCGTCCGTCTCGATGCTACGGGCGGTCGACCGGCGGGCGCCCCCTTCTCCCGGGTAGCCGCACCCTCGACTTTCGGCGGGGGGCGGCGCCGCTCGTCGGCCGATTCGGGGGGCGGCGGGCCTGCCTAGCGTCGACGGCATGACGACCGAACGGCTCCGCCCCCGCTCCGACTCCCTTCCCCCGCCGCCCAGTTCACCGTCCGGCGGGGACCGTCTGCTGTTCCTCGCCGAGGCGCTGCGCACCTTCCACGACACCGGTGCGCTGGCACCGAGCGGCGCGGAACTGGTGAACGCCCTGGTGGTGCCGGTCACCAGCCGTCCGAACCGGCCGATCTCCGTGCTGGAGGTCGGCGCCGGGACGGGCGTGGTGACCCGTCGGCTGGCCCAAGTGCTGCGCCCGGGTGACCGGTTGCACGTCGTCGAGGCCAATCCGCGCTTCGCCGACCGGCTCCGGGAGGATCCCGCGCTGGCCGCGCGCCACCCGGGCATCGCACTGCGGCTGTCAGCCTGCCGGGTGGAGGAGCTGCCGCAGTGCCGCCCGGCCACGCCGACCGCGCCGGACGGGATCGGCCGGGCCGCCGGGACGGGACCAGGGGGCGGGGCGCGCGCGACGGACGCGACGGACGCGACGGACGAGCGGTACGACGTGATCGTGTCGGGCCTGCCGTTCACCAACTTCGAGCCGGCCCAGGTACGCCACCTCCTCGACCTGTACCTGCGGCTGCTGATGCCCGGGGGCGAGCTCACGTACTTCGGCTACCTCGGCACGACGACGGCGCGCACCCTGACCTCGGGGCCCCGCCAGGGCGCCCGCCACCGGGCAGTGGTGCGACTGCTGCGGCAGTTCGAGGCGACGTACGGGCTGGGCGAGCGCACGGTGTGGCACAACCTGCCACCGGCCCGCGCCTACCTGCTGCGGACACCGGGCGGACGGGAGGACTGGGGGCCGGGCACCGACTGCCCGGCGGCGGAACCGGCGGGTAACAGATGACAGGTTTCAGATGACAGACAACAGACGACAGCGAACAGATTTTGAAATCTGTTCGCTGTCGTGCCATAGTGGTCTCCGGGGCACCCCGCCCATCGCCACCTACGGCGCCGCGCCCACCCCTGGAGTCCCCGTGTCCACGACGCCCCGTCCCACACAGCGCACCCTCGGCGCCTCCGGCCCCGTCACCTCCGCCCTCGGCCTCGGCTGCATGGGCATGTCCGACCTGTACGGCCCGGCCGACGAGGCCGAGAGCATCGCCACCATCCACGCCGCGATCGACGCCGGGGTCACCCTGCTCGACACCGGCGACTTCTACGGCATGGGCCACAACGAGCTGCTGATCCACGAGGCCCTGCGCGGCCGCGCCCGCGAGAGCGTGCAGATCAGCGTGAAGTTCGGCGCCCAGCGCGGCCCGGACGGCCAGTGGCTCGGCTACGACGCGAGCCCCGCCGCCACCAAGACTGCGCTCGCCTACACCCTGCGCCGCCTGCGCACCGACCACATCGACGTCTACCGCCCCGCTCGCCTCGACCCGAACGTCCCGATCGAGGAGACCGTCGGCGCCATCGCCGACCTGGTCAAGGCCGGCTACGTCCGCCACATCGGCCTGTCCGAGGTCGGCGCCGACACCCTGCGCCGCGCCGCCGCCGTCCACCCGATCAGCGACCTGCAGATCGAGTACTCGCTGATCTCCCGCTCGATCGAGGGCGCCATCCTCCCCACCGCCCGCGAGCTCGGCATCGGCATCACCGCCTACGGCGTGCTCTCGCGCGGCCTGCTCAGCGGCCACTGGAGCCCCGACCGCCCCCTGGCCGGCACCGACTTCCGCGGCCACAGCCCGCGCTTCCAGGGCGACAACCTGACCCACAACCTCGCCCTCGTCGAGGCGCTGCGCGAAGTGGCCGCCGCGAAGGGGGCGAGCGTCGCCCAGGTCGCCATCGCCTGGGTCGCCTCGCGCGGTGACGACGTCGTCCCGCTGGTCGGCGCCCGCCGTCGCGACCGCCTCACCGAGGCCCTGGGCGCACTGGACGTCACGCTCACCGACGCCGACCTCGCCTCCATCGAGGCGGCCGTCCCCGTCGGCGCCGCTGTGGGCGACCGCTACGCTGCCGCCCAGATGGCGCACCTGGACAGCGAGCACTGACCAGCCGGAACCAGCCGGAACCGGCCCGACGGCCACAACCGGCAGCACCACCCTTGACCGCACGACCCTAAGGACGGACCTCCCCGTGACCACGGACACCACACTCACCGCCGAGCAGATCCTGATCGCGGCGGAGGACGTCCTCCGGCGGTTCGGCCCGGCCAAGGCCACCGTCGTGGACGTCGCCCGCATCCTCGGCGTCAGCCACAGCAGCGTCTACCGCCACTTCCCGAGCAAGGCCGCGCTGCGCGAGGCGGTCACCCAGCGCTGGCTCGACCAGGCGCACCACCAGCTCGCCTTCATCTCGACCGAGGCCGGCCCGGCCGTCGAGCGGCTGCACAACTGGCTGGTGACGCTGTTCGCGGCCAAGCGGAGGAAGGCACTGGACGACCCGGAGCTGTTCGCCACCTACATGGTGCTGGTCGAGGAGAACAGCGGCACCGTCGACGCGCACATCGAGACCCTGGTCGGCCAGATCGCCCAGATCGTCCAGGACGGCATGGAGACCAAGGAGTTCAAGCTCGCCCACATCCTCACCACGGCCCGCGCCGTGTTCGACGCCACCAGCCCCTTCCACGACCCGGCATACGCGTCCTCGTGGTCCGAGCCGACCGTGGACGACCGCTTCGAGGCCCTGTGGAAGCTCATCCTCGGCGGCCTGCTCGCCAGGTGACGCACCCCTGACGGCCCGGGACGGCCGGCACCCGGAGCAAAGCCCGCTCGCCGGCCGCTCGCGAGGGCGGGCCGGACCGGGTCGCGGAGCTGTCGGCGACGGTGCGTTGAGCCGAGCCCGCCGGTCCGGTGGGGCCTCGCAGGCTCGGCTCGTCGGCGTCTCCTCGGCACCTCGACCGCGCGCGACCGGTTGCCGGCGCCCGTTCTAGCGTCGGGAGCTGCCGAACAGCAGCCGGTAGACGATCAGCAGCACCAGGGCGCCGCCGATCGCCGACACCCAGGTCGCCATGTCGAAGAAGTGCGCCGTCACCGACCTGTGCAGGAAGTGTGAGGCGATCCAGCCGCCGACGAAGGATCCGGCGATGCCGATCAGGGTTGTCACGATCAGGCCGCCCGGGTCCTTCCCCGGCAGCAGCAGCTTGGCCAGGGCCCCCGCGATCAGGCCAAGCACGATCCACGCGACGATGCTCATCTGTCCCTCCCGTCCGCGGTGCGACGGCCCCGTCCCACCGCTCTGCCTCGAAGGACGCCGCCCGCCGCCGCCCGGTTCCGGCGGCGCGGGACCACCGGACCGAATCGGCCACCCCGGACCCGGCCGCTCCGGGGTGGCACCCCCTACCCACCGGCCCGCACACCCGCCCGCCCGCCACCCGACACCGCGCCCAGCACCAGGTACAGCACCGACGCCGCCCCGAAGCCGACCGCCCACCCGTAGTCGGCCAGCGGCTTGAACACGGGCAGCAGCCCGTCCGCCGGGAACGGCCCGCCGTACGAGCCGCCGACCGCCAGGACGCCCCCGACCAGCAGCGCCGTCACCGCGCGCCAGTTCCACCCGCCCGCGTACCAGTACGCCCCGCCCGGCCGGTACAGCTCGGCGAGTTGCAACCGGGTGCCGCGCAGCACCCAGTAGTCGGCGATCAGGACCCCGGCCACCGTCCCGAGCAACCCTCCGACCACACCCAGCCAGGTGAAGATGTAGACGTGCGGGTCGGAGATCAGCTTCCACGGGAAGATCGCGATCCCGACCACGCCCGTGATCAGCGCCCCGGTACGGAAGTTGACGAACCGGGGCAGCAGGTTGGCCAGGTCGTAGGCCGGCGAGACGACGTTGGCGGCGATGTTCACCGACAGCGTCGCGACCAGGACGGTCAGCAGCGCGAACAGGATGGCGACCGGGCTCTCCATCTTCGCGGCGAGTTGGATCGGATCCCACACCGGTGCGCCGTAGACGGCCTGCGAGCCGGAGGTGACGAGGACGGACAGCAGTGCGAACAGCGTCATCGTGGTCGGCAGGCCGAGCGCCTGGCCGCGGATCTGGGCCCGCTGGCTGCCCCCGAAACGGGTGAAGTCGGGGATGTTGAGCGACAGGGTCGACCAGAACCCGATCATGCCCATCAATGCCGGAAAGAAGACCTTCCAGAACCCGCCGCCCCAGCCCAGTTCGGACGGCTGGTCGAGCAGCGGCCCGAACCCGCCCGCCTTGACGGTGATCCACACCAGCAGCGCCAGCGCGCCGACGATCACGAACGGCGCGGCCCAGTTCTCGAACCGCCGAAGGGTCTCCATCCCGCGCGCGATGATGGCCATCTCGATCAGCCAGAACAGCAGGAACGACAGCCACTGCGTCCACGGGTAGCCGCCGAACTCCCCCGCCGTGCGCCAGGATTCGCCGAGCAGCTTGCCGGCCAGCAGGAAGATGCCCTCACCGCCGATCCAGGTCTGGATGCCGAACCAGGCGCAGGCCACCGCCGCCCGAATGAGCGCGGGCAGGTTGGCACCGCGCAGCCCGAAGGCGGCCCGGGCGAACACCGGGAACGGGATGCCGTACTTCGTCCCGGCGTGTCCGGTGAGCAGCATCGGCACGAGCACCACGAGGTTGGCGATCGCGATGGTCAGGACGGCCTGCTTCCAGTCCATGCCGAGCGCGACCAGCCCCGAGGCGAGCGTCCAGGACGGGATGTTGTGGGCCATGCCGACCCAGAGCGCCAGGAAGTTGTAGGTGGTCCAGGTGCGCCGCGCCACCGGGACCGGCCGCAGGTCGTCGTTGGTGAAGCCGTTGGATGGCAACTCCCCCGAGGCCGGGTCGAGTTCGACCCGGCCGTCGGGGTGCTGCCACTGCCTGCCGCCGGTGGCCGTGTCGGCCATGGGCAACTCCCGTCTGCTGCACTTGCGTTACAGGTGGGGGATGACGTCGGTTCCGTAGGCGTCGATGGTCGCCTCGACGGCGTCGTGCATGGCGTAGACGGCGAACTGGTCGACGCCGAGGGAGCGGAGGTGTTCCAGCCGGTCGAGCTGGGCCCGCGGCGGCCCGATGAGGCAGAAGCGGTCGACGATCTCGTCCGGGACGAAGGCGGTGTCGGGGTTCCCGGCCCGGCCGTGATGGCTGTAGTCGTACCCCTGACGGCCTTTGATGTAGTCGGTGAGGGCCTCCGGGACGAGGTCGGAGTGCGCACCGTAGTGGCTCACCAGGTCGGCCACGTGGTTGCCGACCATCCCGCCGAACCAGCGGCACTGTTCGCGGGCGTGGGCGAGTGCGGCGGGCGAGTCGCCGTCGGTGACGTAGGCGGGGGCGGCGACACAGATGGTGACGGCGTCCGGATCCCGGCCGGCCTCAGCCGCGGCGGACCGGACCGCCTTGACCATGTACTCGGTGAGGTACGGGTCGGACAACTGCAGGATGAATCCGTCAGCCTGACGTCCGGTCAGCGCGAGCGCCTTCGGCCCGTACGCGCCCATCCAGATCGGGAGTGCGGCGCCGGGGCCGACCCACGGCAGGTGCATCTCGGTGCCGTCCACCTCGACGGTCCGTCCCTCGGCCAACTCCTTGATGGCGTGCATGGCTTCGGAGAGGCGGGCGAGGGTGGCGGGGTGGCGTCCGGCGACCCGCATCGCGGAGTCGCCGCGGCCGATGCCGCAGACGGTGCGGTTGCCGTACATGTCGTTGAGCGTGGCGAACAGGGAGGCGGTGACCTCCCAGGTGCGGGTGGAGGGGTTGGTGACCATCGGGCCGACGGTCAATCCCCGTGTCTCGGCGAGGATCCGGCTGTAGATGACGAAGGGCTCCTGCCACAGGACGCAGGAGTCGAAGGTCCAGCCGTGGCTGAAGCCCGCCTGTTCGGCCCGGATCATCCGGTCGATGAGCAGGCGGGCGGGCGGGTCGGTCTGCAGGACGAGGCCGATGTCCATGGGTGGCTCCGGGGAGGGTGGTTCCGCCGCCCGGGGAATCACGGGCACGGGCACGGGCGGCGGCGCGGGAGGGTGGGTCAGGTCAGGTACTGGCAGGTGTCGCGGCGCAGGAAGGCACCGTGGCCGGCCCGGCCGAGCCAGCCGCCGTTGTCCAGTACGACGGTGCCGCGCGAGAGCACGGTGCGGGCACGGCCGGTGAGTTGGCGGCCCTCGTACGCCGAGTAGTCCACGTTCATGTGGTGGGTGGCGGCGGAGACGGTCTGCACCGCGGTGGGGTCGTAGACGACGAGGTCGGCGTCGGCCCCCGGCGCGATGGTGCCCTTGCGCGGGTGCAGCCCGAACATCCGGGCGGGCGTGGTGCAGGCGATCTCGATCCAGCGCCGGCGGGTGATGTGCCCGTCGACGACGGCCTGGTGGAGCAGGTCCATCCGGTTCTCCACGCCGGGCAGACCGTTGGGGATCTTCGAGAAGTCGCCACGGCCGAGTTCCTTCTGGCCGACGAAGCAGAACGGGCAGTGGTCGGTGGAGACCACCTGGAGGTCGTTGGCGCGCAGTCCGCGCCAGAGCGCCTCCTGGTGCTCGCGCGGCCGAAGCGGCGTGCTGCACACGTACTTGGCGCCCTCGAAGCCGTCGGCGCCGGTCTCGGCGAGGTTGTCGGTGGAGAGGAACAGGTACTGCGGGCAGGTCTCGCCGAAGACGTTGAGCCCGGCGTCACGGGCCTGGACGAGTTCGGCGAGGGCGGCGGCCGCGGAGACGTGCACGACGTAGAGCGGGCTGCCGGCGACCTGGGCGAGCTTGATGGCCCGGTGGGTGGCCTCGGCCTCCAGGAGTTCGCGGCGGACCTCGCCGTGGTGGCGCGGGGCCGTGCGCCCGGCGGCGAGGGCCTGTTCGACCAGCACGTCGATGGCGATGCCGTTCTCGGCGTGCATCATGATCAGCCCGCCGTTGACGGCGCCGCGCTGCATGGCGCGCAGGATGCGGCCGTCGTCGCTGTAGAAGACGCCCGGGTAGGCCATGAAGAGCTTGAAGGAGGTGGACTCGCCGGAGTCGACGAGGGTGTCCATTTCCTTGAGGACGCCCTCGTTGACGTCGGAGACGATGGTGTGGAAGGCGTAGTCGATGGCGCAGTTGCCGTCGGCCTTGGCGTGCCAGGTGTCGAGGCCCTCACGCAGCGAGCCGCCGACGGGCTGGACGGCGAAGTCGACGATGGTGGTGGTCCCGCCCCAGGCGGCGGCGCGGGTGCCGGTCTCGAAGGTGTCGGAGGCCGCGGTGCCGCCGAAGGGCAGTTCCATGTGGGTGTGGGCGTCGACGCCGCCCGGGATGACGTAGTGGCCGGTCGCGTCGATGACGGTGTCGGCGCTCCAGGCCTCGGCGGCGGAACTGCCGGTGCTGGCGAGCGCGGCGACGCGTTCGCCCTCGATCAGGACGTCGGCGTGGAGTTCGTCGGCGGCGGTGATGACGAGGCCGCCGCGGACGATGGTGCGCTCGTGCGGGTCGCGGGTGGTCATCGCGGCGCTCCTCAGGCCTCGGAGAGCGGTCCGTAGGCGTCGGGCCGGCGGTCGCGGTAGAACGCCCACTGCTGGCGGACCTGTTCGATCAGGTCGAGGTCGAGGTCGCGGACGACGAGCTCCTCCTCCTTGTCGGAGGCGACGTCGCCGACGAACTGGCCGCGCGGGTCGACGAAGTAGGAGGTGCCGTAGAAGTCGTTGTCGCCGTACTCCTCGGTGCCGACGCGGTTGATGGCGGCGACGAAGTACTCGTTGGCGACGGCGGCGGCGGGCTGTTCCAACTGCCAGAGGTAGGCGGACAGGCCACGGCTGGTGGCGGAGGGGTTGTAGACGATCTGCGCGCCGGCCAGGCCCAGGGCGCGCCAGCCCTCGGGGAAGTGGCGGTCGTAGCAGATGTAGACGCCGACCTTGCCGACGGCGGTGTCGAAGACGGGCCAGCCGAGGTTGCCGGGCTTGAAGTAGTACTTCTCCCAGAAGCCCTTGACCTGGGGGATGTGGTGCTTGCGGTACTTGCCGAGGTAGCGGCCGTCGGCGTCGATGACGGCGGCGGTGTTGTAGTAGACGCCGGTCTGCTCCTCCTCGTAGACCGGGACGACGACGACCAGGCCGAGTTCGCGTGCGAGGTCCTGCATGCGGCGGACGGTGGGGCCGTCGGGGACGGCTTCGGCCCAGCGGTAGTGCTCGGGCTCCTGGACCTGACAGAAGTACGGGGCGTTGAAGACCTCCTGGAAGCCGATGATCTTCGCGCCCTGGGCGGCGGCCTCGCGGGCGTACCGCTCATGAAGGGCGATCATGCTCTCCTGGTCGCCGGTCCAGCGGGTCTGGACGAGTGCGGCACGGACGATCTGCGACATGGATACCTCCGCAACTCCGCTGCCCGGCCGGGGGGTCGGGCCTGCGGTCTGAGGGTTCACGGGGCGGGTCTCGTCTGCGGGTCTCCGGGGGATCCGCAGGGGTCTACGTGCGTAGAAAGCGATCTGTAGACCGTAGGCCGGGCCTCGGTGGCCTGACAATACGTTGGCGGTAACGCGTCTGGGGCGATCTTGTTACGCGGACACGCGGATGGTCCTGGATGGGATGAAACGATCATTTACCCCGGGATCGGGCCCCTTACTCATTCGAGTGAAAGCGGGCGCGCTGGGTGCGGAATCGGCCACAGCAGGGTAAAACGCGCCTGGACATCGCTGTGGACCGTCACCAGGCGGCGGCACAACGCGACTTCGGGGGATCGGGCATGGGCTGAGCGCAGGAGTCGGAGACAGGAACGGCGAGCGGAGAGCGAGGAACGAAGAGCGGACGGGGATCGCACACGGGGAGGTGGAGATGACGGTGGTGACGGACCGCACGGCGGCGGCGGAGGCGGCGCCCGAGCACGCCCTCGGCCGGCTGCTCGGGTGGGCCCGGCGCGAGGGTCGAGCGGGGCGGGCGCCCACGCTGCCCGCCTGGGCAGGGCTGCTGCTCGCGCTCGGGGCACTGCTGCCGCTCGCCGTGGGCGGGTTGCTGTTCCGCCATTGGGCGCCCCCCGTACGGGAGGTCGCGCTCCAGCTGGCCGGCTCCCGTACGGCAGCCGAGGTCGTGGTCGGCGGCCGGGCCGGGGAGCAGCTGGCCGCACTGCGCGCCGCCGCCTGGCTGATCGGCGGCTACGGCCTGACGCTGGCGGCCGCCGCCCTGCTCGGCGGGTACGTGTTCGGGCGGCGGCGCTGGCGGCTCACCGCGCTCGCGGCCGGCGCCGCCGGGCTGCTCGCGGCCTGCTGCGACGTCGGTGAGGACGTGCTGCTCTCCATCGGTCTGGTCGGCGGCGGGACGGGCTCCGACACCCCCTTCGCCGCCGCTACCGCGCTCGCCACCGTCAAGTGGCTGCTGCTCCTGCCGGCCGGCGTGATCGCGGCAACCGTCCTCGCGGTGATCGCCACCCGGGCGGCGCGCGGGCTCCGGCCGTGGCGGGCGACGGCCACCTGGGCGCCCACGGGCGCGGGCGACGACCCGGTCGCAGGGCCTCGCACTGCTACCGGCGCCGGCACCGCCACCGACGCGGGCACGAACGACGACGCGGGCGACGGGACCACCGACCGACCCGCGCTGATCCCGCCCTGGCCGGTGGCGGGCAGGGCCGCCGGCCTGCACGGTGTCCCACGGCCGTCGAAGCCCGTCTCGCCCACCGCTACCGACGCTCCCGCCACACTCAACGCACCCGAGGTACCCGACGCTCCCGCTGCACCGATCCGGCACGCCCACTGGCGCGACGGCGCCCGGGTGCCGCCCGGTCGCGAGCCCGCCGAACTCGGCTTCTGCGCCTCGGGCGGCGGCATCCGCTCGGCCTGCGTCACGCTCGGCGCCCTCCAGTCGCTGCGGCCGTGGCTGAAACGGGCCCGCTATCTGGTCTCGGTCTCCGGCGGCGGCTACACCGTCGGCGCGCTGCAACTCGCGCTCAGCGACTCCGCGCCCGGCGGCCCGGTGCGCGCCGTCTCGGGTCTCACGGCCGACACCGTGTTCGAGCCCGGCTCCCCGGAAGAGGATCACCTGCGCCGCCACGGCAGGTTCATCGCCGACGGCGCCGGCGAGTGGCTGGTCGCGCTCGGGACGCTGCTGCGCGGGGTGCTCTCGGCCTTCTCCCTGCTGCTCGCCGCCGTCCTGGTGCTCGGCCTCGGGCTCAGCCGGTTCTACCACCTCGTCCCGATCACCGACCTGGACGGCCTGGCGGCGGCCGGCCTGCGCACCGCGGGCGCCGTACCGGGCCCGCTGGCGTTCCGGGCGCCGGCGCTCGCCGCACTGGCCGGGCTGCTGGCCACGGCGGCCGGGTGCTGGCTGCTCTGGCTGCTGGCCTTCCCCCCGCTCGGCTGGCACGCGCTGCTGCCGCGCGCACTGCGCCGGCTCTTCCTCAGCGCGCTGGCGCTGGCCGGCCTGCTGGCCGTCGGGGTGCTGGCGCTGCCGGGGCTGGCTTGGGGGGCGGTACGGCTCCAGCAGGCGCTGGCCGCCGGCCCGCAACTGACCGGCGCCGGGCTCAGCCTGACGGTGGTGCTCAGCTACCTGGCGCTGCTGCTCGGCATACTCTGGCGCGACCGCAGGACGATCCGCCGGGGCGCGGCCGCGCTCGGCGGGGCGCTGCGCGGCGCCGGGCGGCTCGGCGGCGGCCTCACCGCCAACCTCCCCCAGTACATCGTGGTGTGGGCGGCCCTGGCCGCGCTGTCGACGGGGGCGCTGCTGGCCCTGGGCTGGGCGGTCGCCACCGGGTACGCCTGGCCGACGGCCCTCCAGGTGCTGCTGCCGCTGGTCCTGGGCGCGGTCGGGCTCAACCTCGACCAGACCTGGATGGGCCTGCACCCGTTCTACCGGCTACGGCTGGCCTCGGCGTTCGCGGTCCGTCGGGTGAGCGAGGGCGGCCGGGCGCTGGCCCGCCCGTACGACTTCTTCCGGGAGCAGACCTGGCTCAGCCACTACGCCGCCCGGCACCCCGGATTCCCCCAGGTGATCTTCTCCGCGGCGGCCAACCTGTCCGGTAACTCCCGTACACCGCCCGGCCGTCGGGCGGTCTCCTTCTCGCTCTCGTACGACTACGTGGGCGGTCCGGACGTCGGGTACGCGCGGACCGACCTGCTGGAGCGGCGCACCCGGCGGCACATCGCCCGGGATCTCACCGTGCAGTCGGCGATGGCGGTCTCCGGCGCGGCCTTCTCCTCCGCGATGGGCCGTCAGTCAAGGGTCTACCAGGGGCTGTTCGCGGCCACCAACGCGCGACTCGGCACCTGGCTGCCGAACCCGGCGGTGCTCGGCCCGGAGTGGTCCGGCATCCCGGACTGGCGCCGCCCGGCGCAGCCCGCCGTCCGCCGCCTGCCCTACCAACTGCGTGAGCTGACCGGGCGGTTCCCGGCCGACGATCGCTTCCTGCTCACCACCGACGGCGGCCACTACGAGAACCTCGGGCTGGTCGAGCTGCTGCGGCACCGGGTGCGGACGGCGGTCTGCATCGACGCCAGCGGCGACTCCGGCTACGCCGCCAACCTCGCCGCCGCGATCACCCTGGCCCGCGAGGAACTCGGCATCGTCATCACCCTGCACGAGCCGGAGTCGCTGATCCCCGGCAGCGCCGCCGACGGGCCGTGCACCAGCGAGCCTCCCACCAGCCAGCCGTCCACCGGAGAGCGGTCCACTGACAGGCCGCCCACCGGCGACGGCGGCCGCCGACCGCAGTTGCGCGGGCTGGCGGCGCAGCTGTCCGCGCGGCTGTCGGCCCGGGCCGTGATCACCGGGGACATCCACTATCCGGAACCGTTCGACTGCCCGGAGCCACTCGACGCCCGGTCACCCGCGGGTGGAGCGCCGGCCAGGCCCGGCGAGCGGGCCGCGGACGGTCGGCACGGCACGCTGATCGTCCTCCAGGCGGTCCTCACCACCGGCATGCCGTACGAGCTGCACTCCTACGCGGTGGCCAATCCGGCCTTCCCGAACGACGGCACCAGCGACCAGTGGTTCGACCACCAGCAGTTCGACGCGTACCAGACGCTGGGCCGCTACCTGGGCGACCAGGCGGCGCCGGTGATCGAGGCGGCGCTGGCGGCCTCCGGCGAGGACGCTGCCAGGAGCGCACCGGGGTACCGGCCCGGCGGCGGCATCGGGCCGGCGTCCGCGCAGCCTCCGGGAACCGTGCAGCCTCCGGGAACCGCGCCGACGACGCCATCGGCCGCGACTCCCCCGGCACCGCGCCGCCCGGCCGAGGGGTAGTCGGCGACGGTCGGCGACAGCGCGAACGACGGGCCGAACGGCGGTGGGGCGGGGCACCCCCGGCCCGGCCCCGGCTTGACTTCGTCCGGTTCGCTCGGGGAGGATCCGGCGCATGGACACCGGCGCCACTCTGGTCTGCCGCCTGCACGTCGATCTGCGACGCCAGGCGAGTTCCATCTGTGCCTGTTGACCCTGCCTTTCCCCGCTGGTCCCGCCCTGTGACATCTGCCAGGGCCCGCGCCGCGCACCCGCAGTTCTGATTCCCGCTCCGCCCGACGCACCCGTGCGTGGCCGTGCCGCTCCGTCGGCCCGTGCCCGCGCCCGCCGCCGGACCAGCGCGCACCCCGCCGACGTTCCCGCCGCACCCGAGGACGCCCCCCATGAGCCTGAACCTCGCCCCCGACGACCCAGCTGTCGCGGCGGCCGCCCCGACCACCACAGCCACTGCCACTGCCACTGCCACCGAGGAGGCCCGCGCGCCGCTCACCCCGAGCACCCTGCGCGCCGTCGTCCGCGACCTGGCCGAACGGCCCGACCAGTGGATACACCTCGTCCGCCTCTCCACCGAGGAGCGCTGGTACCAGCGCCTGGTGGCCGACGACGACCACGAGGTGTGGCTGATCAGCTGGCTGCCCGGCCAGTCCACCGGCTTCCACGACCACGGTGGTTCGCGCGGCGCGTTCACCGTCGCCCTCGGCGAGTTGGAGGAGTTGTCCCTCGGCGGGCCGGACCAGGGTCTGCTGATCCGTCGGGTCCCGGCCGGCACCGCCCGCGCCTTCGGCCCCGAGTACGTGCACGACGTGCGCAACACCGCGTCCGGCCCGGCCGTGACCCTGCATGCCTACTCGCCCCCGCTGGGTTCGATGGCGCACTACGACCTGCGGGCCGGCGGGCTCGTCCACACCTCGAAGGAAGGACCGGAGCAATGGTGACCACGATCGACGACCTGGTGGAACGGGCCCGCGAAGGCGTGCACCGCCCGCGCGCCCGGGAGGCGTACCAGTCCCAGCTGGACGGCGCGCTGCTGGTGGACATCCGCCCGGCGGCGCAGCGGGCGGCGGAGGGGGAGATCCCCGGCTCGCTGATCATCGAGCGCAACGTGCTGGAATGGCGGCTGGACCCGACGGGCAGTCACCGGATCCCCGAGGCGTCGGGTTACGACGTCAAGGTGATCGTGGTCTGCTCGGAGGGGTACGCCTCCAGCCTGGCGGCGGCCTCGCTGCGCGACCTGGGGCTGCACCGGGCGACCGACCTGGACGGCGGCTTCGTCGGCTGGGCGGCCGCCGGGCTGCCGACGCGACAGGGCGGCTGAGGGCCGAGACGCGCGGCGGCACGGTGTCGCAGCGGCATGGTGTCGCGGCGGCATGGTGTCGCGGCGGCATGGTGTCGCGGCGGCATGGCAACGCTGCGGCGCAGCCGATGAGAGGCTGAGGGGCTTCAGGTCTGAAGGGCCGACAGGCTGAGCTGCCGCGGGGGCAAGCCCCCGACCCACCGTCAAAGCGGCCGCACCCAGCCCCTCTGACCTGCCGAAACACTGGACGGTCGAGCGGCTCGGGCCGTCCGACAACGGGCTCCGAACCGCCTGCCGGGTGGTAAATGAGAGACAGGAGATGATGCAGGTCATAGTCTGATCAGAGTTTCAGCCGGTCCGAAGCTGGGCAGCCACGCGGGCGGAAGAACGCCCGGGCGGTCGATCCGACAGACGCCGTCGCGGCAGCGGCGGGCACGGCCCACGCCGTCGCCGCTTGTCGACAAACCGCCGTCGACGACCGCCATCAACCGAACGACCGAAACAGGCGCCGCCTCCCCGGGGCGCCCTGACGAGGAAACTCCCCGTGATCAGATTCGAGGGCGCTGGCAAGCGCCACCCCGACGGCACCATCGCCGTCGAGGGCCTGGACCTGGACGTCCCGACCGGTCGGATAACCGTCCTGGTCGGACCGTCCGGATGCGGCAAGACCACCCTGCTGCGCATGGTCAACCGGATGGTCGAGCCGACCTCGGGCCGGGTGCTGCTGGACGGCACGGACGTCGCCGAGCTGGAACCCGCCAAGCTGCGTCGCGGCATCGGCTACGTGATCCAGCAGGCCGGCCTCTTCCCGCACCGCAAGGTGATCGACAACATCGCCACCGTCCCCTACCTGCTCGGTTGGGACCGCAAGAAGGCCCGCACCCGGGCCGCCGAACTGCTCGAACTGGTCGGACTCGCGCCCGAGACCGGCAAGCGGTACCCGTTCCAGCTGTCCGGCGGCCAGCAACAGCGGGTGGGCGTGGCCCGCGCCCTGGCGGCCGACCCGCCGGTGCTGCTGATGGACGAGCCGTTCAGCGCCGTCGACCCGGTGGTGCGCGCCGGGCTCCAGGACGAGCTACTGCGGCTCCAGTCCGAGCTGCACAAAACGGTGCTGTTCGTCACCCACGACATCGAGGAGGCCGTCCGGCTCGGCGACCAGGTGGTGGTCCTGCGCGAACAGGGTCGGATCGCCCAGCTCGCCGATCCGCACACCCTGCTCACCACCCCCGCCGACGACGGCGTGGCCGCCTTCCTCGGCCGCGACCGGGGCCTGCGCGGCCTCGGCCTGCGCCCCGCGAGCACCGTCGCCGTCCGCCCGGTGGGCGACGGGCTGCGCTACGGCGGCTGGGAGCTCGCGCTGGACGACGAACGCCGCCCGATCGGCTGGATCGACCGCGACGCCGTCACCGCCGAGCTGCACCCGGCCGCCGGCTACCGGCCGGACACCGACACCCTGCGCACCGCGCTGGACTCCGCCGTCCTGTCCCCTGCCGGGGTCGCCGTCGCCCTGGACGCCGCCGGCCGGGCCACCGGCACCGCGAGCCGCGAGGCCGTCCTCGCCGCGCTGTCCACGCCGGGCACCGGCGCTGCGGGCGAGACCGTGCCCAGCGGGGCCGAGCCCGGGCCCGGCCCCGCCGCTGCGGCGGCGGCCGGTGACCCTACGGACGGAGCGACCGGTGGACGATGAACCGATCGTCCGCTGGTACTGGATCGGCGACCACCTCGGCTACCTCGGCAACCTGCTCGCCGACCACGCGGTGATCGCCCTGCTGCCGGTGCTCCTCGGCCTGCTGCTGGCCGTCCCGCTGGGCCTGACCTGCACCCGCTTCCCCCGGCTCTACCAGCCGCTGTCCGCCGTCTTCAACATCGTCTACGCGCTGCCCTCGCTGGCCGTGTTCGTGGTGCTCATCCCCTACACCGGCCTCGCCACCCAGGCGACCGTGATGATCCCGCTCACCTTCTACGCCCTCGCCGTGCTGCTGCCGACCACCGTGGACGGGCTGCGCGCCGTCCCGGACCCCGTCCGGCAGGCCGCCACCGCGATGGGGTACGGGCCGTGGCACCGGCTGACCTCCGTCGAACTGCCCGCCGCCGTGCCGTACCTGATCGCCGGACTGCGGGTCGCGGCGGTGTCCAGCATCTCGCTGGCCAGCGTCGGGGCGCTGGTCGGGCGCGGCGGGCTCGGCTACCTGTTCGTCGACGGCTTCCAGCGCACCTTCCCGACCCCGATCGTGGCGGGCATCGCGCTGATCGCCGTCCTCGCGCTGGCCGTCGACCTGCTGCTGGTGGGCGCCCGGCGGCTGCTCGCGCCCTGGGCCGTCCGGGAGAAGGGAGCGGGCTCGTGAACTGGCTGAGCTGGCTGAGCGACTTCTTCTCCGCCCCCGACCACCGCAGCGGTCCGGACTCGATCGTGCACCGGGTGTCCGAACACCTGCTGTTCTCCGGCGAGGCCCTGCTGTACGCGGCGGTGCTCGCCGTACCGCTCGGGCTGCTGATCGGCTACACCGGGCGCGGCGTCACGGTCGTCACCGCCTTCGCCGGCGCCACCCGCGCCCTGCCGACGCTCGGGCTGGTGACGCTGGCGGTGCTGCTCGCCGGGGTCGGCGACACGGCCGTGCTGATCCCGCTGGTCGCGCTCGCGGCGCCGCCGCTGCTGGTGGCCACCGTCGAGGGGGTGCGCGGCACCGACCCGGACGTCCGGGACGCGGCGCGCGGCATCGGGCTGACCCACCCGCAGGTGTTGTGGCAGGTCTGCCTGCCGTCCGCGGCACCGACCCTGCTGGCGGGCCTTCGCACCGCGACCGTCCAGGTGATCGCGACCGCCACGGTGGCCGCCTACGTCGGACTGGGCGGCCTCGGCCGCTACGTCATCGACGGGCTGGCCACCCGGAAGTACGCGGTGACCGTCGGCGGCGCGCTGCTGGTGGTGCTGCTCGCGGTCGGCGCCCAGCTGTTCTTCGCCCTGCTCGCCCGGTACGCGCTCCCGCCCGGGATGCGCGCCCAGCGCCGGGCCCGCTGAACCTCCTCTCCCCATCCTCTCCGGAAGGACATCTGTCACCATGTCGACAATCCACAGAAGCCGGCGCGCCGTCGTCCTCGGCACGCTCGCCGCGCTCGCCCTCGGCGCCACCGCCTGCGGCTCCTCCGGCAGCGGCGACCCGCTCGGCGGCTCCAGCTCCGCGGCAGGCTCCCCCGCCGCCTCGGGCGCGGGCTCCGGGTCGACCGTGGTCGTCGGCTCGGCGAACTTCCCGGAGAACGTGCTGCTCGGCTCGATCTACTCGCAGGCGCTCAAGGCCAAGGGCGTCAAGGTCGAGGAGAAGTTCAACATCGGCAGCCGGGAGGTGCTCTACGGGCAGCTCCAGAACGGCAGCCTGACCGTCCTGCCCGAGTACAACGGCTCACTGCTCGCCTACCTGGACGCCAAGTCCACCGCCGTCACCACGGAGGACGTGAACGCGGCGCTGACCAAGACGCTGCCCGCCGCGCTGGGGATCCTCGACTCCTCCCCCGCCGAGGACAAGGACTCGCTCAGCGTCACCCAGGAGACCGCCGACAAGTACGGGCTCAAGAGCATCACCGACCTGGCCGCGAAGGCGGGCGAGTTCGCCATAGGCGGTCCGCCGGAGTTCAAGTCCCGCCGCGAGCAGCAGCTCAAGGACGCCTACGGGCTGACCTTCAAGGAGTGGAAGCCCACCGGGGACACCACCGCGAACGCGCTCAAGGACGGCGCCATCCAGGTCGGCAACGTGTTCACCACCGACCCGAAGATCGTCCAGCTGAAGCTCGTCCCGCTGACCGACCCGAAGAACATCTTCGGCGCGCAGAACGTCACCCCGCTGATCAACAAGGCGGGCGTGAACCCCACCGCGACGGCGGCCCTCAACGCGGTGTCGGCCAAGCTCGACACGGCGGGGCTGACAGCGCTGATGAAGCGCGTCGCGGTCGACAAGGAGGACCCGTCGACGGTGGCCAAGGACTGGCTGAAGGCCAACGGACTCGGCTGACCGCGCCGCACGGACACGGCAGACGGGCGGCCCGGGAGGTTCTCCTCCCGGGCCGCCCGCCGTCGCGAGCGGGATCTTCCCTTCGGCGCCGCGGACATGACAGTGTGACGCCATGCGCACTCGTCTCCTCGCCGCCACCCTCACGGCATTCGCCGCGGTGAGCCTCGCTGCCTGCTCCGGCTCGGGTTCGGGCTCCACCTCGCCCACCACCGCCGCCAGCGGCTCCCCCACCGCCCCGGCCGCCACCCCCGGCGCCGCTTCCGCACCGCCGGCGCCCGCGACTCCCTCGGCCTCCTCGGCCTCCTCGGCCTCCGTGGCCGACGCGTCCGGCACGGCCGCCCCCACAGCCGGATCCCCCGCGGCGCCCGCCCCCGGCAGCCCCTCGGCCCCCGCCCCGGACACCGGCTCGTCCGGCGCACCCGCCCCGGCCAAGCCCGCACCGCCGACCGACGCCGGACTGCCCGGTAAGCCGGGCGCCGACCTGACCGGCAAGCTGGTCGCCGCGCTGAACGCGATCGACCCGGCGATCGTCGGCGGCAAGCCCGACCAGGCCGTGGACCGGGCCCGCAACCAGTGCCAGGCGATGTACCAGTTCCCCAAGGACAAGTCGAAGCTGGTCGAACTGGCCGACCAGCGCTTCACCTCGCCCGACCACCCGCAGGGCTTCGGACCGGACACCGCCGCGAAGATCAACGACGCGCTGCGGACCACCCTCTGCCCGCCGCCGGCGTAACCCGGAGCGACGAACCGAACCACCCGACATCCTGAACCGCCCGGCGACCAGCGCCCGGCGAACCGAACCGCCCGGCGTCCTGAGCGCCGGGCCGCCGTGGCCGCGACCCGCCGTCGGGTTCGCGGCCACGGCACCTTCCCGCGCCCTGGGGTCGCGACCGGCACTCCACGTCCCGTGCCCCCCTACTGCGCCACACCAACCCGCCCAACGGCCAACCCCTTTGGGCGCGAGGACGGTGTGTTGACGAACTGTCAGGTCTCTTGACAGACCAGTGGTCTAGTCCAACCATAAGCATGTCGATCCGACCGGGATGCACTGTGGGGGTGTGACCACCGGCGGCTGAGGCACCGCCCTGCCCTGTCCCGCTCCGCCCCCGCTCCGTACGGCGTGCGCGCACTCGCACCGCCGCCCGCCTCCGCGCACGTCGGCGGGCTTCCGCGCGCCCGCATGTCCGGACATCCGCAAGCCCGCCCGGGCCCGCGCGGCCGACCCCACACGGCCGCCGCGCCCGGTCGTCCACGTATCCCCAACGTCCTGCCCCACCACGTATGTTGGAGAATCCATGCGTCTACGCAGAACCATCCAGGCGGCCCTGACGGCCTGCGCCACGCTGGCCGCCTCAGCCGGCCTGGTCGCCGCCGGGACGGGCTCCGCCCAGGCCGCGACCCCGCTCCCCAGCCGGGTCTTCGCCCCCTACTTCGAGTCCTGGACCGGACAGAGCCCCGCCACCCTGGCCGCCCAGTCCGGCGCCAAGTACCTGACGATGGCCTTCCTGCAGGCGGCCACCAAGGGCTCCTGCACCCCGTACTGGAACGGCGACACCTCTAAGCCGGTCTCCTCCTCGACCTTCGGTGCCGACATCGCCACCATCCGGGCCAACGGCGGGGACGTGATCCCCTCCTTCGGCGGCTACACCGCCGACAACACCGGTACCGAACTGGCCGACAGCTGCACCGATGTCAACCAGATCGCGGCGGCCTTCGAGAACCTCATCACCACCTACGACGTCAGCCGGATCGACCTCGACATCGAGGACAACTCGCTGACCAACGCGGCCGGAATCGACCGCCGCAACAAGGCGATCAAGATCGTGCAGGACTGGGCCGCCACCAACGGGCGGAACATCCAGTTCTCCTACACACTGCCGACCACCACCACCGGGCTGGCCTCCAGCGGCCTCGCCGTACTGAAGAACGCGGTCAGCAACAACGCCCGGATCGACGTCGTCAACATGATGACCTTCGACTACTACGACGGCGCCACCCACGACATGGCGGCCGACACCCAGACCTCCGCGCAGGGCCTCTACAACCAGCTCGCCAAGCTCTACCCGGCCAAGACCCCCGCCCAGCTGTGGGGTTCGATCGGCATCATCGAGATGGTCGGCATCGACGACTACGGCGCGGCCGAGACCTTCACCGTGGCCAACGCCACCACCGTGTACAACTGGGCGGTGTCGAAGGGCATCAACACGCTGTCCTTCTGGGCACTGCAGCGCGACAACGGCGGGTGCCCGGGCAAGGGCGGAGACGACTCCTGCTCAGGGATCAGCCAGAACACCTGGGACTTCACCCACATCTTCGCACCGTTCACCAGCGGCTCGACGGTGACCAACGACTTCTCCGTGGCCGTCAACCCCAACTCCGCGACGGTCACCGCAGGTTCGTCCACCTCGGCGGCGATCGCCACGGCGGTGACGGCGGGCTCGGCGCAGAGCGTCAACCTGTCGGTCAGCGGCGCCCCGACGGGCGTCACCGCCACCATCACCCCCGGCAGCGTCACCGCCGGCACCGGCGCCACCCTCAACATCGCCACCACCTCGGCCGCTGCGGCGGGCACCTACCCGCTCACCGTGACCGCCACCGCGCCGTCCGGCACGCACACCGCCACGTACTCGCTGACCGTCACCGGGACGACCCCGCCGCCGGCCGGCCTGGCCAACGGCGGCCTGGAGAGCGGCAGCCTCGCACCGTGGACCTGCCAGAGCGGCGGCGCCGTGGTCTCCACCCCGGTGCACTCCGGCTCCCACGCGCTGCAGGCGGCGGCGACCGCCGGCCAGACCGGCGACTGCTCGCAGACCGTCACGCTGAAGCCCAACATCAGCTACACGCTGAGCGGTTGGGTGCAGGGCAACTACGCGTACCTCGGCGTGAGCGGCGACGCCACCGCCAGCACCTGGGCCAACGCCTCCGGCTGGACCAAGCTGAGCGTCCCCTTCACCACCGGCGCCTCCGGCACCGTCACCGTCTACCTGCACGGCTGGTACGGCCAGGGCAACGTCTACGGCGACGACTTCTCGATCGCCTGAGAGCGCGTAACGACCGACGGGTCACAGGTATCGGGTAACAGATAACAGATGACAGCTGACAGATTTCAACATCTGTCAGCTGTCATCTGTTTGTTGTTCGCTGTTCGCCGTCAGGCGTCAGCCGTCAGGCCCCCTCCGTCAGCTCCCTGCCACCACCCCGGACGCCTCGGCCTCCGCCGCCTTCATCCGTGCGGGCCGACACAGCGTCACGTACGCCACCATCGCCAGCACCCCGCACGCCAGGACGACCACCGCCAGCAGCACCGCGGACGGCCGCCCACCAAGGCTGCTCAGCGGCGCGACCACCGCCCCGCACAGGAAGTTGCCGGTGCCGAGCAGCGCCGACGCCGTCCCGGCCGCCCTCGGCTCGACCAGGCTGAGCGCCTGCGCGGCCGTGTTCGGCAGGACCACTCCCATGCTGCCCATCATCACGAACAGCGGCGGACAGAAGCCGAGCAGCCCGAAGTCCCAGACCGAGGTCATCAGCACCAGTGCCACCCCGGCGACCACCGCCGTCCCGAGCCCGGCCAGCATCAGCCCTCGCGGGGTGAAGCGGCGCGCGAGGACCCGCCCGTTGAGCTGCGTCATGACGACGATGGCCAGCGAGTTCGCCGCGAACAGCAGGCTGTAGGTCTGCGGCGACACCTGGTACACGTGCTGCAGCACCGTGGACGACCCGCTGATGTAGCCGAACAGCGCTCCGAAGGCGAAGGCGCTGGTCAGCGCCAACCCGAGGAACGGCAGGTCACGCAGCAGCCGCCCCATCGTGCGCAGCGCCGCGCCCACCCCGCCGGTGCCCCGGGCCTGCGCCGGCAGCGTCTCGCGCAGCACCCCGAAGGCGACCAGGGTGAGCATCAGCCCGAGCGCGGTCAGCGCGCCGAAGGTGCCGCGCCACGACGTGAACCGCATCAGTTGCGCCCCGAGGATCGGGGCGAGGATCGGCGCCAGCCCGGATATCAGCGCGATCGAGGCCAGGAACCGCAGCATGGCGACGCCCTGGAAGCGGTCCCGGGCGACGGCCCGGCCGATGACCAGCCCGGCGGATCCGGCCGCGCCCTGGATGAAGCGGGCGACGATCAGCACCGTCAGGCTCGGCGCGATCACGCACACCACGCTGGCCAGGGTGTAGACGACGAGCCCCGCGAGCAGTGGCGGGCGGCGCCCGTAGCGGTCGCTGAGAGGCCCGAAGAGCAGCTGCCCGGCCGCGACCCCGAGCATCGAGAAGGTGAGGGTGAGCTGGACGGCGGCCGGCTCGGCGGCCAGGTCGTCGGCGATCGCGGGCAGCCCGGGCAGGTAGAGGTCGGTGGTGAGCGGGCCGAGCGCGACGAGGCCGCCGAGGACGGCGACGGTGGCCTTGCCCGGGCCGGCCTGGCCGGTGGTAGGGGCGGTGGAGGGGGCGGTCGACGTGTCGCCGGCGGGGCCGACGAGCGGGCCGGGCATGGGGCTCCTCACGGAACGGGGGACGGGATGGGACGGGATGGGACGGGGACGGGGACGAGTTTGTCCACGGTCCGTCCTATCGCAGCCCCGGCCACCTCCGATAGCGGGGGGCCGTCCCGACGGTTCACCCTCGGCCACACCGTCGGCCAAACCATCGGCCGGATCGCGCAGCCGGCCCACCGACCGAACCCACGGCACCCGGGCAACACGACGGCCCACCCGCACCATCAGGTGCGAGCGGGCCGGTCGGAGTCTGGCAGCCGGATCAACGCATGGCGCCATCAGCGCCCGGCAGCCGGCTCAGTGCTTGGTGGGCCGCTCCGCGCGCAGCGCCGCCTGTACCGCCGCGCCGTCCTGCCACGCGTAGAGCTGGTTGCCGGTGAGCGTCACGTTGTAGTGCCCGCAGCTGCCGCTGGCCTTGGCCGCGACGCCCTCGGGGAACCAGCCGGCCTTGAGCGACATCGGCACCGAGTGCGCGGACTTGCCGGGCAGGCCGGTGGTGCAGCCCGAGGGCAGCCGACCGTCCGGGAGGGTGGCGCGCAGCAGGCGGTCGTCGCCGGTGGTGGACATCAGGTACTTCACCGAGGAGGCGTTGTCGGGCAGCCAGGTCGGCATCGAACGGCGCTCGGCCTTGGCCTGGCTGCCGGTGTCGTAGGTGGCCTGTTCCTGGTGGCGCCCGTCGTACCACTCGGACACCCGCGGGCCGATTGCCACGGCGGCCACGGCGACGGCCATGCCGGTGCCGGCAACTCCCAGCGCCACCTTGCTCACGATGCCCTTCATGCCCGCCTGTCCTCTCCGTCTCCGCCTCTGGGCCGGCCGACGAGGTCCGCCGTCCGGTTGTATCCATCGTGGCCCTCGTCACCCTGCCGGAGCGTCACCACGAGGTCGCGATCTTGTCTCCATCCCACGGGGTAGCGTCTCCACCTTCAGAGGTATGTCCAGCGACCCGGTCTCGGGGCTACACGGTGGGGAGCCCAGAGTGGCGCATCGTCCTCACGTGCCGTCCGGGCCCCGATCGAGCGTCGCTCAAGCCGGGCTCCGGCGCAGCCCGGCCTGCTGCACCCGGGCGCATCGGCCCAGCTTCTGAGGCTCCGTCGGGCCCGGGACGGCGCCGCTCCGACCGTCGGTCAGACTGCCGCGGGCACCACGGTAGAGGCCGGTCGGGCGACCGGGAAGGGGCGGCCGTCGAGGGTCCAGTGCGGGTCGATGGGGCGCAGCAGGGAGGCGTACACCTGGGCGGCGACGTCCGGGTGACGGATCTCCCCGGTGGGCGGGCCGGCCGGGATGTCGTGCCCGGCGCAGGCGACCCAGGCGGTGCGCTCCTCGACGGTGCGGCCGCCGTGGCCGCCGGCGTCGACGTGTCCGTGGTCGGTGACGACGATGACGGTCCACTGCTCGTCGGCGTAGCCGGCGCGGCCGCGGACGGCGTCGAGCAGCCGGCCGAGGCGTTCGTCGGCGGTGCGCATGGCCGCCCGGTACTCGTCGCCGCAGCCGAGGAAATGGGCGGTCTCGTCGACGGCGCCGAGGTAGACGAAGGAGGCCTCCGGGTCCGCGGTGCCCAGGACGTGGACGGCCTCGCGGGTGACCTCCTCGTCGACGGCCTCCCACGCCTCGGGGGTGTCCTCGGCCGGGGCCATGTAGGAGAGCCGGCCGGGGGCGCGGAACAGCGGGCCGCCGGACTCGTTGATCATCAGCGGGTCCCAGCCGGCCGCGACGAAGGTGCGGCGGCGGTCGCCGCGGGCGAGCCGGGTGGCGAAGTCGGGGAACACGTCGAGCCGGTTGCCGCCGAGGTGGTTGCCCCAGACACCGTGCTTGGCGGGCTCGACGCCGGTGACGATGGTGGCCCAGCACGGCCCGGACATGGTGGGCGTGGTGTCCGCCACCGTCACCGGCACCAGGAACCCGGCCTCGGCGAGCTCCTGGAGGCGCGGCATCGGCACGTGCTCCAGGTAGTCGTGGCGGACACCGTCGATCCCGACGACGAGCACTCGGGGGCGGGGCCACTGGGCAGTGGACATGGCGGGGTTCCTTTCGGTCGTACACACCCGGCCGCGCCCGTCGAGGGCGCGGCCGACCGCGCCATGCTTCACCTCCCGCCGTACCGCCCGGCGTCCGCCCACCGAACGCGGGGTGTCCGCCAGGTGTCAGGCTGCTGTACGGACGAACCGGCGGTCGACCTGTGCGAGTTGGGCGGCCGGTCCGGCGGCGCGCAGCACGACGTCCAGGACGCGGTCCGGGTCGGCGGCGTAGCAGTGCGCGAACCACGGCATGTTCGCCTCGACCACGGCCCAGTGCTCGGCCGGGTCGTAGGGGTCGGCGATCGGTCCGACGTCCAGGGCGACGGCGCTGGGCAGGGTGTCGCCGACCGCGGCGAGCAGGCGCCGGGCGAAGGCGGTGGCCTCGGCGGTCAGCGGCGCCGGGTCGAGCCGGCCGAAGCGGGCGTAGCGGCTGCCGGTGAGCACCTCGCCGTCGCGGACGAACAGCCGGTACTCGGCGGCGAAGGTCACCGGGTCGCTGACCAGGACGGGCGTGTCGGGGCCGATCCGCTCTCCGGTGCGCGGCAGGCGGCTGCCGTCCGGGTAGACCGCAGGCGGGAGCGACTTGTCGGCGGGCGGCTTGACGAACGCCGGGTGGCGCAGCGTCCACGCCTCGGCGAGGGTGGTGAGCTCGATCCGTCGCCGGGTGAACTCCTCGGGGAGGCTGGTGAGCCAGTCGTCGTCGGGTTCGAGCAGGGCGAGGCGGAGCGGTCCGGCGATCCGAGCCGCGGCGAGCGGGCCGCCGTACCAGTGGACGCGCCGTCCGGCGAGGCGCTCGACCGTGCCGGGGCCGTCGAGGACGGCGGTGTCGAGGCCGCGCCGGGCGGCGGCCTCGGCGAGCAGGGCGGTGGTGCTGGTCGGCTGGGCGGAGGTGAGCAGCACGCGGTCCGCGCGCTCCTCGTGCACCGGCGCCGCCGGGGGCTGCGCGGTCGAGGGCGTCACGGCCGGGTGGGCCACGGCCGGCCGTGTCACTGCCGGGCGGGTCACAGCTGTACGTGTCACGGCTGTACGTGTCACGGCTGTGGGCGGAACTCGTGGACGACCGTGATGCGGCCGACGATGTGCCGATTGAACTCCGGCAACTCGTCTGCCGGGACCCAGAGTTCGAGGATCGTCCGGCCGCCGGCCTGCTGCACGGGGTAGCGGGCGAGGAAGGCGGTGTCGACCTCGAAGCTGGTCACGTAGCCGACGCCGGAGGCGGGGACGTTCCAGTCGCGGGCGATGCGGATCGCGTAGTCCTCGGTGAGGACGGGGTAGAAGATCAGCTGCTCAGGCAGCCTGGGCGGCCAGGCGCGCCAGCCGGACGCCTCGACCAGGGCCAGCTCCTCGGGGCCGGTGGGGCGCCAGAGGGTGGTGGTCGGGGCGGTGCTGGGCGTGGCGGGCCGACTGTTCATGGTCGGGACGGTAGCCGGGCCGCCGCGGGCCCGGCCACCGGATTTCCCGAGGTGGACGGGCCGTCAGCGGTACGCGGACTCGCCGGTGATGGCCTCGCCCAGGACCAGGGTGTGGATCTCGCTGGTGCCCTCGTAGGTGAGCACCGACTCCAGGTTGTTGGCGTGCCGCAGCACCGGGTACTCGGTGGTGATGCCGTTGGCGCCGAGGACGGTCCGGGCACTGCGGGCGATCTCCAGCGCGGTGCGGACGTTGTTGAGCTTGCCGAAGCTGATGTGCGGCGGGCGGGCCGCGCCCTGCTCCTTGAGCCGGCCGATCCGCAGGGCGACCAGGTAGGCCTTCTCGACCTCCAGCATCATCTCGACGAGCTTGTGCTGGGTGAGCTGGAAACCGGCGATCGGGCGGTCGAACTGGATCCGGCTCTTCGCGTAGTCGAGGGCGGCGGTGTAGCAGTCGCGGGCGGCGCCGACGGTGCCCCAGAGGATGCCGTAGCGGGCCTCGTTGAGGGAGGAGAGCGGTCCGCGCAGGCCGGTGACGCCCGGCAGGACGGCGTCGGCGGGCAGCACCACCTCGTCGAAGGCGAGTTCGCTGGTGACGGAGGCGCGCAGGGAGAGCTTGCCGTGCACGTCGGTGGCGGTCAGGCCGCGGGTGCCGCGCTCGACCAGGAAGCCGCGGACGCCCTCCTCGGTCTGCGCCCAGACGACGGCGACGTCGGCGATGCTGCCGTTGGTGATCCACATCTTGCTGCCGGAGAGCACCCAGTCGCCGCCCTTGCGCACCGCCCGGGTCCGCATGTTGGCCGGGTCCGAGCCGAAGTCCGGCTCGGTGAGGCCGAAGCAGCCGATCAGCTCGCCGGCGGCCATGCCGGGCAGCCAGCGCAGCTTCTGCTCCTCGGAGCCGAAGGCATGGATCGAACGCATCGCGAGCGAGCCCTGCACGGAGACGAAGCTGCGCAGCCCGGAGTCGGCCGCTTCCAGCTCCATGCAGGCGACCCCGTACGCCACCGCGTCGGCGCCAGCGCAGCCGTAGCCGTCGAGGTGCATGCCGAGCACGCCGAGGGCGCCCAGCTCGGGGGCGAGCTCGCGGACCGGGAAGACCCCGCGCTCGAACCAGTCGCCGATGTGCGGGCGGATCCGCTCCTCGGTGAACCTCCGGACGGTGTCGCGGATCAGCCGCTCCTCGTCGGAGAGGAGGTCGCCGACGGCGAGCAGGTCGGACGGGTCGATCCGGGTCGGCTTCGTCATCGAAGCTCCTTGTAGTCTCGGCGGGATACCGGTCGCGGCGGAGTACCGGCGAGTATTCCGCACCCGGCCGAGCGGCGGGCGTGGGCGAGCGAGTGAGGAAGACGACATGGGCGGCGACGGGTACGCGGTCGGGCTGGTGACGGCGGAGGAGTTGCACGGCGCGGCGGAGGAACTGGCCGGGCTGCTGGTGGACACCGTCGACGGCGGCGCCTCGCTCGGCTTCCTCGCGCCGCTGGGGCAGGACGAGGCCACCGCGTGGTGGCGAGCGCTCGCGCCGGAGGTCGCGGCCGAGCGGCTGCTGCTGTGGACGGTCCGGGCACAGGCCGACGGGCGGCTCGCCGGGACGGTCCAACTGCGCCCGGCGACGACTGCGAACGGCCGGCACCGGGGGGAGGTCGCCAAGCTGATGGTGCACCCGGCGGATCGCGGGCACCGGCTGGCGGGGCGCCTGCTGACGGCGCTGGAGGAGCAGGCGGCCGGGTTGGGGCTGCGGTTGCTGGTGCTGGACACCGAGACGGACAGCCCGGCCGAGCGCCTGTACGAGGCCGCCGGGTGGACCCGGGTCGGCTCGGTGCCGGACTACGCGACCGACCCGGCGGGGGTCCCGCACCCGACGACGATCTTCTTCAAGGCGCTGGGCGGCTGACGGCGCGACGGCTTCCGGGTGACGGACGGCGGCGAACAGCGAACAGATAACAGATTTCGAAATCTGTTATCTGTTCGCTGAAAGTTGTCATCTGTCATCTGTCACCTGTTCGCCGTCGCCCTCACCCCACCCCGCACAGCCGCAGCAGCGCCGTCGTCGCCGCGCCCGCGACGACCACCAGCGGGAACGGCGCGCGCCGTAGCGCGAGCACACCGGCGACCAGGACACCCGCCGGGCGGGCCCAACCGGCGAAGCCGTGGCCCTGGGTGAGGGCGCCGGTGGCGATCAGGGCGACCAACAGGACGGCCGCGGCGACGGCGAGCAGACGCCGCAGGCGCTCCGAGAGGGCGAGCCGGCGACCGAGCAGCGGCCCGGCCAGGCGGAAGGCGTACGTCCCACCGGCCAGCAACAGCACGGCGTACAGCGGCATCATCGGACTTCCTCCCGCTCGACCACCACGACGCCCGGCCGTCCGGCCGACTCCGACCCCGACGCCCCTTCCGACATCCCCACCCCCGGCCGCCCGGCGAACAGCAGCCCGACGAGGGCGAGCAGGACGGGCAGCCCCGCCGGGACGAACGGCGTGGCCGCGACCGCGACGACGGCGCCGACCACGGCCGCGGTACGGGTGCGCCGGTCCGCGAGCGAGGGCAGCACGAGCGCGAGCAGTACGGCCGGGAAGGCCGCGTCCAGGCCCAGCGCGTCCGTGTCGCCGATCAGCCCGCCGGCCAGGGCCCCGAGCAGCACCGAGACGTTCCACACCACGAACAGCGCGAGCCCGCAGAGCCAGAACGCGGCCCGGCGCCGCCGCCCGGTGTCCTGCCGCAGGACGAACGCGGCGGTCTCGTCGGTGATCAGCTGAGCGCCGAACAGCCGCCGCCACCATGGGCCGTCGAGCGCGTCGGCCACGGTGAAGCCGAAGGGCAGCAGCCGGGCGTTGAGCACCAGCCCGGTGGCGACGGCGGCGAGCACACCGCCGCCGGACAGCACCACACCGACGGCCGCGAACTGCGAGCCGCCTGCGAAGACGAGGATGGAGAGGGCGACCGGCACCCACAGGGGCAGCCCCCCGGCAACGCTGATCGCGCCGAAGGAGGCGCCGACGAGCGCGTCGGCCAGGCAGACGAGAGCGATGTCACGGAGGGTGGCACGCTCCAGTGTTCGAAATAGCGAACGCATGTCCATTAGAGTGAACCCGTCGCCCACGGTTCGTCAAGGCGAACGAATGGACCGACACGGCGAACGCGCGAGGATGCGGGCAGCCGACGTCGCCGGTGGCAGCATGAACGGCACCAGCCGTACCGGGAGCCGGAGTAGGAGCCAGAAGAATGCGTGAGTGGCGAGCATGAGTGACCGGACCACCCCGACCACGGGTTCCGACGTGGAGCTGATCGGCCTGATCGCGGCCTCCATCCGGCGTGAGCGCGAACGCTGCGGGCTGTCCATGGCCGAACTGGCCCGGCGCGCGGGCATCGCCAAGTCGACGCTCTCCCAACTGGAGTCGGGCGCGGGAAACCCCAGCGTCGAGACGCTCTGGGCGCTCGGCGTCGCACTGAACGTGCCGTTCAGCCGCCTGGTCGACCCGCCGCGCCCGATGGTCAAGGTGATCCGGGCCGGCGAGGGCCCGGTGACCCACTCCGCGCGCGCCGACTACGCGGCGACCGTCCTGTCTTCCTGCCCGCCGAACGCCCGGCGCGACATCTACCGGATCGAGGCGCAGCCGGGCGAGACCCGGGCGTCCGACCCCCACATGCCCGGCACCGTCGAGCACGTGATGATCGGCGCGGGCCGGGCACTGGTCGGGCCGACGGAGGACCCGGTCGAGCTGGGCCCGGGCGACTACGTGAGTTACCCGGGCGACGCCCCGCACATCTTCCGCGCGCTGGCGGCGGACACCCTCGCGGTGATCGTGATGGAGCACATCTGACAGAGCACATCCGGCAGACCACATCCGGCAGAACGCATTCGACTGATCGTCAGAACCCGGTCGCATGCGCTTCACTGCTTCAACAGCCCGTCCAGGAAGGGGTTTCCGAACACCCGGTGCGGGTCGTTCCGGTCCAGGACGGCGATCGCCTCGTCCCAGCCCGGGCCGCTGCCGTCGCCGTCACGCAGGCTCGCGGGGATGACCCGGCCGAGCACGTCCGGGTCGGACCAAGCCGCGTCGGCGGTGTACGCCCAGCCCTTGGACCACTCGACCCGCAGGCCCGCCCGGGTGCCGTCGAAGGTGCGCAGCAGCCACTGCTCCAGGTCGCGGGCGAAGCGCTCCAGCCCCGGGGTGCCGGGGAAGGACAGGACGTCGAGCCAGACCGCGGTGTCCCACTCCGGACGGTCCGCCCGCGGGCGCAGCGCGGACAGCAGCGGCGGCCGCGCACCCGGGACTCCGGAAGAGGTCGGGTCGTCCACACCGGTGACCCGGATCTCCACCGCGCCGTTCACCGGGAACTCCCCCCGGGCCTGGTAGTCGGCGAGCAACTTCCGGTAGTAGGCGGCGAATTCGCTGACCACCCACTGCAGGTCGGCGCGCTTGGCGAGAACGGCGTAGCCGTTGGCGGTGACCCTCAGGGTGGTGGGTCGGACGTACTGCAGCAGGGTGCGTGAGGGTCCCCAGAGGTCGGAGCGCAGGCCGCCGGCGAGCAGGTGGGTGAGCAGGTCGCCGCTGAGCAGGTCGCGGAGCAGTCCGCCGGAGAGGAGGACGTCCGTGAGGTCGCCGGTGAGTGCCACCTTGGCGATCAGGTACTGGAGTTGGCCGAACAGCGGGGCCGATCCCCAGGCACCGGCGATGATTTGGCCGGCGAGCCGGGCGACCGGTTCCGGGATGATGTCCGAGAACGGGTAGTTGTAGGGCTGGTCGACGGCCCGGGAGGCGAGCGGCTTGGCCGGGGTGACGCTCCAGGTCTTCAGCCAGGGGTACTCGGTGTAGGCGAACCAGATCGCCTCGGCTCGGCCGTCGCGCTCGACGAACTCGGCGAGGGTGCGCGGGCCGCCACCGCCGAGCAGGCCACCGAGCAGCCCGCCCCCGGAGCCTCCGCCGGCGCCTGCGCTGCCGGGGCGGGCGAACAGTTCACTCGCCGGGATGTCGAGGCGGCTGACGCAGCGCAGCGGCCGGTCGGCGCCGGCCCGCAGGACGACCTCGGTGAGGAACGCCCGGCCCAGGTGCACCAGGAAGGCGGCGCTGTCGGCCTCGGCGCGGTCGAAGGTGCGCAGCGTGTAGCGGCCGGTGGCCGGGTCGAGGACGACGGCGGTGAGCCGGACGACCTGGTTGCTGACCGAGCCGTAGCCGTGCCCGTCCGGCCGGAGTTCGCCGGCGGCGGGGACGGCGGTGCCGTGGCCGCCGATGGCGAGCACCCCGCCGACGGTGAGTTCGCCGGGCGCCGGGCAGGCGGTCAGGCCGAGTCCCCGGCCGGCCAGGTGGGCGAGCAGGTCCTCCATGGTGGCGCCGGTCTGGACCCGGACGGTGGTCGGCGAGTCGGCGGTGATCGCGGTGAGGTGGCGGCCGGTGTCCACGAGCAGGACGCGGGCGCTGTCCGGGGTCCCGTTGGCGACGGTGAGCGGCGCCCAGGTGTGCCGGTAGCCGGTGGCGCGCAGGCGCCAGCCGTTGGCGTGCGCCCAGTCGGCGAGGACCGGGACCTCCTCGGGGGTGCGGGGCGCGCAGGTCCACAGCTGGTCGGTGCGGATCTCGCCGGACCAGTTCTGGAAGACCCGCTGGTACAGCTCGGTGCCGGCGGGCAGACCGGGCGGCACCGGGGTGGCGGCCTCGGCGCTGTCCGGGCCGACGGTGCCGCGCAACAGCCAGGCCGCGCCGCCCAGGGCGGCCGACGCGCCGAGCATCTGCCGCCGGGTGAGCCCGCCGCCCCGGCCACCACCCTGCCCGCTCCCCCGGCCACCGCCCTGCCCGCCGCCCCGGCCACCACCCTGCCCGCTCCCCAGGCCTCCGCCCCGGCCACTCCCCCGGTCCTGCTCCCCGCCGTCGTCCCCGCCCCCGGTCATGCCCTGTCCTGTCGTCGTCATGCGTCCGCCCCCTGTCGCTGGTCACCCGGGCCGAACGGCGGCGAAACCGAACGGCGGCAACGCCGAGCAGCAGCACTCCGGGTGGGCCGGTGCGTGCCCGGCCCGGGCAGGAGCGTATGGAGCGGCGCACGGCAGTTTGAAGCGATCCACGCAGTTATTCATCCGTTCGAGTGACCATGTCACCGTCCCGGCCTCTCCCGTCCACCACCGCCGGAGGCCTTGTCCAGCACGCGGACCACCACATGAGTCGATCTTTTCCACCTCATGCCCGGAGGCGGGGTGGGTCGGAAATACCCGGGGCCCGCGCGCGGCTGTGGTGATCGAAGACCACTCGGGGCCGTACCGGCCCGTTCAGGAGGTGCAGCGCGACATGGGCGACGAGCAGGAGAAGCCGCAGGGGGACCCGCAGGCGAACCCGCAGGGGGACCCGCAGCAGTACCGCATCGAGCACGACTCGATGGGCGAGGTCCGGGTGCCGGCCGCCGCGAAGTGGCAGGCGCAGACGCAGCGGGCGGTGGAGAACTTCCCGGTGTCCGGCCAGCGGCTGGAGCGCGCGCACATCGCCGCGCTGGCCCGGATCAAGGCGGCGGCGGCCCGGGTGAACGCCCGTCTCGGCGTCCTGGACGAGGAGACGGCGGCGGCGATCGCGGCGGCGGCCGAGGAGGTCGCCGAGGGGCGCTGGGACGGCGAGTTCCCGGTGGACGTGTTCCAGACCGGTTCCGGCACCTCGTCCAACATGAACACCAACGAGGTGATCGCCACGTTGGCCACCGAGCGGCTGGGCCGTCCGGTCCACCCGAACGACCACGTGAACGCCAGCCAGTCGTCCAACGACGTCTTTCCGTCCTCGATCCACATCGCCGCCACCGCCGCCGTGACGCAGGACCTGATCCCGGCACTGGAGCACCTGGCGGCGGCGCTGGAGCGCAAGGCCGCCGAGTTCGCGCAGGTGGTCAAGTCGGGCCGGACGCACCTGATGGACGCCACACCGGTCACCCTGGGCCAGGAGTTCGGCGGCTACGCGGCGCAGGTGCGGCACGGGCGCGAGCGGCTGCTGGCGACGCTCCCCCGGGTCGCCGAACTGCCGCTCGGCGGTACGGCGGTGGGCACCGGGATCAACACCCCGCCCGGCTTCCCGGCGGCGGTCATCGAGGAGGTGGCCCGCACCACCGGCCTGCCACTGACCGAGGCGCGGAACCACTTCGAGGCGCAGGGCGCCCGCGACGCCCTGGTCGAGCTGAGCGGCCAACTGCGGACGGTGGCGGTCGGGTTCACGAAGATCGCGAACGATCTGCGGTGGATGGGATCCGGCCCGCGCACCGGCCTCGGCGAGATCAACCTGCCGGATCTGCAGCCCGGTTCGTCGATCATGCCGGGCAAGGTGAACCCGGTGCTGCCCGAGGTGGTGCTGATGGTCGCGGCCCAGGTGGTCGGCAACGACGCGACGGTGACGCTGGCCGGTGCGAGCGGCAATTTCGAGCTGAACGTGATGCTCCCGGTGCTCGCCCGCAACGTGCTGGAGTCGGTGCGGCTGCTCGCCAGCAGCGCCCGGCTGCTGGCGGACCGGACGGTGGACGGCATCACCGCCAACGTCGAACGCGCCCGGGAGTACGCGGAGTCCTCACCCTCGGTGGTCACGCCGTTGAACCGGTACATCGGCTACGAGGAGGCCGCGAAGGTCGCCAAGCAGGCGCTGGCCGAACGGAAGACGATCCGCCAGGTCGTGCTGGAGCGCGGTTACGTGGAGCAGGGCAGGCTCACCCGGGAGCAGCTCGACGAGGCCCTGGACGTCCTGCGGATGACCCGCCCGTGACGGCCACGGCGAAGCCACCCGTGACGGCCGCGGCGAGGCCCGCGGCACCCTGAGGAACGTACGCCGGGGCGCGGAGGGCGGCCGTTGGGCCCTCCGCGCCCCGGACGCGGGCTGTCGGCAGTGTCAGCCCTTGGCCCGGCCGGCCCGGCCGCGCCGCATCGATGCTCCGTTCGCCGTGATCGTGGCCATGGAGATCGCCGCGAGACCGAGCAGGAACATCACGGCACCGAGGATGACGCAGGTGACGATGTTCTTGCCGTGCGCGACCGATCCGGAGACGGCCCAAGGAGAGATGATCGTCCAGAGGCCGAGCACGGTGGCCGCCCAGGCCCGCGCGTGCGTGCGCTCGTAGGCCGACCCGTAACCCGCCATCAGCAGGCAGTAGGCCAGGCCCACGATCAGGCAGGTCACGGTCAGGGTGCTGAAGGTGCTGAAGCCGACGATCCAGGGCGATGCCGCCAGGAAGAGGCCGGCCAGCACGGCCAGGGCCTCCACGCCCTGGGCGCGCGGGGTCGAGGTGATCCGCTCGTAGTGCTCCCGGAGTTCGACGATGTCCGGGTGATGCTCCATGCCCATCGGAATCTGGGTAGACACCGATACCACCTCCTATGGTCCGGAACATGGAGGGCGCGTGGCCCTCTATCCATTCTGGCCCTTCTATAACAATGTGCGACTTTTTGTCCTAAATGATCGATAACCATCCGATCACGCCGGTGACCTGCGTCTCACCACTCCGATGTCCCATTGCTTATGCAATTCGTTGCATAGGAGGATGCCGGTCATGGCACTGGAGCACGCGATCCTCGTCTCACTGCTGGAGCAGCCGGGCTCCGGCTACGAGCTGGCCCGGCGCTTCGACCGCTCCATCGGCCGCTTCTGGACCGCCACCCACCAGCAGATCTACCGGGTGCTGCGGCGGATGGAGGCCGACGGCTGGGTCGCCGCCGAGGAGGTCGCCCAGGACGGCCGACCGGACAAGAAGGTCTACTCGGCGGCCGTCGCCGGACGGGCCGCGCTCGCCGGCTGGCTGCGCGAACCGGTCGAGCCGGAGTCCGTCCGGCACGAGCTCGCGGTCAAGATCCGCGCCGCCGCCTTCGACGACCCGGCCGCGCTGGTCTCCGAGGTCGAACGGCACCGCGAGAGCCACGCGGCCCTGCTCGCCCGCTACCTGCACGGGGAGCAGCGCGACTTCCCCGACCCCGCCGCGCTCGACGCCCGCCAGGAGCTCCAGCACGTGGTGCTGCGCGGCGGCATCGAGTACGAGCGGATGACCCTCGCCTGGCTCGACGACGTGCTCGCCACCCTGCACCGCCTCTCCACACCCTCGACCCCCGGGAGCCCGTGATGCTCTTCAACCCGCGTACGTACGACCCCGCGCAGTTCGACGAGCCGACCCGCCGGCTGCTGCGCGCGACCGTGGACTGGTTCGAGTCGCGCGGCAAGAAGGCGCTGATCGACACCTACGTCGACCGCACCTGGTACGCCGACTTCCTGGAGTTCGCCGCCAAGGAGGGCCTGTTCGCGGAGTTCCTGACCCCGTCGGCGGCCGACCCCGACAAGCGCTGGGACACCTCCCGGATCGCCGAGCTGAACGAGATCCTGGGCTTCTACGGCCTCGGCTACTGGTACACCTGGCAGGTCACCATCCTCGGCCTCGGGCCGGTCTGGCAGAGCCGCAACGAGGCCCTCCGGGCCCGCGCCGCACGGCTTCTGGGGGAGGGCCACGTGATGGCGTTCGGGCTCTCCGAGCGCACCCACGGCGCCGACATCTACTCCACCGACATGATCCTCACTCCGGACGGCGAGGGCGGCTTCACCGCGACCGGCTCCAAGTACTACATCGGCAACGGCAACGTGGCCGGCTTGGTCTCGGTGTTCGGCCGCCGCTCCGACGTCGAGGGCCCGGAGGGCTACGTCTTCTTCGCCGCCGACAGCCGGCACGAGGCGTACCACCTGGTCAAGAACGTGGTGAACGCCCAGATGTACGTCAGCGAGTTCCGGCTGGAGGGCTACCCGGTGCGCGCCGAGGACGTGCTGCACACCGGGCAGGCCGCCTTCGACGCCGCGCTGAACACCGTCAACGTCGGCAAGTTCAACCTCTGCACGGCCTCGGTCGGCATCTGCGAGCACGCGATGTACGAGGCCGTCACGCACGCCCACAACCGGGTGCTGTACGGCCGGAAGGTCACCGACTTCCCACACGTGCGGCGGGAGTTGACCGACGCGTACGCCCGCCTGGTGGCGATGAAGCTGTTCAGCGCGCGGGCCGTGGACTACTTCCGCACCGCCTCCCCCGAGGACCGCCGGTACCTGCTGTTCAACCCGATGACCAAGATGAAGGTCACCACCGAGGGCGAGAAGGTCATCGACCTGATGTGGGACGTCATCGCGGCCAAGGGCTTCGAGGCGGACACCTACTTCGACAAGGCGGCGAAGGACATCCGCGGCCTGCCGAAGCTGGAGGGCACCGTCCACGTCAACCTGGCGCTGATCCTCAAGTTCATGGGCAACTACCTGTTCGCCCCGGCCGACTACGCTCCGGTGCCGACCCGGCTGGACGCGGCCGACGACGCCTTCCTGTTCCGCCAGGGCCCGGCCCGCGGCCTCGGCGCGATCCGCTTCCACGACTGGCGTGCCGCCTACGACCGGCACGCGCAGCTGCCGAACGTCGCCCGCTTCCGCGAACAGGCCGACGGCTTCTGCGAGTTGCTTCTCAGCCACGCGCCGAGCAAGGAGCAGCAGGCGGACCTGGACTTCCTGCTGGAGATCGGCCAGCTGTTCGCGCTGATCGTCTACGGCCAGCTGGTGCTGGAGCAGGCGGAGCTGACCGGCGTGGACGAGGACGTCCTGGACCAGATCTTCGACGCGCTGGTCCGCGACTTCTCCGCGCACGCCACCGAGCTGCACGGCAAGGCCTCGACCACCGAGCAGCAGGCCACCTGGGCGCTGGCGAACGTGCGCCGGCCGGTCGCGAACGCCGAGCGGGCGGCCGCGGTGTGGGCCCGGGTCGAGGAGCTGTCGGGCGCGTACGAGATGCAGCCGTAGCGGCCCGTCGGCCGCGGAAGGACCCCGGGGGTGCCGGTCGGCGGACCGGCACCCCCGGTCTGTGTCCGGCCGGGGCCGGCTGTGCCCGGTGCGTGCTCGGCCGTTCCCGCGTGCCTGCCCCGTCTCGCACCGGGCCGCACCGGGCCGCACCGGGCCGGGCCCGCGCCCGCCGGTGCCCGCGCCCGGCGCCGCCCCGACGTACGGTGGAACACGGAGGCCGCGTCATGCACGTCACCGGGACCCACTTCACCGACCGCACCGACGCGGGCCGGCGGCTGGCCGCCCGCCTGGCCCACCTGGGCGGCCCCGACACCGTGGTGGTGGCCCTGCCCAGGGGCGGGGTGCCGGTGGCCGCCGAGGTCGCGACGGCGCTCGGCGCACCGCTGGACATCTGCGTGATCCGCAAGCTCGGCGTGCCCTTCCAGCCCGAGCTGGGCATGGGGGCGATCGGCGAGGACGGCGTCCGGGTGCTGAACGAGCAGGTCATCCGGCTCGCCGGGATCGGCGACGACCAGCTGGCCGAGGTCGAGCGGCGCGAGCGCGCCGAGTTGGAGCGCCGGGCCCGCCGCTACCGGGGCGGCCGCCCGCCCACCGACCTTCGCGGCCGCACGGTGATCGTGGTGGACGACGGCGTCGCGACCGGCTCCACCGCCCACGCCGCCTGCCGGATCGTCCGGGCCCGGGGCGCGGCCCGGGTGGTGCTCGCCGTCCCGGTGGCCCCCGGGGACTGGACGGACCGCCTGGCCGGGGTCGCCGACGAGTTCGTCTGCGTCGGCACGCCGTCCCCGTTCTTCGCGATCGGCGAGTTCTACGGCGACTTCGCGCAGACCGGCGACGAGGAGGTCCTGCGGCTGCTCGCCGAGGCCCTGGACGGGCGGGCGCCCGGGCCCGTCGGCGTGGACCGCGAGCTGGTCCTGCCCGCCGTCGGCGTGCGCCTGGCCGGCCGGCTGACCGTCCCGGCCGCCGCGCGCGGCATCGTCGTCTTCGCGCACGGCAGCGGCAGCGGCCGGCGCAGCCCGCGCAACCGCCACGTCGCCCGGCACCTGAACCACTCCGGGCTGGCCACGCTGCTGTTCGACCTGCTCACCGAGGCCGAGGAGCCGGACCGCCGCAAGGTGTTCGACGTGGGCCTGCTCGGCGACCGGCTGACCGCCGTCGCCGAGCGGCTGAGCGCGCTGGACGAGACCCGGGGCCTGCCGCTCGGCCTGTTCGGCGCCAGCACCGGCGCCGCCGCCGCGCTGCACACCGCCGCAGCGCTCGGGCCCGCCGTCGGCGCGGTGGTCTCGCGCGGCGGGCGCCCCGACCTCGCCGGGCCGGACGTCCTGGGCCGGGTGCTGGCCCCGACGCTGCTCGTGGTCGGCGCCCTCGACGGCACCGTGATCGACCTCAACCGGCGGGCCCTGGCCCGGCTGCACTGCGAGAGCGAGCTGGTGGTGGTGCCGCACGCGGGCCATCTGTTCGAGGAGCCGGGCACGTTGGACCAGGTGGCCGAGCTCGCCGGAGACTGGTTCCGGCGCCATCTCGCCCCGCCCGGGGCCGGCGCGGACCCGGCGCCGCCGACCTCATGAATCACCTCGATCGGCAGCACATTTTGCGCAGCCGAACGGGGCATTTCCTGATCAGCTTGTACACATTGAACAGTGAAATCCCGACCTGTTGCCCAGCCCACCGGACAGGAGCAAGCTCTCCGCCAACCGCACCGCCCACCCATCCGCGGCGCGGCCGCCTCAAGCGGATGCCTCGGAGTCGAGGCCCAAAGTGGAGGAACGACCGATGACCCCGCAGTCCCACGCCCTTGAGCTGACCCCCGAGGAGCGCGAGGCCGGCCTCGACGCCGAGCAGCTGCGCCGCCTCGTCGGCCTCGTCGAACACGACCCGGCCACCGACCCGTTCCCCGTCACCGCGCAGGACGCGGTCGTCTTCGTGGTCGGCAACGCCACCCAGACGGCCCAGTTCTACCAGGCCGTGTTCGGCATGGAGCTGGTCGCCTACTCCGGCCCGGAGACCGGGCGTCGTGACCGCAAGGCCTTCGTGCTCCGCTCCGGCTCCTGCCGCTTCGTGATCAAGGGCGGCGTGCTGCCGGACAGCCCGCTGCTGGACCACCACCGCCGCCACGGCGACGGCGTCGTCGACCTGGCCCTGGAGGTCCCGGACGTCGACAAGTGCATCGCGCACGCCCGCGCGAGCGGCGCCACCGTCCTGGAGGAGCCGAACGACGTCTCGGACGAGAACGGCACCGTGCGCCGCGCGGCCATCGCCACCTACGGCGAGACCCGCCACACCCTGATCGACCGCTCCCGCTACCACGGCCCCTACCTGCCGGGCTACATCACCGCCGAGAGCACGGTCAAGCACCCGGAGGGCTCGCCCAAGCGCCTGTTCCAGGCCCTGGACCACGCCGTCGGCAACGTGGAGCTGGGCCGGATGGACGAGTGGGTCTCGTTCTACAACCGGGTCATGGGCTTCGTGAACATGGCCGAGTTCGTCGGGGACGACATCGCCACCGAGTACTCCGCCCTGATGTCCAAGGTCGTCGCCAGCGGCAACCACCGGGTGAAGTTCCCGCTCAACGAGCCGGCCATCGCCAAGAAGCGCTCGCAGATCGACGAGTACCTGGAGTTCTACACCGGCCCCGGCTGCCAGCACATGGCGCTCGCCACCAACGACATCCTCACCACCGTGGACGTGCTGCGTGCGCGCGGCGTGGAGTTCCTCAACACCCCGGCCTCGTACTACGAGGACCCGGAGCTGCGCGCCCGGATCGGCAAGGTGCGGGTGGACATCGACGAGCTGAAGAAGCGCGGCATCCTGGTCGACCGCGACGAGGACGGCTACCTGCTGCAGATCTTCACCAAGCCGATCGGCGACCGCCCCACCGTCTTCTACGAGTTCATCGAGCGGCATGGTTCGCTGGGCTTCGGCAAGGGCAACTTCAAGGCGCTGTTCGAGGCGATCGAGCGCGAGCAGGACGCCCGCGGCAACCTGTGAGCACCGGCGGCCGGTGAGCGCCGGCGGCCCGTGAGCACCGGGGAGCTCTGGGAAGCTCTGAGCACGGTCGACCGAGCACCCATCGGCCGAGCACGGTCGAGGAGTCGAGGAGGAGCAGGGAGATGGCGTACTACCGGCAGCTGGGCAGCATCCCGCCCAAGCGGCACACCCAGCACCGCACACCCGAAGGCGGGCTGTACTACGAGGAGTTGATGGGCGAGGAGGGGTTCTCCTCGGACTCCTCCCTGCTCTACCACTGGGGCATCCCGTCGGCGGTGGTGAACGCGGTGCCGTGGGAGCTGCCGGACCAGTCCACGGTGCCCAACCATCCCCTGCTCCCCCGCCACCTCAAGCTGCACGAGCTGTTCGCGGACCAGGAGTGGAAGTCCGCGGACGTGGTCGGCAGCCGCCGGCTGGTCCTCGGCAACGGCGACGTGCGGATCTCGTACGTCGCCGCCGGAGCCCCGAGCGAGCTGTACCGCAACGGGCTCGGCGACGAGTGCGTGTACGTGGAGTCCGGCTCCGGCACGGTCGAGACGGTCTTCGGCTCGATCGAGGTCGGCCAGGGCGACTACGTGATCATCCCGCGCGCCACCACCCACCGCTGGGTGCCGGCCGGGGACGAGCCGCTGCGCGCGTACTGCATCGAGGCGAACAGCCACATCAGCCCGGTCAAGCGCTACCTCTCCAAGTACGGGCAGCTGCTGGAGCACGCACCGTACTGCGAGCGGGACTTCCGCGGCCCGGTCGGCCCGCTCGTGGTCGAGGAGGCCGGGGACGTCGACGTGCTGGTCAAGCACCGGGGCCCGAACGGGGTCGCGGGCACCCGCTACACCGTGCCGCACCACCCGTTCGACGTGGTCGGCTGGGACGGCTGCCTCTACCCGTACGCCTTCAACATCCGGGACTTCGAACCGATCACCGGCCGGGTCCACCAGCCGCCGCCGGCGCACCAGGTGTTCGAGGCCAACGGCTTCGTGATCTGCAACTTCGTGCCCCGCAAGGTGGACTACCACCCGCTGTCGATCCCGGTGCCCTACTACCACGCCAACGTGGACAGCGACGAGGTCATGTTCTACTGCGGCGGCGACTACGCGGCCCGCAAGGGTTCGGGCATCGGCCAGGGCTCGATCTCGCTGCACCCCGGTGGGCACACCCACGGGCCGCAGCCGGGCGCGTACGAGCGCAGCATCGGCGTCGACTTCTTCGACGAACTCGCCGTCATGGTGGACACGTTCCGCCCGCTGGAGCTCGGCGAGGGCGGCCGGGCGAGCGAGGACGGCAACTACGCCTGGACCTGGGCCGGGCGGGGGCCCGGGCGATGAGCGCCTCGTCCGCCGTGGTCGGCGGGGGCGTGATCCCCGAGCTGTTCCGCGGGCTCTTCGACGACGCGGCGGTGTTCCCGCCGGGGAACCTGCCGGTCGCCGAGGCGGTGCCCGCGCACCGTGCCCACCGGGCGGCCTGGTACGCCGAGGCGGTCGGACCCTTGCTCTGCGGGGCGGGCCGGCTGGGCGAGTTGGCCGCGGCGGTCGCGGGCGGCGCGGTGGCCGGGGGCGGCGTAGCGGTGGCGGGCGATGTGCCACTCAGGGTCGGGCTCGTACTGCCGGGGGGCAGTGCGGAGCTCGGCCCGGCGCTCGCCGCCGCCGCGCCCTTCGAGGTGGCGGGCGTCGAGCTGGCCACCCGGGACGCCGCCGAGGCGGTCGCTGCCCTGGACCGGCTGCTGCCGCCGGACGTCCCGGCCGCCGTCGAGCTGCCGCGCGAACTCCTGCGCGGCGACGGCCTGGACGAGGTACTGGACGTCCTGGTCGACAGCCCCTACCGGGCGAAGTTCCGCACCGGCGGAGTGGCGGCGGAGGCGTTCCCGGACGAGGAGGAGCTGGCCGCCTTCCTCACCGGCTGCGCCTTGCGCGGACTGCCGTACAAGTGCACCGCCGGGCTGCACAACGCCGTCCGGCACACCGATCCGGTCACCGGCTTCGAGCACCACGGCTTCCTGAACGTGCTGCTCGCCGCGCAGGAGACCGACCGGGCCACCGCCGCGGCGGTGCTGGCGGAACGCGACGGCGCGGTGCTGGCCAAGGCCGCACACGCACTGGCGGACCGTCAGGTCACGGTGATCCGCAACTCGTTCACCGCGTTCGGCACCTGCAGCATCACCGAACCCCTGGACGACCTGGCCGCGCTCGGCCTGCTGTCGCCCAGTCCACAGCCCCAGGAGGACCGTTGAGCACCCCCCGCAGCTGGCTCGCCAGCGCCCAGGACTCGCCGTTCGGCGTGCACAACCTGCCGTACGGCGTCTTCACCGCCGCCGACCAGCCCGGGCAACGCCGGATCGGCGTGCGGATCGGGGACTTCGTGCTGGACGCCGGGGCGGCCGCCCGCGCGGCCGGGGCACCGTCCGTGCTGCTGACCGCGGACTCGCTCAACCCGCTGATGGCGGCCGGGCGTTCGACCTGGACGCAGGTCCGGGCCGACCTCACGCGGTGGTTGACGGACGAGTCCTACCGCGAGGCGCTGTCGCCGGCGCTGCTGCCGGTGGACGACGTCGAACTGCACCTGCCGTTCGAGGTCGCCGACTACGTCGACTTCTACGCCTCCGAGCACCACGCCACCAACCTGGGCCGGATCTTCCGCCCGGGATCGGAGCCGCTCACCCCCAACTGGAAGCACCTGCCGATCGGTTACCACGGGCGGGCCGGCACGGTGGTCGTCTCCGGCACCCCGGTGGTGCGCCCGCACGGGCAGCGCAAGGCGCCCACCGACCCGGCGCCGTCGTTCGGGCCGACCCGTCGGCTGGACATCGAGGCCGAGGTCGGCTTCGTCGTCGGCACCCCGTCCAGGCTGGGCCGGCCGGTCGTGCTGGACGACTTCCGCGAGCACGTCTTCGGCGTCTGCCTGGTCAACGACTGGTCGGCGCGCGACATCCAGGCCTGGGAGTACGTGCCGCTCGGCCCGTTCCTCGGCAAGTCCTTCACCACGTCGGTCTCGCCGTGGATCGTGCCGCTGGACGCCCTGCAGCACGCCCGGGTCGCGCCGCCCGAGCGCGACGTCGAGCCGCTGGCGTACCTGGACGACCGCGGCGGCGAGCCGTGGGGCCTGGACCTGGCGCTGGAGGTCCGACTGAACGGGCACCTGGTGTCCCGGCCGCCGTTCGCCTCGATGTACTGGACGGCGCAGCAGCAGCTCACCCACATGACGGTCAACGGCGCCTCGCTGCGCACCGGCGACCTGTTCGCCTCGGGCACCGTCAGCGGGCCGGAGCCGGACACCCGCGGTGCGCTGATCGAGCTGACCTGGAACGGCGAGGAGCCGCTGAAGCTCCCGTCCGGCACCACCCGGACCTTCCTGGAGGATGGCGACGAGGTCACCATCACCGCCACCGCACCGGGGCCGGACGGCACCGTCATCGGGTTCGGCGAGGTGACAGGGCGGGTCCAGCCGTAGCGGGGTGGTGGGTCGGCCGACGAACGGCGGCTGACGGCTGACGGCTGACGGCTGACGGCGAACAGATAACAGATGACAGATAACAGCTGACAGATTTCATCATCTGTCAGCTGTTATCTGTTACCCGCACTTCCCCGCCCGGCCTACAGGCCCGCCCCTCCCGTGGCGTCGATGACCCGGCCGGTGATCCAGCGCGCGTCGTCGGAGGCGAGGAACCCGACGATGTCCGCGATGTCCTCCGGCTGCCCGACCCGGCCGAGGGCTGCGAGCGAGGCCGCATGGGCCTCCGCCTCCGCGTTGCCGCGCAGCCAGCCGGCGTTGACGTCGGTGTCGACGACGCCCGGCGCGACCGAGTTGGCGGTGATGCCGCGCGGGCCCAGCTGCTTGGCGAGGTTGAGGGTGAAGGTGTCGAGCGCGCCCTTGGTCGCGCCGTAGGCGATGATCTCCGGCATGGCGAGGCGGGCCGCACCGCTGGAGATGTTGATGATCCGGCCGCCGTCGCGCAGTCGGCGCAGGCCGTGCTGGACGACGAAGAACGGTGCACGGACGTTGACGGCGAAGACCTCGTCGAAGTCATCCTCGGTGAGCGTGACGAGGTCGGCGCTGCGCCCGATCCCGGCGTTGTTCACGATGATGTCGACGCCGCCGCCGGGCGCGTGCGCGCCGATCTCGGCATCGAACACCTCCCACAACGCGGCCGCGTCGCCATGCCGACCGAGTTCGGCGTGCAGCGCGAAGGCCTGTCCGCCGTCGGCACGGATGCCCGCGACGACCTCCTCCGCCGCATCCTTGTCGCGGGCGTAGCCGACGGCGACGGTGGCGCCGTCGCCGCCGAGCCTGCGAGCGATCGCCCGGCCGATCCCCCTGCCACCCCCGGTCACCAGCGCGGTCTTGCCCCGGAGTACGTGCGTGCCCACGACTGAGCCCCCTCCTGCTTCGTTGTCATTTCTTGAGTAGTCACTCAAGAAAGAAGCTAACACACTTGTTGAGTGAGTGTTCTAAAATTCCGGGCATGACCGAGAACCCGACACCGCCCAGGCGCGGACGACCGCCGGCCTTCGACCGGGACGAGGCCCTGACGGCGGCGACCAGGCTGTTCTGGGAGCGCGGCTACGAGGCCACCTCCGTCGCCGACCTGACGGCCGCGATGGGCATCCGGCCCGGCAGCCTCTACGCCGCGTTCGGCGACAAGAAGTCGCTCTTCGAAGAGGTCGTCCGCCATTACGGGCGCACCCCCGTCGGCGCGTTCGCCGGGGCCGCCCTGCGGGAGGAGGCCAGCGCGTACGCGGCCTTCGCCCGCATCCTGCGGGAGGCCGCGGCGATCTACCCCGACCCGTCCCATCCGGCCGGCTGCCTGGTGATCAGCGCCGCCACCAACGTCTCCCCGCAGGACATCGAGGTCCAGGCCCACCTGCGCGACCTGCGCAACAGCAACCTCCGGCTCTTCGAGGCCCGGCTGCGCACGGCCCGACAGGACGGCGAACTCCCGCCCGACGCCGACCCGCACGCACTGGCCGGCTACTTCGCCACGGTCGTCCAGGGCATGTCGCAGCAGGCCCGGGACGGCGCCACCGCCGCCGACCTGGCCCGGACCGCCGAACTCGCCCTGCGCGCCTGGCCGTAACAGCGCCGCCCGGCCTGGTGATCACCACTCCACTCCGCCCCCGGTACGGTGGACGGCAGGAGTCGTCACCACCGAGGGGCCGCCCAGGGAACCGTCCAGGGACCACCGGGGAACCACGGAGGGACGACCAACGACGATCAACGACGACCGAGGGACGGGAGCGGGCCCGATGAGCGCAGAGGTGGCGGAGGTCCAGGTCTCCCTGGACGGCGGGGTCGGACGCATCGTGCTGAACCGGCCGCGGGCGCTCAACTCGCTGACCCACGGCATGATCACCGCCCTCCACGCGACGCTGACCGACTGGGCCACGGACGACGGGGTACGCACCGTCGTCCTGACCGGCGCCGGCGAGCGCGGCCTCTGCGCGGGGGCGGACATCCGCGCGTTGCACGACGACGCCAAGGCGGGCGGGGCCGGTGCCCGGGCCTTCTTCCGCGACGAGTACCGGCTGAACGCGCTGATCGCCCGCTACCCGAAGCCGTACGTCGCGGTGATGGACGGGATCACCATGGGCGGCGGCGTCGGCCTGTCCGCCCACGGCGCGGTCCGGATCGTCACTGAGCGTTCCACCGTCGCGATGCCCGAGACCCGGATCGGACTGGTCCCGGACGTCGGCGGCAGCCGCCTGCTCGCCCTCGCCCCGGGCGAGTTGGGCACCCACCTCGGACTCACCTCGGCCTCGATGGGCCCCGGCGACGCGTTGCTGTGCGGGTTCGCGGACCACTTCGTCCCCTCGGCGCGGATCCCGGCGCTGCTCGACGCCCTGGCCGGGGGCAGCGACCCGGCCGCCGCCGTCGCCGGGCACGCCGAGCCCGCGCCGTCGGCCGCGCTCGCGGAGCAGCGGGGGTGGATCGACGCCTGCTACGCGGCCGACACCGTCGAGGAGATCGTCGAGCGACTGCTGAACTCCGGTGTGGCGGAGGCGAAGGAGGCCGGTGAGGCGGTCCTCGACAACTCCCCCACGGCCGTGAAGGTGACGCTCGCCGCGCTGCGCCGGGCCCGCACGCTCCCCTCCCTGGAAGCCGTGCTCGACCAGGAGTACCGCGTCTCCTGCGCCGCGCTGGCCGCGCACGACCTGGTGGAGGGCATCCGCGCCCAGGTGATCGACAAGGACCGCGAGCCGCGCTGGTCCCCGGCCACGCTCGGCGAGGTCGGGGAGGCCGACGTCGCACGCTTCCTCGCCCCGCGCGGGGACGACGAGTTGGGCCTCGCCTAGGGCCTGCCCGGCGGCGGCGCCGTCCGCCCCGCGCTCCCCCGTCGAGCCCGTCAAGCCCGGATAGGCCGAACCGCCACCCACCCGGCCGGCGCCGATCGACCGACACCACTCGACCGCCCCCGCCCCACCTGCACCGCCATGAACCGTGAACCGTGAACCGCGAGCCAGGAGCCTGCATGACCCGCCCGACCCCGCCGCCCTCCGGGGACGCCGACCCGCTGTCCCGGGTGCCGCTCGGCGAGCAGGTGCGCGGACTGCTGCTGGAGGGCCTGCTGAACGGGCGCTGGCGGCCCGGGGACCGGATCGTGGAGCGGCGCCTGGCGGCCGAGTTGACCGTCAGCCAGGCGCCGGTGCGCGAGGCGCTGCGCTCGCTCCAGAGCCTCGGGCTGCTCGACGCCGAGCCCAACCGGGGTGTGCGGGTGCGCGAGATCAGCCCGGCCGAGCTACGCGAGGTCTACCAGGTGCGGGCCGCGCTGGAGCGGCTGGCCGCCGAGTCGGCGGTCGTCCGGCTCGCCGGGGACACCGCCGCGCTGGAGCGGCACGCGGAGCGGATGGCGGCGGCGGCCGGGACGGGTGACGCGCTCGGCCAGGCCCGGCACGGCGTGGCCTTCCACCGCGAGATCGTGGCCGCCTCCGGCAACGGCGCACTGCTGCGGACCTGGGAGGGCCTGGGCGTGGAGGTGTGGACGGTGCTGTCGCTGCACCGGGTCCGCCCGGAGCTGCACGAGAACGCGGCCGACCACCAGCCGCTGATCGAGGCCTTCCGGCGGCGGGATCCCGAGGTCGGGCGACTGCTGGCGGAGCACGTCCTGGAGTACGCCGACCGCTCCGTCTGAGCGGATCCGGGCCGTGCTCGCACTCGGCATTTTCGTTCGTATGACGATGATCGATCATCGCTCACATTACCCCCCAGTAACGGTTGACGAGTGGCCGGATCACTCCCTACCGTCCATAGGAGCCTTCCATAGAGAGAAACACCATTCCGCATCCCGGAATCGACGCCCCCGAAGCACCGGTAAAGGGGAACCATCCGTGTCCCAGCTCGACCAGCTTCCCGACCACGACCCCGAGGAGGTCGCGGAGTGGCTCGCCTCCCTCGACGCCGCCCGCGACTTCGGCGGAGCGCACCGCGCCGCCCACCTGCTGCGCCGCCTCGTCGAGCACGCCGAACTGCGCCGGCTCGACGTCCCGCCGCTGCTGGACACCCCGTACGTCAACACCATCCCGACCGACGCCGAGCCGGACTTCCCCGGTGACGAGGCGATGGAGCGGCGGATCACCGCCTGGAACCGCTGGAACGCCGCTGCCATGGTGACGAGGGGCAACCACCGCGGCGGCCTCGGCGGGCACATGGCCACGTACGCCTCCGCCGCCTGGCTGTACGAGGTCGGCTTCCAGCACTTCTTCCGCGGCAAGGAGGCCGACGGCTCCGGCGACCAGCTGTACGTCCAGGGCCACGCCGCGCCCGGCGTCTACGCCCGCGCCTTCCTCGAAGGACGCATCGACGAGGCCCAGTTGGACCGCTTCCGGCAGGAGGCCGGCGGTGACGGTCTGCCCTCGTACCCGCACCCGCGCCGGCTGCCCTGGTTCTGGGAGTTCCCGACCGTGTCCATGGGCCTCGGGCCGCTGTCGGCCATCCACCAGGCCCGGTTCAACCGGTACTTGACCGCGCGCGGCATCAAGGACACCTCCAGCTCGCACGTGTGGGCGTTCCTCGGGGACGGCGAGATGGACGAGCCGGAGTCGACCGCCGCACTCGCGCTGGCCGCCCGCGAGGGACTGGACAACCTCACCTTCGTCGTCAACTGCAACCTGCAGCGCCTGGACGGGCCGGTGCGCGGCAACGGCAAGATCGTGCAGGAGCTGGAGCGGCAGTTCCGCGCGGCCGGCTGGAACGTCGTCAAGTCGCTGTGGGGCGAGGCCTGGGACGAACTCCTGGCGCGCGACACCACGGGCGCGCTGGTACGCCGACTCGGCGAGGTGCCGGACGGGCAGTTCCAGACCTACGCCGCCTCGGACGCGACCTATGTCCGCGGGCACCTGTTCCGGACCGCGCCCGAACTCCGGGCGATCGCCGAAACCGTGGACGACAGAAGGCTGTTGGAGATCGTCGCGACCTCGCGCGCCGGGCACGAGCCGCGCAAGGTCCACGCGGCGTACCGGGCGGCACTGGAGCACCGGGGCGCGCCCACCGTGATACTGGTGCAGACGGTCAAGGGCTGGACGCTCGGCCCCGGCTTCGAGGCCCGCAACGCCAACCACCAGATGAAGAAGCTCTCCGGCGCGGAGTTCCGGGCGATGCGCGACCTCCTCGAACTTCCCATCCCCGACGCCGCGTTGACCGGCGATCTGGTCCCGTACGCGCACCCCGGACCGGACTCTCCGGAGGCCCGCTACCTGCGGGATCGGCGCGCCGCGCTGGGCGGTCCGGCGCCCGCCCGCCGGGTCCGCTTCACTCCGCTGCCCGAGCTGCCCGCGAAGCCCTTCGAGACGCTGTTCAAAGGCTCCGGCACCCAGGAGATCGCCACCACCATGGCGTTCGTCCGACTCGTCAAGGACCTGATGCGGGACAAGGCCACCGGTCACCGCTGGGTCCCGATCGTCCCGGACGAGGCGCGCACCTTCGGCATGGAGTCGCTCTTCCCCAGCGCGGGCATCTACTCGCCGCTGGGGCAGACGTACGACCCGGTCGACCGCGACCAGCTGCTCCACTACAAGGAGTCGGCGACCGGCCAGATCCTCAACGAGGGCATCACCGAGGCCGGTTCGATGGCCTCGCTGACCGCCGCCGCGACCGCGTACGCCACCCACGGCGAGCCGGTGATCCCGTTCTACATCTTCTACTCGATGTTCGGCTGGCAGCGCACCGCCGACCAGATGTGGGCCCTGGCCGACCAGTTGGGTCGCGGCTTCCTGATCGGCGCCACCGCCGGACGCACCACGATGACCGGAGAGGGCCTGCAACACGCCGACGGACACTCCCAGTTGATCGCCTCCACCAACCCGGCGGCACTGTCCTACGACCCGGCGTTCGGGTACGAGGTGGCGGTGATCGTCCGCGAAGGCCTGCGCCGGATGTACGGCACCAGCGCCCAGCACCCGCACGGCGAGGACGTGTTCTACTACCTGACCGTCTACAACGAGCCGCTGCCGCAGCCCCCGCTGCCGGCCGGCGAGGACGTCGCCGACGGCGTCCTGCGCGGACTGTACCGCTACCGCCCGGCGGACCCGGCAGCGGACGGCGACGCGCCGCGGATCCAACTGCTCGCCTCGGGCACCGCCGTGCGCTGGGCACTCGCCGCACAGCAACTGCTGCGCGAGGACTGGGGCGTGGCGGCGGACGTCTGGTCGGCGCCCTCCTGGACGGAGCTGCGCCGGGAGGCCCTGGACTGCGACACGGCCAACCTGGCGGAGTCGGCGACCGGGACGGGCGCGGCGGCGCGCGTCCCCTACGTGACGCGGGCGCTGGCGGGGGCACCCGGACCGGTGCTGGCGGTCAGCGACTGGATGCGCGCGGTGCCGGACCAGATCCGCCCCTGGGTGGAACAGGACTGGACCTCGCTGGGCACGGACGGCTTCGGCCTCTCCGACAGCCGGGGGGCGGCGCGGCGGCACTTCGGCGTGGACGCCCAGTCCGTGGCGGTGGCGGCGCTGGCCGCGCTGGCCCGCCGGGGCGAGGTCAAGGCCGAGACCGTCCGGCAGGCGGCCGAGCGCTATGGCGTCCGGTTCTGACCCCTGGGCTGCGCCTCCGCCCCGGACTCGTGACGACTGTCTCGCATACCAAGACTGGCGCGAGGCGGGGCGCGTCGTAGATCGTTGGGTGGTCAGGGCGCGCCCGTGCGGCGCCGAGCAGCGGAATGGGAGTCAACGGCGATGACCGAGACCGAGACCTACGAGACGATCCTGGTCGAGCGCAAGGGCCGGGTCGGGCTGATCACGCTCAACCGGCCGAAGGCGCTCAACGCGCTGAACACCCAGCTGATGAACGAGGTGGTCGCGGCCGCCACCGCCTTCGACCGGGACCCGGAGATCGGCTGTCTGGTGATCACCGGCTCGGAGAAGGCGTTCGCGGCCGGCGCCGACATCAAGGAGATGCAGGGCAACCGGTTCCCGGACGTCTACCTGGACGACTGGCTGGGTCCGTGGGACCGGCTCGGCGCGCTGCGCAAGCCGGTCGTGGCGGCGGTGGCCGGGTTCGCGCTGGGCGGCGGCTGCGAGCTGGCGATGCTGTGCGACATCCTGCTGGCGGCGGACACCGCGAAGTTCGGGCAGCCGGAGATCAAGCTCGGCGTCATCCCGGGCATCGGCGGCTCGCAGCGGCTCACCCGGGCGGTCGGCAAGGCGAAGGCGATGGAGCTGTGCCTGACCGGCCGAATGATGGGCGCCGAGGAGGCCGAACGGGCCGGCCTGGTCTCCCGGATCGTCCCGGCGGACCAGCTGCTGGCCGAGGCGCTGGCCACCGCCGAGACCGTCGCGGCGATGTCCACCCCGGCGGCGATCATGCTGAAGGAGAGCGTCAACCGGGCCTTCGAGACCACCCTCGCCGAGGGCGTCCGGTTCGAGCGCCGGATGTTCCACGCGGCGTTCGCCACGGCGGACCAGAAGGAGGGCATGGCGGCGTTCGCGGAGAAGCGCCCGCCGTCCTTCACCAACCGGTGACGGGCGGCCGACCGGCGGCGGAGGGCTGCTGCTGACGGCTGGCGACCGGCTGGCTGGCTGGCTGGCGAGAGCTGACGGCCGACAGGTAACAGATAACAGCTGACAGATTTCAGATGACGAAATCTGTCAGCTGTTATCTGTCAGCCGTCATCCCTCCGCCCCCGTCACCCCTCCTCGACCAACACCGTGTTGATCCGGGCGAGCCCGCTGCGGGTGGCGGCGACCACGATCTGGTCGCCCGGAGTGAGGCGCCGGGTGCGGTCGGGGAAGTTCCACTGGAGCTGCGCGCTGCGGGCGAACCGGACGGCGATCACCCGGACGCCGCCCGGGTCCTCCAGGTCGTGCCGGTTCATGCCGATCAGCCCGCTGCCGTCCTCCACCGTCAGCTCGGCGATCAGCAGCACGTGCCGGAACACCGAGAGCATCCCGCGCACCTCACGCCCCATCAGGGCGGCGGCGAAGGCGGGCGCCGCCAGGTACGAGACCGAGCGCGAGGCCGCGTTGTCCAGCGTGGCGTAGAAGTGGCCGGCGAAGTTGTCGTCGAACAGCCGCACCACCACCCGGACTTCGGGATTCCCGTGGCGAGCCTCCAGAGCCGCCTCCAGGTTGGTGGCGTCGTCACCGCTGACCGCGACCAGCGCCCGGCTGTGCTTCAGCCGGGCCCGGCGCAACTGCTCCTCGAACGGGCCGTCGCCCAGGACCACCGGGATGCCGAGCGCCCGGGCGGTGGCGATGCCCCGGGCCTGCGGGTCGCGCTCCATGCAGACCACCGGTACGCCCAGCTCGTGCAGTTGGGCCGCGACCCGGGTGCCGACATTGCCGAGGCCGACCACGATCACGTGGTCGCGGGTGCCGGCCCCGGGGTTGCGGGGCTGACCGCGCCGCCCGGAGCCGAGCACCTCGACCGCGATGGCGGTGGCGACCGGAGCGAAGGTGATCCCGCAGATGGTGATCACCACCTGCGCCACCCGCTGCCACGGCCCGCCCGTCCCGGCCCCGTTCCCGGCGGCGATGTCGGAGAGCTGGTCGGGCTGGGCGGCGCCCGCGAGGTCGAGCAGCGAGATGTAGACGGTCCAGCCGAAGTTCCGGTTGAGGTACCAGAGCACGCCGAAGGCCATCAGGACCGCGGCGAGGGCGATGAGCAGCACCAGCCGCATCCGGGCACTGGTGAAGAAGCGCATCATGTCGAGCAGCCGCCAGCGCACCCGCCGCACCCAGCTGATCGGTTCCCTGGGTTCGATGCGCAGCGCCTGGAGGGCTGCGACGCCACCCGGTTCCTCCTCGGGCTCGGGCGCCGGTTCCGGTTCACGGCGGACGCCGCCGGGGCGGACCGGCCCGTCGTCGCCGAACTCGCTGGCGAGCCGGACGAAGTCGGCGGAGTCCCCGCGCTGTTCGGGCAGCAGGCGGATCTTGCTGAGGTCCTGGCGGTCGATGTGGTCGGCGACCACGCAGATCCGGTCGGAGGTGATGGCGTCGTCGAAGGCGATGTGCAGGAAGCGTCCGCCGATCTCGACCGAGTTGGGCCGTCCGAGCGCCGCCGCGGCGAAGGCGGGCGCGGCGGTGGCGGAACCGGAGAGCGCGGCACCGTTCCTGAGCAGTCGTTCGATGTTCTCGCCGAGGCGCTGGTTGAACATCCGGAGCACGATCCGGAGGTCCTGGTTGTGGCCCTGTGCGCTGAGTGCGGCGTGGATGTTGTCCTGGTCGCTGCCCTCGACGAGGGCGAGGCCGCGGGCGGTCTCTATCGACACCGCGCGCAGCGCCTCGTCGGTGATGCTGGCGTACTCGACGACGGCGGCGACGCCGGGCAGTTGCTCGATCTGCGGCGCGTGGTCGCGGGTGCGGTCGGCGACCAGGACGACGACCGGGACCTCGTAGTGCTCGACGAGTTCCAGGACCAGTCGGTGCGCCAGCGCGTTGCCCCCGCAGACGATGTAGTGCTGGCTGATCGGCTCGACCGGTCGGGTCCCCCACCCTTCAGAAGTCATACCGCCGGATGATATCGACGGCAAGTGACCGGACGGTGTCGTTCCGGCGACCGGCAGAACACCGATTCCGCTTCTCCGAACAGTCGCGTCCATTCATCGTACAAACGGTCGGACTCGCCCGCGCCGTGAGGTCCGCGATGCGGTCCGTCCCCCGAACGGCCGTACCCGACGCGCCGGGCTACCGCGGCCCGGCCAGGCTGGGCTTCGTCCCCTGCCCGTCCCCGGCCTGAGGAGTTCACCACCGTGGTCACCCCGATCATCACCCCCGACGGTTCCCCGGTCCAGGGTCCGCTCGGCATGCTCGCCAAGGCCGCCTGGCAGGTCGTGCTGGCCGCCGGAGTCGTCTCGCTCGCCCTCGGGATCGTCGTCTTCGCCTGGCCGAAGCAGACCCTGCTGGTGGTGGGCGTGCTGTTCGGCCTCTACCTGCTGGTCATCGGCATCGTGCAGTTGGTCGCCGCGTTCGGCACCCACGCGACCACCGCGCTACGGGTGCTGGCCTTCATCAGCGGGGCGATCTGCGTCCTGCTGGGGCTGCTCTGCTTCCGCAGCGCGGTCCAGTCGCTGCTCCTGCTCGCGATCTGGATCGGCATCGGCTGGCTCTTCCGGGGCATCACCCAGCTCGCCGCCGCGGTCTCCGACCCCCTGATGCCGGCCCGCGGCTGGCAGGCCTTCGCGGGCGTGGCCAACACCGTGGCCGGCGTGCTGCTGCTGGTCTGGCCGGTCGGTTCGATCGCCGCGCTGACCGTCCTCGCCGGCTGTTGGCTGCTGATCCTCGGGCTGATCGAGATCGTGACGGCCGTCCAGATGCGCGGCCGGGCCAAGCAGATCCCGTCAGGGGTCTGACGCCGTGGCTCTGACGTCAAGGGTCCGACGTCGGGAGTCCGGCGTTGAGGATCCGACGTCGGGAGTCCGAGGTTGAGGGCCCGACGGAAGGCCAGGAGGCCGCCACGCCCCGGCCCAGCGCTACCGCGCCGGTGCGTAGCAGATCCGGAAGGTGGCGGTCTCCAGCCGTTCCGGCGTGAGCCGGACGTCGGTCAGCCGCTCGGCCAGCGCGAACGCGGCCTCGGTGTGCAGGTCGTGGCCCTCCCCGTCGAGCTGGAAACCGCAGGCCGTCAGCAGCTCGGGGACACCGGGGGCGTCGGCGTCCGAACCGTCCCGCTGGGCGGGGAACAGCGGCTCGAACTGGAGCCGGCAGCCGCCCTGCTCCCACCAGTTGAAGTGGTCCACCGCGCTGGCGTTCCGGAAGTGCGAGACCAGCCGGGTGCCGTCGGCGAGACGGCGGATGACGTCGGGCAGGCTACCGAGGTAGCCGAAGACCTCGACGGCGAGGGCCCAGCCGTCGAGTTCGGTGACGGCGACGAGCAGCCGGTCCTCCTCCGGCTCGAACCGGGCCTCGGCCTCCTCGTCCTCCCCGTCGTCGAAGGTCTCCCAGGCGGCCACCACCGCGTCCAGGCCGGTGACCTCCCGGCCGGGCAGGGCCCCGAAGCGGCGCAGCAGTTCGTCGGCGGTGATCCCCTCGACCAGGGCCAGGCAATAGGCCTCACCGGGGATGGGGTAGCGCTGCTCGAACCAGGTGTAGTCAGTGGCGTGTGCGGTCATGCGCCGATGCTGCCAGGCGCCTGTGACACCGTCGGCGCCGGGTGAGGCGCCCTCAGAGCCAGACCGGCGCGTCCGTCCCCCAGCGCCCCGGCGGGCGGGACCAGTCGGTGGGCGCCCCGGTGTAGGCGATGGGCGGCAGGGCGTGGCGCAGCCGTCCGTAGGCGGAGTCGGTCTCGGCGAGCCACCGCGCCGGGTCGTACGGCCGGGCGTCCGGCCCGGCGGGCGCGGGCGCGGGCGCCTCGGGTGCGATGCCGTGCAGCAGCCAGGAGGCCGTACCGGCGAGGGAGAACCGCAGGTGGCGGCCGCCGGGCCGGCCGGCGCGCTGTTCGGTGAGGGCGCGCAGGACGGCGGCGGCGACGAGGTAGCCGGTGCCGTGGTCGAGGGCCTGGGCGGGCAGCACGCCGGGGCGTCCGTCGGGGCCGGCCTCGTGGGCGGCGATGCCGACGCCGGCCTGGACGAGGCTGTCGAAGCCGCGGCGGCCGGCCCAGGGGCCGGTCCAGCCCCAGGCGCAGATCTGCGCGAGGACCAGGCCGGGGTGGCGCGCCGACAGCGCGTCGGGGGCGAGGCCGTGGGCGTCGAGGGCGCCGGGGCGGTAGCCGGTGACGAGGACGTCGGCGGTGGCGAGCAGGCCCTCGAAGACGGCCCGGTCGGCGGGGTCGGCGAGGTCGAGGCGGGTGGAGCGCTTGCCGAAGCCGGTGTCGGCGTGGGCGTCGTCGGCCTCGGGGAGGTGGGGCGGGTCGACGCGCAGGACGTCGGCGCCCAGCAGGGCGAGGGTGCGGGTGGCGACCGGTCCGGCGATGACCCGGGTGAGGTCGAGGACGCGGATCCCGGCGGCGGGTCGGCCCTCGTCGGCCTCGCCGAGCGGGCGCACGGGCGCGGAGCCGGTCACCCGGCTCTCCACCAGGGGGTGCACGGTGGCGCTGACCGGCGCGACGGCCACGGCGAGCGCCCCTGCTGTGTACGCCCGTTCCTGGATCTGCTCGGCCGGCAGTTCGCCCAGCACCTCGGCGAGTTGCTCGGGCCCGGCGTCGGCGGGCAGGCCGAGGGCGGTGAGCAGCCGGGTGCGGTGGTGCGGGTAGTTGGCGTGGGTGCGGACCCAGCCGTCGGCGGCGCGCCAGAAGCCGGAGTGCGGGGCGAAGCTGACGGGCGTACGGCCGTCGACGGCCAGGTGGCGCTCGCTGACGAAGGCGGTGGCGACGGCGCCCTGGTCCACCCGGACTTCGGGGACGACGCCGCCGGTGCGGTGGGCGGCGAGTTCGGCGGCGGCCAGCGAGCAGGCGGCCACGGTGGCCCGGGCGAGCCGGCGCACCGGCAGGCCGGAGGACAGGACGCCGCCGGGGCCGTGGAAGGAGACCCGCTCCAGCAGGTCGGCCGGCCCGCCGAGGGCGGCCCAGGCGTGGGCGGTGGGCCGGTCCGCGGGTTCGCCCCGGTTCGCACCGGCAACGCCGTCAGCCCCGTCCGTACTGGCGGCACGGTTCGCACCGGAGGCACCGTTCACGGCTTCAGCACCGTTCACAGGTCCGCCGCCGTTCACGGCTTCACCGCCGTCCCCCGGCTCGCCACCCTTCGCGGGCTGCTCGGTGGGCCGGTTGCCGTGGGAGATCGAACGCTCTGTCATGCCCGGTATTGTGCGCGGTTTCTCAGGCGCTCGCCGTGACGCCCGCCACCAGCATCAGCAGCACCGCCGACACCAGGGTCATCCGGCGCGCCGCGCGCGGGGTGCCGCCGAGCCGGCCGCCCAGGCGTCCGCTGGCGTGCGCGACCAGCCCGTACACGACGGCGCAGGCCAGCACGTTGAGCGAGCCGAGCGCGAGCACCTGCCCGCCGACCGGCAGCGCGGCGCCCGGGTCGACGAACTGCGGCACCAGGGAGAGGTAGAGCAGCAGCCCCTTGGGGTTGAGCAGGGCGGTCAGCATGCTCTGGCGCAGCACGGTCGCGGTGGGCTGCGGCTTGGGCGCGGCGAGGGCCGCGGCGCCCCCGCCCTTGCGCAGCGCGAGCAGCATGGTGACGGACAGCACCAGCAGGTACGCGGCGCCGGTGAGGCGCAGGACGGGCAGGGCGGCCGGGACGGCGCGCAGCGCGGCGGCCAGGCCGGCGCTGGAGAGCAGGGTGTGGACGGCATAGCCGGCGCAGACGCCGCCGACCGCGGTGAAGGCGGCGCGCCGGCCCTGGCCGAGGCCGCGGGCGGCGATGTAGAGCCAGTCGGGGCCCGGCGTGCAGACCAGCAACAGGTCGACTCCGAGGAAGAGGAGGAGGGCGTGGGTGTCCATGGGTGGCGGTGACCTGTCGTGCTCGTTCGGGCGGCTTCCCGGCAGCTGGTCCGGTGACCGCGGCACCTGTCCGGTGCGTGCGGTCACTGAAGGTAGCCGGACAGCCCTGGCATGCGATGGCCACTTCATGCTCGCCGGGCCCACGTTTTGGCAGAATATTGCGCCATGGACCGAATCGACCGCAGAATCCTCCGCGAGCTCCAGCAGGACGGCCGCCTGACCAACGCCGACCTGGCCGCCCGGGTGGACCTGACCCCCTCCCCCTGCCTGCGCCGGGTCCGGCAACTGGAGCAGGACGGCGTGATCCGCGGCTACCGGGCGGTGGTGGACGGCGCGGCGGTCGGGCGCGGCTTCCAGCCGTTCGTCACGATCACCATGCGTCACGAGGACCAGGTGACGGTCGCCGAGTTCGAGCGCCGGGTGGCGGAACTCCCGGAGGTGGTGGAGGCGCACCGGCTGTTCGGGGAGCCGGACTACCTGCTGCGCATCGCGGTCGCCGACATCGCCGCGTACGAGCGCTTCATCACCGGCGTGCTCTCCGGGCTGCCGGGGATCGCGCAGGTCAACTCGCACCTGACGATGAAGCAGGTGAAGACCGACCGGGGGCTGCCGATCGGCGGGTAGGGTGCGAACGGGGCGCCGCCACGGCCGCCCGCACGGGGACAGCGCGACAAGGGGGCCCTCTATGCACGCGATCCGCCGCCTCGATCTGGGGTACTTCGTCCGGCCCGCGTCCGAGGTGGGCGGCCCGGAGCCCCGGGTGGAGCCGGTGCTGGCGTACCTGGTGCACCGGCCGGAGGGGCTGCTGCTGTTCGACACCGGGATCGGCGCGGGCGATCCGGAGACCGAGGCGCACTACCGCCCGGTCCGCCGCCCGCTGCCGGAGGCGCTCGCGGCGGCCGGCGTCGGCGGCGCCGACATCGACCTGGTGGTCAACTGCCACCTGCACTTCGACCACTGCGGCGGCAATCCGCTGCTGGCCGGGACGCCGGTCCTGGTGCAGGCGGCCGAGCTGGCCGCCGCCCGGCGCGGCGGGTACACCATCGACGCCCTGGTCGACTTCCCGGGCGCCGACTACCGCGAGCTGGACGGCGAGACGGAGGTCTGGCCGGGCGTGCGGATCCTGCCGACTCCCGGGCACACCGACGGCCACCAGTCGCTGGTGGTCGAACGCCCGGGCGGCGGCGCGGTGGTGCTGGCCGGGCAGGCGTACGACTTCGCGTCCGAGTACGGCCAGGCGGTGCTCGCCCGGCGGGCGGCACGCGAGGGCGTGGCGGCGCCGCTGCCCGGCTACCGGGCCTGGCTGGACCGACTGGCGGAGTACGGGCCGCGCCGGGTCCTGTTCGCGCACGACCACGCGGTCTGGGAGCCGGTCGTCGGATAGCAGGCCTTCCGGCGGTTCAGCCGGTGTCCTTCCGGCGGCTCGGGAGGTGCAGAAGGTACAGAAGGTGCAGAAGGTTCAGAAGGTGAAGCGCAGCGACCGTACGCGGTGGTCGAAGTTGGACGGGACGAGGTCCGGCTCGCCCGTCGACCGCACCTCGGGCAGCCGGGAGTACAGCTCGCGGAACAGCACCTTCATCTCCTGCCGGGCCAGGTGCGCGCCGATGCAGTAGTGCGGCCCACCGCCGCCGAAGCCGAGGTGGGGGTTGGGCGTGCGGGTGATGTCGAAGGCGTCCGGGTCGGGGAAGACCGTCTCGTCCCGGTTGGCCGAGCCGAAGAACAGCGCGACCTTCTCCCCCGCTCGCAGCAGCGGGCCGCCGGGGCCGCCGAGCTCGTGGTCGGCGGCGAGGGTCCGGCGGAAGTGGATGATCGGCGTGGCGTGGCGGATGATCTCGTCGACCGCGCCGCCGAGCCTCCCGTCGAGGTCCGCGAGCAGCAGGGCGCGCTGCTCGGGGTGGACGGTCAGCAGGTGCAGGCCGTGGGCGAGCGCGTTGCGGGTGGTCTCCACTCCGGCGACCAGCAGCAGGGAGAAGAAGGCGCCGAGTTCGCGTCCGGTGAGCCGGCGGCCGTCCACGTCGGCGGTGACCAGGGCGGAGATCAGGTCCTCCGCAGGCCTGCGCCGGCGCTCACGGCCGACCGCGGCGACCATGCCCTGCATGCGGGCCAGTGCCATCAGCCCCCGCCCGGGCATCCGGATCCGGCGGCGCAGCGGGCGGGCCACGCCGGTGTGTTCGGAGGCGTGGTTGACCTGGTCCAGGATCGCCCGGCGCGGACGCTCCGGGATGCCCATCATCGTGCAGATCACCTGGAAGGGGAGTTCGGCGGCGACGGCGGTGACGAAGTCCTCCGGCCGCCGGCGCTCGACGTCGTCGACCAGTCGGGTGGCGACGCGGCGGATGTCCTCCTCGACCCGGCCGAGCAGCCGGGGCGTGAAGGCCTGCGAGACGATCCGGCGCAGCTGGGCGTGCCGGGGGTCGTCGAGGTTCACCATCGAGTCGCCGAACACCAGCCGGACCCAGCGGGCCGGTTCGGGGACGGTGACGCCGGGGCCGCTGAGGAAGACGGCGGGGGTGCGGCTGGCCTCGACCACGTCGGCGTGGCGGACCAGGGCGCGGAAGCCCCGGCCGGTGGCGGGGTCGCCGAAGAACACCGGAGCGGGGCGTCGGCGCAGTTCGGCGAAGGCGGCGGCGCGGGCGGGGGCCGGCAGCTGCCAGAAGCGGGGGTCGGCGAGGTCGGCGGCGGGGGCCGCCGAGTCGGTCGAGGTTTCCATGGCCGGGGCCTCCTGTTCGCGTACGACGCCCACCGGGCACCCACCGTCGGTGCCGGGGCGTGCACATCTAGTGAGCAAGCGGTGGGAGATGTCAAACCGCACTGATGGTCGTACGAACGGGCTGCCGGGGTGGCGTGCCGGCCGGGTCAGGCATCCGGACCGGGTGTCCGGACCCGGCGCCCGGCGGCCGCGCCCGACGTCTCGGCGCGGGGCCGGGCATGTTCTCACGGGACGGAACCGGCCAATACCGCAGGGTGCGGTACGGGCCGGGCAGGGCGGGTGCGACGATGAGTGCCATCGTGATGACCGACCGGATCCGCCTGCTGCGTGCCGTGGTCTTCGCCGCGCTGTGCGTGGCGCTGGCCGCCTCGGCGCACGTCGCCATGGCCGGGGCCGGGGTCTCGCCGCCGGTACTGGCCTGCTCGTTCGGAGCCGTCCTCGGCCTGACCTGGCTGCTCGCCGGCAAGCGGCGCGGGCTCGGCCCGATCAGCGTCTGGATGGTCGCGGCGCAGAGCGCGCTGCACCTGCTGTTCGAGCAGGCCGGGGCGCTCGGCCGCGGAGGTGGCGGCCTCGGCAGGCTCGCCGCCACGGACTGGGCCGCCCTGCTGCTCTGCAACCCGGAGCGGATCCCCGGCGGGCTCTCCCCCGTCGAGCTGGCCCGGATGGCGGGCCTCGACCCGGACGTCCCGCCCGCCACCGGTGGCCTGCACACCATGGCGGGCATGCACCACGGTGCGGCCCCGGGAACAGCCTCGGCCTCGGGATTGACCTCGGCCTCGGCCGACGGGATGGCGTTGGACATGGCCGGGATGGCGGGAATGCCCGGCGGCTCGGCCGTGTCGGGCATCCCGGGCGCGTCCGGGGTGCCCACCACACACGGCATGTCCCCGGGGATGACCCATGGCATGGCGCACGGCATGGCGCACGGGATGTCCCTCGGGATGATCGCCGCCCACACGCTCGCCGCGCTGGCCTGCGCGCTGCTGCTGTGGCGCGGTGACGCCGCGCTGGTCCGGCTCTTCGACCTGCTCGGTGCGCTCGGCACCGTGGTCGCGGGGGTGCTGCCGCTCCCGCTGCTGGCACTGTTGGCGCGCCCTTTCGGCTACCGTCCGCCGGCTCCGCCCCGGCCCACCGGCCGCCAGGCCCGGCCGCCCCGGCCGGTGCTGCTCACCCATGCCGTGGTGCGGCGCGGCCCGCCGGCGTTCGCCCTCGCCTGCTGACGCGCCCGCCGCCTTCCCCCACCCGACACCGCCCCTGGCCGCTCACGGCCGCCCGGGACGGCGGGGCCCAGGGGTTTCGCGCCACGGGCAGGTCGCCCTGTCGCCCGGCCGTGCCTTCGCCGCCACGCCGTCAGGGCCCGGGCCCGCGCCCGCCCGCCGTCTCCTCCAGGAGGCGCCGCGCGGCGCGCGGAAGTCCACGGACGTTGGCGGCGCCGCCTCGGGTGGCGCCGCTCCCAGCCTTCCCCTCAGGACCTTCGCATGCCTGACTACGACGGCGCACCGGTTCCGGCCGGCGCCACCGTCCTACCGCTCCTCGGCCTCCGGCCCGTCCGGAGCCTGACCGCCCCCGGCCCCCCGCGCCCCGAGTCCACGCAGCAACCGGGCCGACCACTGCTCCGATGGCCCCTCGGCGGCGCTCGCCCGTACTCGGCCGCGCAGCTGCTCGGCCCGCTCCAGCCACCCGCGGCAGCCGGCGCAGCGCGCGACGTGCCGGTCCAGGCGGGCGCCCGGCAGGCCGGTCGGTTCGCCGTCGAGCCGGGCCGACAGGGCAGTACGGAACTGCGCACATCTCATAGGACCATCGTCCCGCACTGCCATCGCAGCGGGACCGGCCGGGTGGGAGGCCGCCGTGGATGACGAGCAGCTCACCGCACTCGCCCTGACCGCCCGCGCGGGCCGGGCCCCGGACGTCGAGGCCTTCGTCCGGGCCACCCAGCGGGACGTCTGGCGCTTCGTCGCCCACCTCACCGACGTCCAGTCCGCCGACGACCTCGCCCAGGAGACCTTCCTGCGCGCGCTGCGCGGCCTTCCGGCCTTCGCCGGGCGTTCCTCGGCCCGCACCTGGCTGCTGTCGATCGCCCGGCGCACGGTGATCGACCGGTACCGGACGGCTGCCGCCCGACCGCGCTGCGCGCCGCTGCCGGACTGGCAGGAGGTGGCGGAGCGGCAGGGGTCCGAACCGGCGGCCGGGTTCGAGGAGGGCATCGCGCTCGGGGACCTGCTCGACCGGGTGCCCGCCCAACGGCGGGAGGCCTTCGTGCTGACCCAGGTGGTCGGTCTGAGCTACGCCGAGGCGGCGGAGGTCGCCGGCTGCCCGGTCGGTACCGTCCGCTCCCGGGTCGCCCGGGCCCGCGAGGAGCTGATAGCCCGACTGCGCGCGGCCGAGAGCGGGGAGCTGGCTGCAGCCTGCTGAGCGGGAGCGGAGTGGGCGGCGGGCGGGCGACGGGTGGCGGGTAACAGATGACAACTGACAGATAACAGATTTTGAAATCTGTTATCTGTTACCCGTCAGCTGTCAGCCACCAGGCGCCGGCCGCCCACCACCCACCCGTTCGAAAATTCCTTCACCTGTTCGGAACTGGAGCCGCCGCGCCTCCGACTGCTGTACCGGACCCCGCCGCCGAGGCGGCGTCCGGTACAGCAGTCGGGCAACGGAGGGACTTCATGGCAGCGCAACCACCCCCGACCGCAAAAACTCTGACAGTACATCAGGTCGAAGCGACGGACCGGTGGAGCCTGGTCGTGGCCGCCGGACTGCTCTCGTTCGTCGCGATGCTCGACATGAACGTGGTCAACCTGGCGCTCACCGACATCTCGACCGGCCTGCACGTGTCCCCCGGGGTCGCGCAGTGGGCCGCCCTCGGTTACCAACTTCCCCTGGTCGCCCTGCTGTTGCCCGCCGGGCGATGGCTGGACCAGGTGGGCACCCGCGCGGCGCTGCTGCTCGCGGTCAGCTGCTTCGCCGCGTGCAGCGTGCTGGCCTCCCTCGCCCCCTCGGCGGGTTGGCTGATCGCCGCCCGGCTGTTGCAGGGCACGTTCGGCGCGGTGCTGTTCGTCCTGATGCCGGTGCTCGCCGCCACCTCCGTGCGCCCCGAGTCGCGCGGGCGGGCGATGAGCGTCCCGGCGACGCTCGGCCCGCTCGGCGCCGTCACCGGGCCGGTCATCGGCGGCCTGCTGCTGGACCACTTCGGCTGGCGGGCCGTCTTCCTGGTCAAGCTGCCGGTCTGTCTGGCCGCCGTGCTGATCGTGCACCGGCACGCCCCGCGGCGCGGCAGGCTGCGCCCGCCCGACCGGAGTTCACTCGGCGACGCCGCCCTGATAGGCACGGCCGTCGCCGCCGTGCTGCTCGCGCTGACCCTGACCCCGGAGGCGCCGCTGTGGCTGCTGCTGGCGCTGCCCGCCGCCCCGCTGGTCCTGTTCTGGCTGCGCCGCCCCGGCGGCAGGCCGGTCGCCGAGGTGCTGCGGGCCGCCGGAACCGTCGGGGTCAACGCCTCGGTGCTGGCACTCGCCGCCGGCTTCGCGGCCTGCCACTATCTGCTCGCCCAGCACCTGCGCGGTCCGGGCGGCGAGAGCGCCACCGCCACCGCACTCACCATGCTGGCCTTCCCGCTCGGCATGGTGCTGGCCGGCCGGGTCGGCGGGCGGCTGGCCGACCGCTGGGGCGCCCGCCCGACCGCGCTCGCCGGCGCCGCCGTCACCACCCTCGGCCTGGCGCTGCTCGTCCCACTCAACGCCGACTGGTCCGCCTCGGACATCGCCTGGCGGCTCGCCCTGGCCGGTATCGGGATGGGCCTCAACGGCGGCCCCACCCAAGCCCTGGTGATGACCGCCTCGCCGCCCGGCAAGCTCGCCACCGCGGGCTCCGCCGTCCAGCTCGCCCGCAGCCTGGGCTTCGCCCTCGGCCCCGCCCTGGCCGGTGCCGCCGCACTGGCCGGCGACCGGGCCACCACCGGCACCCGGGCGGGCATCGCCCTGGCCTCCGTGGTCGCGGCGACGGCCGTGCTCCTGCTCGCCCTGCACCGCCGCCCACGGTCCTGACCACCGGCCCACCGGGCGCCGGCCCACCCGGCCACCGCCTGCCTGCACCACCGATACCCCGCACCACCGCCATGCCCGCACCACCGGAGGAGCACCACAGATGACCGACACCGTCCGCGATCCGGCACCGGCCAGCCCGGCGGGCGAACCGCGCTGCCCGTACGGGTACGACCAACTCCCCGACCCCGTCCCGCTGTACGGGCCCGCGTACAAGAGCGACCCCTATCCCCTCTACCGGCGGATGCGCGAGGCCGGGCCGGTGCACCGGGTGGAGTTCCCGAGCGGCATCCACGCCTGGCTGGTCACCGGCTACCAGGCCGCCCACGAGACCCTCAACGACCCCCGCCTCGGCAAGAACCACGCGCTGGGCAACGAGAACTGGCACAGGCTGGCGTCGATCATGCCCGAGCCGCAGCACTCCCGGCTGCAGGTCCACCTGCTGCACCAGGATCCGCCCAAGCACACCGCGATGCGCCGCCTCGTCCTGGACGCCTTCGCCCCGCGCCGGGTGGAGTCGTTGCGCCCGCGCCTCCAGGAACTCGCCGACGCCCTGGTCGACGAGCTGCCCGAGACCGGTGGTGCCGATCTGGTGGCCGGCTTCGCGGCCCACTTCCCGTTCCGGGTCCTCGCCGAAGTCATCGGCCTGCCCGCCGAGTTGGCGGTGCGCTTCGACCGCGACTGGGGCAAGGTCGTCCAGCCCGTCGGCCCGCACGACCCGGGCCGCCCGGCGTACGAGGCGCGGCTGCGCGGCCTGCAGACGTACATCGCCGACGTGGTCGCCCACAAGCGCGCCGGCCGGCACACCGTGAACCGCGCCGAACATCCCACCCACCACGACCCGGTCACGGCGGGCGACGACCTGCTGGGCCGGCTCGTCGCCGCCCATGACGCGGGCGAGTTGAGCCGCGAGGAGCTCGACTCGATGGTGTTCCAGCTGCTGGTCGCGGGCCAGGAGCCGGTCACCAACCAGATCACCACCATGCTGATCACCCTGCTGCGCCACCCCGACCAACTCGCCCGACTGCGCGACGCCCTGGCCGAAGGGCCCGCCCACGACCCCGGTCCGCTCGCCCGCGCGGTGGAGGAACTGCTGCGCCACGACGCCGCGTTCGAGCTCACCACCTGGCGGTTCTTCGCCGAGGACAGCGACCTGTTCGGGACCACCGTCCCGGCCGGCGACTCGGTGATCGTCTCGCTGTGCGCCGCCAACCGAGACGACGTGCGGTTCCCGGACGCGGACCGCCTCGACCTCGACCGAACGCCGAACGCCCACCTCGCCTTCGGCCACGGCATCCACTACTGCCCCGGCGCTGCCCTGGCCCGGGCCGAACTCCAGGTCGCCATCGCCACCTTGCTCGCCCGGCTGCCCGGGCTGCGTCCGGCCGAGGCGGCCGGTGAGGGTCTGGACTCCCTCGCCTGGATCCCCGCCGTGCTGGCGCGCGGGGTCAACCGGCTGCCCGTCGCCTACGACCGACGTTTCTGAGACCGGCGCGCGGCCGCGCCCGCCCGACGCCCGTACGACCTTTCCCGGAGGACCACCATGCCGCCCGCCGGCACCGTTTCCACCCGCCACCGTCACCCCACCGCATCCACACCGCCGCCCACGAACGCGGGCACAACCACAGGTACGCCCACGGACACGAGCACCGAACGGCTCGCCGCCCAGATCCTCGGCCTGCTGCTGCCGCACCGCCGCGCCTCCGACCCCGGGCTGGACACCAGGCCGGAGCACTTCCCGCACCAGCTGGCGCAGTTGGCGGACTTCGTCGCCGCCGGCGACCCGATCCTGTTCACCCTGCCCGGCTTCCCCTGCAAGTCGCCGAACCCCGCGAAGGTGCTCAGCCACCTGCCCGACGAGGGCGAGCGCCTGTCGCTCACCTTCCTCGACGGGCTCTGCGCGGAGATCGGCCGCCGCTACGAGCCCGGCGCACACATCCTGATCTGCTCGGACGGACACATATTCGGCGACCTCGTCCACGTCCCCGACGACCACATCGACGAGTACTCCGACGCGTTGACGGCGATGATCGAGCGCGAGGGCCTCAGCCACCTCGCCACCTTCGACCTGCGCGCCGTCCTCGGCGACCTGCCGTTCGACGACAAACGCGCCCGGGTGCACGCCCAGTACGCGCCGAGCGTCGAGGAGTTGCGCGAGCTGGTGCTGACGGACGAGGAGACCCTGCGGCTCTACCGCGGCATCACCCGCTTTCTGACCGAGGACACCACGGGCTTCACCGGCACCCGCTCCGCCCTGCAGCGCGACTGCCGCCGCCGCGCGTACGGGGTGATCCAGCGCAGCCGCGCCTGGGGCGAGTTGATCGCCGCGCAGCACCCCCGGTCGGTCCGGCTCTCCATCCACCCGCAGCCGGCGGGCGCACCGAAGTTCGGCATCCGGCTCCTGGAGGCGGCCGATGCCTGGATGACGCCCTGGCACTCCTCGGTGCTCCACCGACCGGACGGTGAATGGGAGTTGCTGCGCAGCGAGGACGCCGCGCAGCTCGGCCGGCTCGTCGAGCGCGACGGCCGGCCGAGCCACTACGAGGCGTTCTGACGGGCGGGCCCCGCCCCGGCTCCGGCCCCCAGCGCTCCCCCGCCCCCTCCCTCCGCCCCGGCCCCGGCACCCGCTCCCACTCCCGGCCCCACTCCCACCCGCAACGGAGCGGAGGCCGGGGTGCGGTGGTCGAAGGCGATCAACGGGTCGCCGGTGAGCGGGTGTTCGACCACCGCCGCCCGGACGCCGAACACCTCGGCCAGCAGGTCCGGGGTCAGCACCTCGCGCGGCGCCCCGGAGGCCACCAGGGCGCCGCGGTGCAGGACGTGCAGCCGGTCGCAGACGGAGGCGGCGGCGTTGAGGTCGTGCAGGGCGACCAGGGTGGTGCGGCGCTGTTCCCGGAGCAGGGCGAGGAGTTCGACCTGGTGCCGGACGTCCAGGTGGTTGGTCGGCTCGTCCAGCACCAGGACGTCCGGCTGCTGGGCGAGCGCCCGGGCCAGCAGCACCCGCTGCCGTTCGCCCCCGGACAGTTGGGCGAACCGGCGGCCGGCGGCGTCCGCCATGCCGACCCGCGCCAGCGCGTCGGCGGCGATCCGGTGGTCCTCGGCGTCGTCGGCGGCGAACGCCCGCTTGTAGGGGGTGCGGCCCATCGCGACCACCTCGCGGACGCTCAACTCGAAGTCCCCGCCGCGCTCCTGCGGCAGCGCGGCGATGTGCCGGGCGGACTGCGCGGGCCGCAGCCCGGCCAGGTCGCGCCCGGCCAGCAGCACCCTCCCGGCGCTCGGCCGCAGGTGCCGGTAGACGGTGCGCAGCAGGCTGGACTTGCCGCTGCCGTTGGGCCCGACCAGTCCGGCGATCTCCCCTTCCTCGGCGACCAGGTGGACCCCGGCCACCACCGTCCGCCCGGCCAGGGTGACGCTCAGTTCCTCGACGGCGATCCTCACGTACGCTCCAGTCGTCGGTCCAGCAGGTAGAGCAGGGTGGGGGCGCCGAGGACGGCGGTGACGACGCCGATCGGCAGTTCCTGGCCGTCCAGCGCGGTGCGGGCCACGGTGTCGACCACGACCAGCAGCAGCGCACCCGTGAGCGCGGACAGCGGCAACAGGCGCCGGTGGTCGCCGCCGACGAGCAGCCGGCAGACGTGCGGCACCATGAGCCCGACGAAGCCGATCGCGCCGGAGACCGCGACCAGCACGCCGGTGAGCACGCTGGTGACCACGAAGACCTCGCGGCGCAGCCGGGTGACGTCCACGCCGAGCCCGGCGGCCGTCTCGTCGCCCATGAGCATCGCGTTGAGCCCGCGGGCGCGGGCCTGCAGCAGGGCCAGTCCGAGCGCCACCGCGACGGCGGGGACGGCGAGTTGGGCCCAGACGGCGCCGCCGAGGCTGCCCATGAGCCAGAACAGCACACCGCGGGTCTGCTGTTCGTCGCGGGTCTGCAGGACGAGGTAGCTGGTGATGCCGCCGAGGAACTGGGCGATGGCGATGCCCGCGAGGACCAGGCGCAGCGGGGAGAAGCCGCCGCCGCGCCGGGCCGTCAACCAGACCAGGGAGAACGCGCCGAGGGCGCCGACGAAGGCCGCCAGGGAGACGGTGAGGCCGAGCGCGCTGCCGAAGGCGAGGTCGAGGCCGAGCGAGGTGCCGAGGACGATCGTGGCGACCGCCCCGAGCGAGGCGCCGGAGGAGATGCCGAGCAGGTAGGGGTCGGCGAGCGGGTTGCGGACCAGGGCCTGCACGGCGGTGCCGACCAGGCCGAGCCCGGCCCCGACCGTCGCCGCCAGCAGGGCGCGCGGGACGCGCAGCTGCCAGACGATGAGGTCGCGGGTGCCGGGCTCGGGGGCCCGCCCGGTGAGGTGGTGGGCGACGACCGACCACACCTCGCCGGGCGGGATGTCCAGTGAGCCGAACGACACCGCGGCGGTCAGGGCCAGCACCAGGGCGGTGGTCAGCGCGACGGCCAGCGGCCCGGCCCGCAGGGTGCGGGCCGGGCGGGCATCCCTCCCCTCGCGCGTGCGAGCGGTCGTGCCGGGCGCGCCGGAGGCATCGGGGGCGCCGGGGGCATCGGGGGCGCCGGGAGCACCGGGAGCGCCGGAGGCATCGGGGACGCCGGGAGCATCGGGGACGCCGGGAGCACCGGGAGCGCCGGAGGTATCGGGGACGCCGGGAGCATCGGGGACGCCGGGAGCACCGGGAGCGCCGGAGGCATCGGGGACGCCGGGAGCATCGGGGACGCCGGGAGCATCGGGGACGCCGGGAGCACCGGGGACGGCCGAGGTCACCGCCTACTGCCCGTTCTTGACGAAAGTCGGGTGGATGGTCGCGGCGATCTGCCGGACGGCGTCGGCGTTGCGCACGCCCGCGATGGTGGTGACCTCGGAGCCGAGCCGCACGAAATGGCCCTCCTGGACGGCCTTCAGGCCCTGGGTCGCGGGGAAGCCGCGCAGGAACGCCTCGGCGTCGTCGAAGGCCTTGCGGGTGGCCTCCTCGCTGCCCCGGTTGCGGACGGCGAGCTGGATCCAGTCCGGGTTCTTGGCGACGACGTCCTCCCAGGAGCCGGGCTTGAAGTCGGCGTCGCAGTCGGCGAACACGTTGCGGGCCCCGGCCTGGGTGATCACCGCGTTGGCGACCTGGCGGCCGCAGACCGCGACCGGCTGCTTGGTGCCGGCGTCGAAGTCGAAGACGAAGTAGCCGGGACGCTGCGCCTCCGGGACGCCGGCGAGCGCGGTGCGGACCTCGCCGACCTGCTTCTCCATGCCTGCGACGAGCTCCTCCGCGCGGGCGGCGGTGCCGGTGACGGCGCCGAGGCGGCGGATGTCGTTCTCGATCCCGGAGAGGTCGGTGCGCGGCGCCTTGGCCGCCTTCGGGGTGCCGGCGCAGGCGGTGGACAGGAGGTAGACGTGCTGGATGCCGGCCGCCGCGAACTCCTCCTCGCTGGGCCCGGTGGCGCCGCCGCCCATCATCGGCATCGCGCCGAAGGTGTCGATGTAGAGGTCGGCGCCGGAGCCGAGCAGCTTCTCCTTGGGGATGGTCTTGTCGCCGAGCACGGGCACCTTGGCGCCCTGTTCGGCCAGGGCCGGCGGGAGGGTGCCGTGGCCGGGCGGGAAGCCGGTGCCGATCACCCGGTCGCCCGCGCCCAGTTGGAGCAGCAGCTCCAGGGCGGCGGCGTTGCTGGTGACGATCTTGGCGGGGGCCTTGGCGATGGTGGTCTCCCGGTCCGTGCAGTCGGCGACCTTGACGGGGTAGCCGCCGGCCGGGGCGGCCTGGGCGGTGCCGGTGGCGCCCCGCTCTCCGCCTCCCCCGCCGCCGCTTCCGCAGGCCGTGGCGAACAGGGCGACGGCGGCCGCGATTCCGCAGACAACGCGAGGGCGCATGACAACTCTCCTGGTCGGTGATCGTGCTGGGGGCCCGTCCTGCGAACCCGGTCCAGGTAGTCGGCCGGATCGTTCGGCGGGTTCCCGGGGATTTCCGCTCCGTCCGGCGGCCGTCCTCGAACCCCCGGCGTAGGGTGGCCGGATGGCCGATCCCACCGTCCTGCGGGACGATCTCGACCTGCCCGTACGGCTCGGCCCGCGCCCGCCGCGCCGGGTGGTGTCGCTGGTGCCGTCGCTGACCGAGGCCGTCGCCGTCACCGCGCCCGGGCTGCTGGTCGGCGCCACCGACTGGTGCAGCCACCCGGCCGACCTGGCCGTCACCAGGATCGGCGGCACCAAGAACCCGGACGTGCCGGGCATCCTCGCTCTCGCCCCGGATCTCGTCCTGGCCAACGACGAGGAGAACCGGCGCCCCGACCTGGACGCGCTGAGGGCGGCCGGCCTGCCGGTCTGGGTCACCGACGTCCGCACCCTGGACGGCGCGTTCCGCTCGCTCGACCGGATGCTCACCACCGCCTGCGCGCTGCCGCGCCCGGGTTGGCTGGACGAGGCCGAGGCGGCGTGGGCCGCCGTCCCGCGCCCCTCGGACGGCCCGCGGGCGATCGTGCCGATCTGGCGCCGCCCGTGGATGGTCCTCGGCCGCGACACCTTCGCCGGGGACCTGCTGCGCCGGTTCGGCGTCCGGCTCGTCCACGCCGGGCACGCCGAGCGCTACCCGGCCGTCCCGCTGCCCGAACTGCTCGCCTGCCGACCGGAATTGGTGGTGCTGCCGGACGAGCCGTACCGCTTCACGGCGGAGGACGGCCCGGAGGCGTTCCCGGGTGTCCCGGCGGCGCTGGTCAGCGGACGCCACCTGGCCTGGTACGGGCCCTCCCTGGCGACGGCTCCGACCGTCCTCGCGCAGGCATTGGAGCACCCGTTCATGCCAGGGCACCCGTCCGGACCAGGGGAAAAGAGCACATCGTAGGATGACCGCCACTCGCCGGAACCGCCGGTGACAAGCGGGGGAACCACCGATGGCAGTGGGCACGTCCGGAGAGCCCCTGGTCCTGGTGTCGGCCGTGGCGGTCTCGACGGTCGTCCTGGCCATCCCCAGCCCGGGGTACGTGGCCAACGTCAAGGCGCTGATCTCCAACCGACCATGGAGCAAGGCGGGCTGACGTTCTCGGGCACACGCGGTACGGCGAAGGGCCCGGGACGCGCGATCGCGTGTCCCGGGCCCTTCGCCACTGTTCCCCGGAGGTCAGCCCCGCGCGGCGGTGACGGCGGCGCCCAGCGCCTCCTTGATCCGCGGCCCGAGACGGGCGAAGCCCAGCTCCTTCATCGCCGCCCGCAGCAGCTCCTCGTCCGTGCGCTCGACACCGTCACCGTCCACCCACCGGACGACGGCGAGCAGTTCGTCGGCGGAGTAGGCGGTCACGGGCCGACCGGGCGTGAAGTCCGGCTTCTCGGGCCGGTCAGTGGCGGCGGGCTCGGCCACCGGCTCGGCGGCGGGCGCCTCCTCGACGGCCTCGGCCTCGACCTCGGCCACCGGTTCCTCGGCCTCGATGGCCTCCACCGCTACGACCGGCTCCTCGGCAGCAGCAGGCTCAGCAACCGCCTCCACCTCGACAACCGGCTCCACGACGACCGCAGACGCCTCCTCGACAACCTCTACCTCGACCGGTACAACCGGCGCCTCGACCTCGGCCACCGGCTCCGCGGCCTCGATGGCCTCCACCGCCACGACCGGCTCCTCGGCAGCAGCAGGCTCAACAACCGCCTCCACCTCGACAACCGGCTCCACGACGACCGCAGACGCCTCCTCGACAACCTCGACCACGACCTCGGCCACCGGCTCCGCGGCCTCAACAGCGGGAGCCTCGGCCGCCTCCACCTGGGCCACCAGCTCGGGCTCGGCAGCCGTCTCGACGGCCTCCTCGACCGCCTCCGGCTCGACGACCGGCGCGTCCTCCAGGGCGGGCGTCTCCTCCGCCGACTCGGCTTCGACCTCGACCTCGACCTCAGCCTTGGCTTCGGCTTCGGCGGCGGGGGTCTCGACGACGGCCTCGGTCTCCGTGTCCTCCGGCGCCTCAACGGCCGCCGTCGGCTCGGCCACGGCCTCGGCCGGCTCCGCGGCCTCCGCCAGCGCGGCGGTCGCGGCGGCCACCAGATCGTCGGCGGCCGGGGACGGCGCCGGGAGGGAGACCACGGTGACGGGGGCTTCCTGCGCCACCTCCGCCACCTTCTCCTCAATCACCTCGACGGCGGCCTCGACCGCAGACCCAGCCTCGACCGAGTCCGAGTCCGAAGCCGACCCCGAGTCCAGCTCCGACTCCAGCTCCGCCTCGGTCACCACGCCGCTCGCCGGCTCCTCCACCGGCTCCTCCGCCGAGGCAGGAGCCGAAGCCGGAGCAGGAACCGCAGCCTCGACGGCGCTCCCCGCCCCCGCGAGCCCGTCACGCTGGCCGCCGGCCAGGGCCTGGCGGGCGCCGTAGGCGGCTTCGGCGGCGCTGCGGTCGGCCTGGGCGGCGGTGAGTTCGGCGAGCAGGTCGCCGAGGCCGGCCTCCTCCAGGGTGGCGCGCAGGCCGCGGATGGTGGGCAGGCGGTAGAGCGTGCCCTCGTCGGCGGCGAGCCGTTCGACCAGGTCGACGAGGTCGGCGAAGGCCAGCCCGTCGAGGTCGTGGTCGGGGAGCATCCGGGCGAGGCCGCGCAGGCCGGTGTTGATCGCCTCGAAGGCCTGGGCGGTCCGCTCGACCAGCGCGCCGTCGGTGGGCACGACCGGGAGGGTGCCCGCGGGGGCGATGGCGACCCAGGCACGGCGCTCGATCTCGGCGGAGGCGAGTGCCTCGTGCAGGTCCTCGCGGCGGACGCGGCGGTCGGTGGCGAGGGCTGTGGCCTGCTTGCGCAGGGAGCGGGCGCGCAGCCAGGAGAGCTTGACGCCGTGCTCGCGGCGCCAGGTGCTGTCCGCGGTGGCGGCGGTGAGGGCGTCGAGGTCGGCGTCGTAGGCGGCGGCGGTGAGGGTGGCGGAGGTGCGCTGGACGCGCTGGAGCAGCTCGACGAGCAGGGCGGTCTTGGCGACGGTGTCGGGTTCGTCGAGCTTGACCTCGGCGGCGAGGGCGGTGACGGCGTCCCAGGTCTGGCGGAGGTCGCGGCCGCGCAGTTCGGCCAGCGCGGTGGAGGCGGCGCGGGCGTCCTCGGGGGTGGCGACGGTGTCGACGGCCGCGTACCAGGCGTGGGTGTCGGCGGTGAGGGTGAAGGCCCCGAGTTCGGCGTAGCGGCCGAGGTCCTCGCGGAGGTCGCTCTCCGCCGTGACGGCCTTGGCGTCCTGGGGGTCCTTGACGTCTGCGGCGTCGGCGACGTCCGCCGGGTCGGCTGCGTCGGCGTTGCGCGAGTGAAGCACTGTCATGTGAGGTCCGGTTCTGGGCGACGACGGCGGGGCTGGCGGCGAGGGGGCGGCGGACCGGTTGCGCGGAGCGCCCCGGAACGGGGCTGGGGGGCGCGCGGTAGGGCCGCCGGTTGTGGACGCCCAGAATACGGGTGCCCGTTCGAGCCTTGCACGCACCCACCGCCCGACGGGCCGGTGTCGTGTGCCATACCGCCCACCTGGCCGCTACTCGGGAGGGCCACCTGGGTGGTGGGGCGTTGAGCCGGACGGGTGCTCGGGGCTTCGGTCCCCGGCTCGGCCGGACGGTCTTCCCGACCGGGCCCCGGGCCGCCGTGGCCGGTCCAGCGGCACGGTGCGGAGCCGTCGGCCGAGGGGTGCGCGGTACCCGGCGCGGGCGAGGGAGGCGAGGTCGACCGGCGCGAGGTACTCGTAGAGCGCGGTGCGGTGCCACCACGCACCGGTTTCCCGCAGTTCGCGCCAATCGGTGAACCGGTAGAGGTAGAGGGTCGCCCGGACGTGGGTCGGCGGGGTGCCGGGGAAGGGGTTGTGGCGCAGCAGCCGGAGGGTGGCGCGGTCGCCGGCGAGCAGGCGGGCGACGAAGGGCAGGAACCAGGGGCGGGCGTAGGCGGGCGAGATGCCGGCGAACCACATCAGCCAGTCGAGCCGCAGGTGGTAGGGGGCGTACTGGCGTGGGAGCCGGCGCACGTCTCCGGGTTTGCCCTTGAAGCCGTACTCGTGCCAGACCGTGTGCGGGGTGAGGGTCGGTTCGTCGGTGCCTTCGACGACGATCTCCTGGCGGATGCGGTTGATGCTGCCGAAGGCGCCGTAGGTGTTGACGAGGTGCAGCCGGTTGAAGGAGCGGTTCATGGCCTGGCGGCGGGAGACGAGGTTGCGGACCGGCCAGTAGCTGAGGACGGCGACGGCGGCGGTGAGCGCGATCACCAGCACCTCGAACCAGACGGGGGCGCCGGGGCGCGTGTGGGCGTGAACGGGCAGGCCGAGGCGGGCCGGGTCGACGGCGGCGAGGGCGAGTGTGACGGTCAGCCAGTTGAGCCAGGCGAAGTTGCCGGAGGCGATCAGCCACAGCTGGGTGGCGACGACGATGCAGGCGGCGTAGCTCGCGACCGGCTGCGGGAGGAAGAGGCAGACCGGGACGACGAGTTGGACGAAGTGGTTGGCGGCCACCTCGACGCGGTGCAGCGGGTCGGGCAGGTGGTGGAAGAACCAGCTGAGCGGTCCGGGCATGGGCTGGGTCTCGTGGTGGTAGCGCAGGCAGGTGAGGTCGCGCCAGCAGCGGTCACCGCGCAGTTTGATCAGTCCGGCGCCGAACTCGACCCGGAAGACCAGCCAGCGCATCAGCCAGAGCACCAGGGTCGGCGGGGCGGTGTCGGCGTTGCCGAGGAAGGCGGCGAGGAAGCCGGCTTCGAGCAGCAGTGACTCCCAGCCGAAGGAGTACCAGGTCTGCCCGACGTTGACGATCGAGAGGTAGAGCCCCCAGAGCACCGCCCACAGCAGGACCGACGCCCAGAGCGGGACGAGGTCGCCGAGTCCGGCGGTCACGGCGGCGGCGAGCGCGGCGCCGCTCCAGGCGACGGTGGCGAAGAAGCGGTCGCTGTAGTGGAGGTGGAACAGCCCGGGCGCGTGGCGGAAGGGGACCCGGGCGGTGAAGCGGGGCACCGGCAGCATGCCGTCGGTGCCGATCAGGGCGCGGAACTGCGCGACGGCGGCGAGGAACCCGACCAGGTAGAGGCCGGCGAGCAGGCGTTGGACGAGCAGCCGGCTCAGCCAGTAGTCGGGGGCCGCGAACCAGTCCATGCGGCCCATGCCTACCATCGGCGCCCTTCGGGCGGGCCGTGGCCGGGGCGCGGGCGGGGCCGGTTCACCCGCTCGGGCTCGGACGCCGGGGTACTCCGGGCGGCCCGGTGCCCCCGGACGGCACCGTGGCGGGGAGCCTCTCCTCGGGGGTGAGAGGCGCCCCGCCACGGTGGCGGATGTCGCGGTGGTGCGGGTCGCGGGTGGTGCGGTGATCAGTGCTGCGATTGCGAGAGGTGCGGTCACGGGTGGTGCGGTCACGGGTGGTGCGGTGGTGCGGACCGGTGGGCGGTGGTACGGAGGGGGACTGCGGCGCCGCACGCGGACGGCAGGTCGGCGGCTCAGCTCGGCAGGATGAGTCCGGACTCCCCGGCGAGGCCCGGGCGTCCGACCGGGGTGGCGCCGTTCTGCTGGAGCCGGTCGACCAGCAGCGCGGCCAGCGTGCCGAGCTCCTCCTCGGTGCGGGACTGCGCGGTGACGTCCATGCCGACGGTGAGGACGCCGTTGACCTGGCCGGTGCGCGCGGTCCGCAGCGGGGTGCAGGTGAAGCTGAAGATCTGCTGGATGCGCTGGGCGTCCGGGCGGCCTGACTGGATCCGGACGTCGTTCAGGACCGTGCTGCGCCCGGTGTGGTAGGCCTCCACGACGGCCTGCTGGAGTCCTGCCGCGCCGAGCTGCGGGTAGGCCGCGCCGATCGCCCCGTACGCCGCCGGGGCTCCGAAGGTGTCGGCGTGCTGGGCGTTCGCGTAGCGGATCTCCTGGCCGGGGCCGTCGGTGAGCATGATGGGGAACGGGGAGCCGTCGAAGGCGGCGAACATCTCCTGCTGCTGGGCGAGCAGGTTGTCGCGCAGCCGGATCTCGGAGAGCAGCGCCTCGGCGAGGTGCTGGATGTCGCGCAGCCGCTCGCGTCCCCACTGCCGGGGTTCCCGGTCCAGGACGCAGACGGTACCGATGACGGTTTTGGTGTCGTCGACGAGCGGGGCGCCGAGGTAGGCCCGCACGCCCAGTTCGTCGACGACCGGGTTTCCGGAGAACCGGGGGTAGGCGAGGATGTCGTCGAGCGCGAGGGGGGAGCGCTGGGCGACGACGTGCGGACAGAAGCCGTGACTCAGCGGCATCTGACGGGTCGGAAGATCGAAGGCGATGCCCCGATCGGCCCAGGAAGCACCTTCTTCGGACGCGACGTCGCTCGAGTTTGGCGGAATGTAGAGCCCCCGGAACATCTGGCGCTCGTCGTTGATGAAGTTGACCATCGCGATGGGAGCGCGGGTGATGCTGGCGGCCAGGTGGGCGAAGCGGTCGAAGGCCTCGTCCGCGGACGGTTCGTTGAGACCGAGGCTGCGCAGCCTGCGGGTCCGCTCGGACTCCCCGGGGGCACCCGGGAACTGGCCTTGAGTGCTCATCACATCAGTCATGGCGCACATGTAATCAGACATCAGGGCGCTTCGGCTCGCTCGGTCCGGTTCGTCACCTTTGCTGATGAACAGTCAAAGCCGCATGTGAGCGGCCGCTCAGCAGGTTGTCGCGACGGGGAAGGATCACTCCCCACTCGGCGTCACGACCAAACACCTCAACGTCAGGACGGGCCGATTTCCGCCAATCGAAGATCGACTCTGGGTCAGCACAGGAGACCCATATGACAATGAGCCCTGCCGAAGACACGGACGGTATTCCCAACCCCGGGAAAGCCGCCCCGAGTTCCGCTTGCACCGATTGCAAAGGGGCAGTCGGCCACCACCACCTCCACACCCCACTCACCCTCGGGGGCGGCCGAAGCGGCTTCGACGGCGCGGACGGAGGCACGGCACACCCCTGACACGAGAGGACCCCAGCATGGCGATGGACTACTTCACCGACGAGCGCCACGAGAGTCTCCGAGCGGAGGTCCGTGAGTTCGCGGAGAAGGAGGTACGTCCGCACGTGGCCAGGATGGAGGCCGAACGGAACGTCGAGGTCGAACTGTCGAGGGAGATCGCCCGACGGGGATGGATCGGCGTGACCATTCCGCGCGAATTCGGCGGAATGGGACTGGGGCACCTCGCCAAGACCGTCATCGTGGAGGAGCTCGCCCGGGTCAGCGGTGCCATGGGCGCGGTGGCGCAGGCCTCGCAGCTCGGTGTCGCCAAGGTCATCCACTTCGGCTCGAACGCCCAACGGCGGTACTGGCTGCCGAAGTTCGCCTCCGGTGCGGCGCTGCCGACCATCGCCGTCACCGAGCCGGAGTCGGGCGGCCACGTGCTCGGGATGTCCGGCACCGCCCGTCGCGAGGGCGGCGAGTACGTGCTCGACGGCCGCAAGTGGTTCGTCGGCAACTCCCACATCGGCGACGTGCACGGGGTGATCCTCCGCACCGGCGAGGGCAGCCGGGGCCTGTCCGCGTTCCTGGTCGAGAGCGACCGCCCCGGCTTTCGCGCCGGGGAACTCGGTTCGCAGAGCGGCCTGCACGGCTTCAGCTTCGGCGAGATCGTCTTCGAGGACTGCCGCATCCCGGTCGCCAACCGGCTGGGCCTGGAGGGCCAGGGCCTGGACGTCGCCTACTCCTCCTCCACCCTGTACGGCCGGCTCAACCTCGCCGCCGTCGCGCTCGGCATCCACACCGCGATCGTCGCGGACACCGCGCGCTTCGCGGAGGAGCGGGTGCTCTACGGCAAGCCGCTCAACCAACTGCCCAACATCGCCCTGAAACTGGGCGAGATGCAGTCGCGGCTGATGACGGCGAAGCTGGCCGCCTACCACGCCTCGTACCTGCTCGACCACGGCAGGGCCTGCGACGCCGAGCTGATGAACGCCAAGCTCATCAACACCGAGTACGCGCTGGACTCGGCGCGCAACGCCATGGAGATCCACGCCGCCCGGGGCCTGCAGGCCGAGTTCAGCATCGAGCGCTACCTGCGCGACGCCACCCATGTCTACCCGCCGGCCGGGACCTCGGACGTCCAGCGGCTGCGGCTCGGCCAGGTCGCCTGCGGCACCTACGGCAAGCAGTGGTCGGCGGAGCTGTCCGACCTGGCGAGCTGGGCCTGGACCGAACTGGCCCAGCGGGAGGCCGCGGTGGAGTTGCAGGTGGTGGGGGGCGGGCAGGTGGTGCCGATACCGCTGGCGGGTTGAACCGACGTGGCCAACGGGCTGGACCCGCGGCACGTCGGCGCGAACCGGCGCATCGGCAAACCGGCCTGGCGAACCGACGGCCCCGACCGGCCGGACGGCGTCGAAGCCTCCAGCATAAGCGGTTTGACCTGTTCCTGACGGCTCTCCGGGAGACCCCCTGGCCCCCGGAGAGCCGCCTGGGGCGCTCCCCCCGGCCGACCTGAGCTGCGACGATCCGACGGCGGACGCTCCGTCCGCGCATCTCCACCACCGCCATCGACCCCTCACGCATCGTCAGTTGATGTTGCGACGAGGGCGCATGGGGCTGATAGCGTTCCTGCCGTCGGCGGCCGTGCTGCACCTCCGTCCGGACGATGACACCGCGTCACCCCGTCCGGCCACCCCGGCCGTGGCGCCCTGAAGCCCCGGCCGGACCGCGGACAGGCCCAACCGCCGTTCGGCCCAGCGACTCGGCCCTGCAACGAGGAATCAGATGCCAGGCATATCGGCCCACCGCACGGGCCACCGCGCCGGCCGGTCCGGCTCGCTCCGCAGCTCGCTCCTCGCCCTCGTGCTGGTTCCCAGCCTGGGCCTCGCCGCCGCCTGGGGCTACGCCGCCTACCTGCTGCGCGACGCCGGACACCGCACCGCCCTGATCGCCGGCAGCGCCGTCGTGGCCCTGGTCCTGCTGGTCAGCCTGGTCCGCGGCATCCGGGCCGCCCGGGCCCTGTCCGCCCGCCTCTCCGTGCTGCGCACCGACACCCTCGCGCTCGCCCAGGACGAGATCCCCGAGGTCGTCGGACGGCTGCGCGCCGGGGAGCCGGTGCCCACACCGCCCGCCTGGTCGCCGTCCCGGCGGGCCGGCGACGAGGTCCAGCAGACCGCCGACGGCCTCGCCGCCGTCCGTCAGGCCGCCGTCGCCGCCATCGTCCACCAGGCCCAGGGCCGCGAGGGGACGAAGAAGGTCTTCCTCAACATCGCCCGCCGCACCCAGATCCTGATCCACCGGCAGATCAGCATGCTCGACGCCCTGGAGCGCGAGCACGAGGAACCCGAGCTGCTGCGCGAGCTGTTCGCGGTCGACCACCTCGCCACCCGGATGCGGCGCAACGCCGAGAACCTCGTCATCCTCGGCGGCGCCCTGCCCGCCCGGCGCTGGCGTAACGCCGTGCCCATGGTCAACGTGCTGCGCAGCGCCGTCTCCGAGACCGAGAACTACGCCCGGGTCGTCGTCCAGGGCGTGCCGCGCGCCTCGCTCAGCGGACAGGCCGTCGCCGACGTCATCCACCTGATCGCCGAACTCATCGAGAACGGCACCACCTTCTCCCCGCCGTACACCCAGGTGCAGGTCTCCGCGCAGGAGGTCCCCAAGGGCCTGGCGGTCGAGGTCGAGGACCGCGGCCTCGGCATGACCGAGGAGGAGTACGAGCGGCTCAACGACTACCTGGCCAACCCGCCCGAGCTGGACGTCTCCGCCCTCGGCGACGACCTGCGGCTGGGCCTGTTCGTCGTCGCGCGGCTGGCCGCCCGGCACGCCATCCAGGTCACCCTGCGGCCCTCGCCGTACGGCGGCACCCGGGCCGTGGTGCTGGTGCCGTCCGTGCTGCTGGAGCAGGCCGAGCAGCCGGCCGCAGTCGCCGGGCTGCCGTCCGGCGCGCGGGTCACCCGGACACCGGTCCCCGAGCCGCTGCCGACGGCGGGCGGCGACCTCGGCGGTGCGGACGGGGAGCTGTCGGGCGCGCTGGCCGGGGTACTCGGCGGGCTGCTGGGCGGGGGGCCGGGGGCTCCGGTGCCCGGGGCCGCGCCTGGTGCGGCCGATGGGGCGGGTGCGTCTTCGGTGCCCGGGGTGCCTGGGGTTCCTGCGGGGCCCCGCGTGGGTGACGGTGCGGGTGACGGCGGTGTGATCACCGGTGAGCTGCTCGCCCAGTACTCCCTGGGCGCCGCCCCAGCTCCGACCAACGGCGGTCTGCCGGTCGGCGCCGAGATCCCCGGCCTGCCCGGTGCCGTGGTCGTCCCCCGGCCCGTCCTTCCGCAGCCGTACGACCTCCCGGTCGGCGAGCCGTCGGCGGACGGGCGCACCGTGGACGGACGCGCTGGGGACGGACGCGCTGGGGACGGGCGCGCTGGGGACGGGCGCACGGCGGACTCGGTGGTCGAGCCTGCGGCCGTGCCCCTCGACGGCGCCTGCGCCGACCGCGCCCAGGAGAAGCGCTTGGAGCACGGCCAGGACGGCGAACTGCGCACTCCGCGGGTCCTGCCGCAGCGGGTCCGCAACGCCAGCCTCGCCGAGCAGCTCCGCGAGGCCAACGCCCCCGGCGTCATGCTGCCCCCCGTGGTCGGCCACCCCGCCCGGACCGGGCCCCAGTCCGGCCCCCGGCACGGCGCCCCCGAGGCCGACGACCCGTCACCGCAGCGCTCCCGCGCCACCATGGCCGCCATCCAGCGCGGCACCCGGACCGCCCGCGCGGCCGACCCCGACCCCTACACGCCGATCACGCCCACCGCCCCCCAGGCGCCCGCCGCGCCCCACACCCCGACCGCGCCTTCCGCCGTCCGGGATGCCTCCGCCGTTCAGGAAGCCAAGGAACAGCAGTGATGACGCAGCACACCGACACCCAGCGCGACCTCAACTGGCTGCTGGACCAGCTGGTGGCCCGGGTACCCGAGACCCGGCACGCCATCGTCCTCTCCGAGGACGGTCTGCTGGTCGGCATGTCCCGGGGCCTGGACCGCGCCGACGCCGAGCACCTCTCCGCCGTCGCCTCCGGACTGCAGAGCCTCGCCCGCGGCGCCGGACACCGGTTCAACGGCGGGCGGGTCCGGCAGACCGTGGTCGAGATGGACCAGCTGTTCCTGTTCGTCACCACCGCCGGGCAGGGCGCCCGGCTCGCCGTCCTCACCAGCGAGCAGGTGGACGCCGGTCTGATGGCGTACGAGATCAACGTGCTGGTCAAGCAGGTCGGCCAGTACCTCACCGCGGCGCCACGCAGCGACGCCGGCCAGGTCGGCGCGGGTGGCGGTGCGTGACCGCCGACGCCGACGAGGCCTGGTTCTACGACAAGGACGCAGGCCATCTGGTCCGCCCTTACGCGATCACCAACGGGCGCACCGGCCCGGTCCGTGACGGCTTCGCACTGATCACCCTCGTGGTCACCGCCGACCCGCGCACCGACACCAGCCGGCTCACGCCCGAACCGGCCGCGATCATCGACCTGTGCCGCGAGCGCCCGCTGGCCGTCGCCGAGATCGCGGCCACCCTCGACCTGCCGGTCAGCGTCGTCAAGGTGCTGCTCGACGACCTGGCCGAGGCCCGGCTGATCCTCACCCGCGCCCCGGTCCAACTCGCCGAGGCGCCGGACATCTCGCTGATCCAGGCCGTGATCGAGGGCGTCCGCCGGCTCTGACCCGGCGGGGCCCCCACCCGCCCCGCATCTCTCAGTCCCACTCCAGGAGACCCGAATTGACGACCCAGAGCCTGGTGCCGGGCGCGGTCAAAATCCTCGTCGCCGGCGGCTTCGGCGTCGGGAAGACCACCATGGTCGGCTCGGTCAGCGAGATCGAACCGCTGCAGACCGAGGAGCGGATGACCCGCGCCAGCATCGGGGTCGACAACCTCGACGGCGTCCAGGGCAAGTCCACCACCACCGTGGCGATGGACTTCGGGCGAATCACCGTCCGCGAGGACCTGGTGCTCTACCTGTTCGGCACGCCCGGGCAGTTCCGGTTCTGGTTCATGTGGGACGACCTCGCCCTCGGCGCCCTCGGCGCGATCGTCCTCGCCGACACCCGGCGGCTCGAATCCAGCTTCGCCGCCGTGGACTTCTTCGAGCAGCGCCGCATCCCGTTCGCGATCGGCGTCAACTGCTTCCACGGCCGCCGCGACGCCAGCCCCGAGGCCGTCCGGCGCGCTCTCGACCTCGGGCCGGACGTCCCGGTCGTGCTCTGCGACGTGCGGGAGCGGGCGTCCAGCAAGGAACTGCTGCTCGCCCTGCTCGACCAGGTGCACCGCAACGCCCTGTCCGCCGGGCGGCGGTGAGGGCGCGGGGTTCGGCTTCCCCGACGGTCTGGCAGGCGCGGACGGTCGGGCCGGCGCGGACGGTCAGGCGGTGACCGGGGTGCGGTCGGCGCGGTCGGCCGGGTCGTCGAGTCCGGCGAGGGCGTGCACCAGCGGCGCCAGCTCCGGGACCTCCGCGGCCTGCGCCAGGGTCGCCTCCAGGGTGGCGTCGTGCACCGGGCGGGCGGCTGCCAGCAGGGTGCGGCCCTCCGGCGTCAGCTCGGTGTAGATCCCGCGCCGGTCGTCGGCGCAGAGGTAGCGGCTGAGCAGCCCGCGATCCTCCAGGCGGGTCACCAGGCGGGTCGTCGCGCTGCTGCTCAGCGCCGCGGCGCGGGCCAACTGCTGCATCCGCATGTGCCACCCGTCCTGCCGTGACAGCGCGTCCAGCACCGTGTACTCGACCACCGAGAGCCGGTGCTCCGCCTGCAGCGCCTTCTCCAGCGCCGTGTCGATCAGCCCGTGCAGCGCGGCCAGAGTTCGCCAGCCACGGGCCCGGATCTCGGCCGCGTCGTCGCGGATCCCCATCGCTCGCCTTCCCTTCCGTTTCCCTGCGCGTTCCGCCTTCCCCTGCGCGTCCCGCAATGTCCCTCGTCAGACAAGTATGCCAGTCGGCGCGGATTACCTGTCTGTGCAACTAATTTTCCTTATACCTCCCCGCCGGATCGGCCCGTCCGCCGGGTCGTTCGTATCCGTTGGGAGGTGGCGGCGGCCGTGCTGTGCCAGGTTGGCGGCCGAATCGGCCTCCCCGGCTATCCCTCCTCCCCGGCCCAGGCGGCGGAACAGAGCGCGGTGGCCAGCTCCTCGGTGTAGCTGGCGGCCGCCAGCCAGGCCCCGGCGAAGGCCTCGTGGTCGTCCGGGACGACCCGGCCGAACACGTCGCGGCGCTGGTCGACCGCGGCGGCCCGCAGGGTGTCGAGCAGCTCGGCCGCCGTCGCCAGCCCTGCGACGCGCAGCAGGCTCCGGTCGGCGGCCGCCGTGACCGCGCCCGGGGCCAGGGCGTGGCGCCCGGTGGTGACCGTCTGCTCGACCCGGCGGCCGAGCACGTGGGCCGGGGGGCCATACGGCACCGGGGCCGGGAGGCCGGGTGCGGCGTCGGTGGGTGGCACACCGACGGGCGCGGCGGTCCCGGGGCCGGTGGCGGCAGGGCCGGCGGCCGGATTGGTGGTCTGGAGGTCGGCGGTCTGGAGGCGTTCGAGGCCGAGGTTGATCCGGCCGGCCCGGTCGGCGGGGACGACGAGCGCGGGGAGTCCGGCGGGACCGGGGGCTCCGGGGCCGGCGGTCCCGGGGTCCGCCAGGGGCTCCGGGGGTGTGCCGATCGCGAGCAGGCGAAGCTCGGGACGGTCCGAGCGCTCCAGGCGGCCGATCACCCGTAGCCGCAGGCCGGGCGCGGTGGCGAGCAGCGCGAGGTTCGCCCGGAAGGCCAGCCCCGGGTGCTCGTGCCCCGCCCGCAGGGCCACCACCAGAGCGCCGTCGCCGCTACCGGCGCCGGTACCGACGCCGCCCGCGCAGCGCGCCAGCAGCTGCGGCGCCCCGCCCTGGCCGGCCGGGGCCGGGGCCGGGCCCAGCAGGGTGACGTCCAGGAACAGCAGATCGCTCCCGGCCGGTCGGCTCTCGTACGGCAGCGACTCCGCCGCGAGCGCCCGCGCCACCTGGGCGCCCGCCGGTTCGGCCCAGAGCGCGGCCGGCGCCCCCGCCGTCCACGCCGCGCCCGCCGCCCGGACCGCCCGGACGGAGGCGCCGGCGCCCAGCCGCCCGGCGGCGGATCGGGTGGCGCCCTGCACGGCCAGCCCGGCGCGACTGAACTCCCGGTGACTGAGCGGGGCCTCGCCCAGCCGGACCGTCCGGTTGCCCGCCCCGACCGCCTGCGGGGCGGCGGCCGCCGCGTCCCCGTGCGGCATCACCTCGGCCACCGTGCTGAGCCGGCCGTCCGCGTCCACCGCCCAGCTCACCACCCCGGCGTGGGTGGCCGTCAGCACCGGTTCCGCGAACAGCCCGTACAGCCGCAGCCCGCCCTCCTCGCCGTACACCTGGCGGGCGGTGCCGCGCAGTCCGGCGACGGGGCCGAAGCCGGTGGTCAGGGCGGAGGTCAGGGCGGTGGTGAGGTCCAGCAGGTCGCGCAGACCGGCCACCAGGTCCGCCAGTCGGTGGTCCGGCGCCCCTGAACGGGCCGCGCGCACCCGCGTCACCACGGCGACCGCCGCCGCGGCCGGGCGGTACAGCCCCGCCAGCCGCGCCCGGTGGGCCGCCCGCAGCAGCTCGGCCTGCGCGACGGCCCCCGCCCCGCTCACCCCGGCTGCCAGGATCGCGCACCCGGCCCGGTGGAGGTGGCGGGCCGCCGCCAGTTCGAGCGCGGTGAGCGCGGGCTCGGGCTGGTCTGCCTGGTCTAGCTGGTCGGGCTGGTTCGGCTGCTCGGTCGGCTTGGCCGTCTTGGCCGTCTTGGCCGGGCCGATCGGCTCGGCTCGCTCGGGTGGCTCGGCCGTAGCGGTCTCCTCGGCCGGGTCGGCCAGCGGGCAGAGCGTGACCGCGGCGGCCCGGTGCACGCAGGCCGGGGCGAGCAGGCAGCCGCAGCGCACGTCGGATGCCTCCGCGACCACCCCGCCCGGGGCGTGCAGCACGAGCACCATCTCCTCGTCCACCTCCACCCGCCACTCGTCACCGCTGCAGGTCACCGGCCGCTCCGCCAGCTTCGCCGCCGCGCCGTCCAGCCGCTTCTGCAACCGGGCGCTCAGCCCGGCCACCACCTCGGCGACCACCTCCGGCCGAACCGTCGGCCAGCCACTCGTCCGCTCCGCCACGCTCATCGCACCTTCTCCCCCACCCAGCGGGCCAGTTCCAGCGGACTCAACGCCGCCACGGGCATGCCGGCCGCGACCAGTTGGCCCGCGACCGCCTTCGAGTAACGGGCCGTCCCCGTGTCGTCCAGCGCCGCACAGCCGAGCAGGTGCACGCCGGAGTCCACCAGCGCCCGGGTCTGGGCCAGCAGCCCGCCCACCGGTCCGCCCTCCTCGAAGTCGCTGATCACCGCGACCAGCGTCCGGGACGGCACCGTCACCAGCTTCCGCGCGTACCGCAGCCCGCTCGCGATGCTGGTGCCGCCGCCGATCCGCACCTCCAACAGCAGGCTCAGCGGATCCTCCACCCGCTCGGTCAGATCGACGATCTCGGTGGAGAACGCCACGAAGTGGGTGCTGAGCGAGGGCACCCCGGCGAGGATCGACGCCGTCAGCGCCGCCCAGACCGTGGACGCCTCCATCGACCCGGAGACGTCCACGACCAGGATCAGCCGCCAGTCGGCCGCCTGCCGGGCCCTGGTCCGGAACACCGGACGCTCCGGCACGATGATCGTGCCGCCGTCCCCCGACGGGCGGGCGGTGGCGAGGTTGGCCCGGATCGTCCGGTCCAGGTCCAGCCCGCCACCCGGTCGACGCGTCGGGCGCGGCACGCTGATCCCGGTCAGCGCCGGGCGCAGCCTGGTCGCCAACTCGCGCGTCAGCTCGTCCACCAGCCGCCGCACCAGCGGACGCAGCCGGGCCACCCGCGCCTCGGGCAGGCCGCCCGCATGCTCAAGCACCGTGCGCAGCAGATCGACCGACGGGCGGACGGCGCCCGGCTCGATCGCCTCCAGGACGTCCGTCCGGCCCCGCGCCACGGCGGCCGCCAGCACCTCCTCCCGAACGCCCGGCCCGAACAGCGCCGACAACTCCTCGGCCCACTCGCGCACCCCCGGATAGGGCGCCTCGCGTCCGCCCCGTCCGGTCCGCCCGTCCAGGCCCGGGCCGGAGCCCTCGCCGCGCCCGCTGCCGTACAACTCGTCGAGGGCGGTGGCGAGTCGGGCGCTGCGACCGCTCAGGCCCCCGCTGCCGGGGCGGCCGAGGAGCAACCGCCAGCGCTCGGCCGGGGCCAGGGCCTGCGGGGCGCCGGACGAGGCCGGGAGGGACCCGCCGCGGTGCGGTGGTTCGGGCGCGCCGGTGGCCGGCTCCGGGACCCCGGCCACCGGCGGCAGCAGACCGCGACGGGCCAGCGCCGCGCGGGCGGCCAGATCGGCGCGGACCCAGCCGGCCAGCACGGCGGGCGGAACCTCCTCGGGCAGGCCGGAGAGCCGGGTGCCCAGGCGTTCCTCGACCAGGACCAGCAACCGGTCCCGGGCCGCCGGGCTGAGCGAGTCGAAGCCCCCGCGCAGTGCCGGCAGCCGGTCCAGAAAGGCGGAGTCCGGCAGCGACGTGACCCGCTCCAGCAGCGGGTCCAGCGCCTCCGGCGCGGTGGCGAACAGCCCCTCCGCCGCCGTCAGCAGACCGACCAGCCCGCGCCCGAGCGCATGCCGCGCCTCCGGGCCGGTCGCGCCGTCCACCCACGAGGCCGTCCGCCCGCCCAGCACCTCCGCCCGCTCCCGGCCCAGCAGCACCCGCACCGCCCCGGCCGCGCCGCGCACCAACGGACTTCCCCGGTCAGCGAGTTCGGCCAGGGCGTGCCCCAACCGCAGTCCACCGTCCAGATCCGCCCGCCGCGCCAACTCCACCAGCGCCCGCGCATCCGCCGGATCGTCCGACCCGCCCAGCCCCTCCAGCTGCCGCACAGCCGCCACGGTCAGCAACTCGCCCACCGCCCCCAGCCGATCCGCACCGTGCCCGACAGCGAGCCCACTACGGGGGGGCGATGGTTCGGGGATGTCGACGGCAGCGGGCGCGGCGAGGTGGTGAGACGTCGGCTCGCCGGGAATGCCCGCCACACCGGGGGCCGCGCCCGGGGCGCCGCCAGGGATGGGGGTGTAGCCCGGGATGTGGCCGGCGGTGAGGCGGTCGAGGAGGGCCAGGGCGTCGAGGAGTTCGGGGAGGGTGCCGGAGGACGGGAGGACGGTGGCGAGTTGGGCGAGGCGGGTGTCGACGAGGCCCGGGAGGCCGCAGGCGGCCGCGTCGGCGAGGCCCTGGAGGACCTCGCGGGCGGTGGGGCCGTCGACCTGCTGTTCGCGGCGGAGGCGTTCACGCAGGGCGCCTTCGGCGGCCTGGGCGGGGGTGACGCCGCGGGTGCCGGCGACGGTGAGCACGGCGGCGGTGGCCGGGGTCCAGTGGAGGCGCCAGCGGGTGCCGAGGGCTTCGGTGCCGCCGGCGCCGGTGGTGGTGACGGGGTCGGCGTAGGGGACGGCGCAGGCCGCGAGGCGTTGGAGGAGGATCTCGCGGTGGCGGTCGAGGGGGGTGCGCAGCGGGTCGAGGCGGAGTTCGCGGGGGCCGGGGTCGGCGGGGTCGGGCAGGCCGAGGTCGGCGAGGAGGGTTTCGGCGGCGGGGGCGAGCCCGCTGCGCGGGGCCGCGGGGGTGGCGCGGCCGGTGCGGGTGCCGATCAGGACGCGTTCGAGGGCGCGGGCGACGGCCCGGCCGCGGCCGAGGGGTTCGCCTTGGGCGAGGACGGTCTGGACGGCTTCGACGAGTTCGCCGCGGCCGGGTGCGGCGTGGCCGCGGAGGCGGGCGAGGTCGCCGGCGAGGCGGACGATCTCGCGGGCGTCGGCCGGGCCGGAGGGGTGGTCCTGGCTGCGCAGAGCCTCGCAGATCCGGACGGCGGTGGTGGTGAGCGCCCGGGTCAGCTGGTCCGGGTCACCGCCCGCGTCGAGGACGGTGTGCTGCCATTCGGGGTCGCGGATGCCCGCCGGGTAGCCGGAGCGGGCGTCGAGCAGCGGGTAGGTGTAGGGGATCAGGGAGAGGACGTGTCCGGGGTGGTCCGGGTGCGGCGGTTCGTCGGTGGCGGCGGGGCCGTCGAGCAGGGCGGGCGCGTGGAAGGCGCCGACGACGGCGGCGACCCGGCGTCCGCAGGCCGCCGCGGCCCGGATCCGGGCGCGCATCCAGGCTTCGCGCCGCAGGTCGTACGGATCGACGCCGGGGCCGGTCTCGGCGTCGCGGCGCAGCGCCCAGCCGACCAGCAGGGCGGCGCGCCGGACGGCGTCGGGGGCGGAGCCGGGGGCGGCGGTCTCGACGAGGCGGTCCCACAGGTCGTCGTCGGAGTCGCGCCCGGTGAGGCGTCGGCGCAGCGCGTCGGCGACGCCGGGGGTGTCGGGGGTGTCGGGGGTGTCGGGGGTGTCGGGGGTGTGCCGGTCTCCGTCGCTGGGCGCGGTGCGGTGGGCGAGCGGGAGGTCGCAGGCGAGCACCTCGACGCCGTTGCGCCGCGCCCAGCGCAGGGCGACCAGTTCCGGGGAGAAGTCGGCGAACGGGTAGAAGGCGAGCCGCCCGGGGCCGGGACCGGGACCGCCGTCCGGGCCGTCGTCGGGACCGGCCGGGGCGGCCGGGGCGGCCGCAAGGGCGACCGGGGCCTCGGTGACCTCGTCCGCCAGCCAGCCGAGCCAGGGCTGGAACTCGGCGGGGAGTTCGACCAGCACCACCTCGGGCTTGGCGGCGTCGAGCAGCGCGGGGAGGACCGCGCTGAGCGACGGTGCGTGGTGCCGCACGCCGATCAGGTAGGGCCCGGGCCGGTCGGTGCCGGCGGCGGCCAGCCGGTCGATCTCGGCCTGGACGGCCCGGCGCGGGTCGTCCAGGTGCCCGTCGGCCAGGTGCCCGTCGGCCGGGTGCCCGTCGGCCGGGTGGGAGGGGCCCGCCGGGGCGGGCGTCACCGCGCTGCTCATCGCCTCACGCCTCCAGTGCCGGGCGGAGGTCCCACAGGGTGCGCCAGGTGGCGGCGCCCTGTTCGGCACGGCGACGGACCGGGCCGTCCCAGTAGCCGAGCAGCCGGGCCGCGTCGGTCGGGTCGTCCTTGCGGACGACGCCGATGAGCTGGCCGGGGAGGCGGCCGAGCAGGTCTCCTCCGTCGGGCAGGTAGGCGGCGGAGACGCCGAGCGCGGTGGCGACCGAGACGGCTTCGGCGGTGCTCATCACGGTGGACGGGCGCTCGACGTCCCAGCCCTCGGTGGAGCGGCCGGTGCGCAGGTCGCGGAAGGCGGTGACCAGGGCCTCCAGGACGGCGTCGTCCACCGCGTAGGGGGCTCCGGCGCGGGCCACGGCGGCGGTGGACTGGCTGCGGACCAGTTCGACCTCGGCGGCCAGGCTGGCGATCGGGCCGACCGTCTCGAAGTTGAACCGCCGCTTGAGCGCCGCGGACATCTCGCTGACGCCCTTGTCCCGCAGGTTGGCGGTGGCGATCAGGGTGAAGCCGGCGGCGGCGTGCAGCTGCCCGTCCGGGGTGCCGGCCAACTCGGGTACGGCGACCCGCCGTTCGGAGAGCAGGGAGACCAGCGCGTCCTGCACCTCGGGCAGGCAGCGGGTCACCTCCTCGACGCGGGCGACCGCTCCGGTGGTCATCGCGGTGAGCACCGGGGAGGGCACGAGGGCCTCCCGACTGGGCCCCTTGGCGAGCAGGAGGGCGTAGTTCCAGCCGTACTTGAGCTGGTCCTCGGTGGTGCCGGCGGTGCCCTGGACGGTGAGCGCGCTGGTGCCGCAGACGGCGGCGGCGAGCAGCTCGGAGAGCATGGACTTGGCGGTGCCGGGCTCGCCGACCAGCAGCAGGCCGCGCTCCCCGGCGAGGGTGACGACGCAGCGTTCGACGAGGGCGCGCTCGCCGACGAACTTCTGCTCGACGGCGAGGCTCCGGCGGCCGGCCTTGAGCTTCTCGCCGTCGCTGCCCATGACGAAGGTGACGACGGCACGCGGGGTGAGCCGCCAGCCGGGCGGGCGCGGGCCGGTGTCGTGCGCGGCCAGGAACTCCAGCTCGGCGGCGTACTTCTCCTCGGGCGGGATGATCTGCCGGGTCACGGTGGCGGTGTCGGCCCGGTCGGGGGCGGTGGTGGCGGTGCTCATCGGCGGGCCTTCCTGCGCTTGCTGGTCTGGAGCTCTTCGTATCCGGGGGTGTCGCCGTCGAGGATCCGCTGCCAGGCCCGGGCGAACAGCTCCGGGACGGGCAGGTGCGGCAGCGCGGCCTGGTGGGTGGGCAGGTCGTACAGGCCGGCCTTCCAGGTCTCGGCAGGCAGGGCGGGTGACTTGGCCTCCTGCCAGCCGCCGGGCAGGAAGAGGCTGCGGCCGGCCCGGGCGCGTTTGGCCTCCAGCACCAGGGCGGTGGCGGCGAGTTCGACGCGGGCGCGCTTGAGCCGGGCGGGCTTCCAGCCCGTCCAGCGGGCGATGTTGCGGTCGGTGGGGTCGGGCAGGGCGAGCAGCTGGAGGTAGAGCACGGCGGAGTCCTCGCCGAGGCCGTGCGTCCGGGCCACCTCGATCACCAGGTCGGGGACGGTGTGCTGCGGATGCTGCAGCCAGGCCTGCTCGCCGGTGGCCGCGGTGGCGGCATCGGCGGCGTCGGCGTCCGCGTCGGCGTCGGCGTCCGCGGAAGCAGGGATGGAGCCGGAGGCGGCCAGGTGCTCCGCCTCGCCGCGCAGGACGGCCTCGATGGCAGCCCGCTCGGAGGCCAGCCAGTAGCTCTCGCCCAGCCCGCTGAGCAGGTCGAGCACCGGGTCGTCGGGGCCGGTGAGCCCGGCCGGGCGCAGCCAGATCCGCTCGAACTCGGCGTGGTAGGGCGTCAGGACGAGGGCCGGGCCGCAGCGGACCAGTCCGTCCGGGTCGGCTCCGCCCTCGGCCGGCAGGCCGAAGTGGGCGCGCAGCACGGCCGACATCGAGGTGCCCTTGGCGGTGTGGATGAGGTGGAAGTCGAGCAGCAGGCCGGGGTCGGCGAGGCGGCCGCGCAGCGCGGCGGCGGCCGAGGGCAGCAACGGGCGCAGCGGGCTGTCGGCGGGCAGGTGGTAGGCGAGCCAGCGCAGGGCGTCGAGGGTGCGCCCGAGGTCGCCGGAGTCGGGTGCCGCGGCCGGGTCCTCGGCGACCAGCTGGGCCGTGGCCCGGCCGTCGTCGGTGAGCCGGAAGGCGGTGGTGCCGGTCAGCCAGGGGGTCTGTGCCGGGTTGAGCACCGCCTCGATGTTCTCGATCCGCACGCCCTTGACGGTGGCCTGGGCGGCCTCGGGGAGGGTGACGAGCCGTCCGAAGTGCCGGATCCAGGCGGCGGCCCCGGCGTCGAGGTCGGGGCCCTCGGTCCAGAGGGCCTTCGGGTCGGCGGGCAGTAGGGCGCTCCAGACGGCGGCGAGGGCAGCCCGGTCGTGTCCGCGCAGCCAGTCGCGGGCGGCCTTGGCCTCGGCGGACTTGAGGCCGTACTCGGCGAGCCGGTCGGCGGGCAGGACGGTGCCGTACCACTCGAAGAGCGTGGGCGGCGGGCTGAGCAGCAGGGCGGCGCGGGCGGCGCCGATCCCGGTGAGTTCGCCGAAGGCGGCGGCGCGGGCGGGCTCCCAGTGGACGCTGCCGCGCAACGCGGCCACCCGCCGGAACTCGGCGACCCAGGCGGCGCTGATCCGCTCCTCGGTGCCGCGCTCCTCGACGGTGGTGAACTGGGCGACGGGGCCGAACTCACCGCTCGGGTCGTGGTCGACGGCGAGCCACTGCTCCGTGTCGTCGCGGTGCTTCCGGTGGCCGAGGATGACGACGGTGCGGTCACGGTGGCGCAGCACCTGGCCCTGACGCTGGACGGCGGGCTGGTTGTGGTTGGCCCGGGCGGCGGGTTCGGCGAGGACGATCTCGCGCAGGGTGGCGCCGCGGTCGGCCAGGACGCCCTTGGTCAGTTCGCCGAGGAGGAGGACCAGGCTGGAGCGGTGGGCCGGTTCGGTGAGCGGGGCGGCCACGCCGTAGGCGAGGGTGTCCAGGCGGCCGAGCAGGTGGAGCCAGCCGTGGTGGCCGGCCTCGCCCTGCAGGGTGGCAGTGGCCGGGCTGCTCCAGCCGTCGCCGGTGCCGGCGGGCGGCTGGGCGAGGACGGCGGTGACGGTGCGCAGGTTGTTGAGCACCCGCCACCGGTCGGCGGTGCCCCAGCCGGGGCCGAAGCCGTCGACGTCGGGCAGCAGGGTGTCGACGGCGTCGCGCAGTTCGTGGTCGCGGCCGTGCTCGGGCCGGTGCTCGGCGGCCTCGGCCCCGGAGCGCTTCTCGGCCTCCGGCTGCGGGAGGAACCGGGCGATCCGGGCCAGCAGGTCGGCGGCGCCACGGGCGAGCCCGGCGACCCCGGCGAGCAGCAGCGGGTGGCTGATGCCGGGCAGCACAGCGCCGACCGCCTGGAGCGGCAGGGTACGGGCGGCGCCTGGCCGGGCGAGCGGGCGCCGGACGCCCTGGACGGTGATCCAGCGCTGCTCCTCCTCGGGCACCGGCCGGCTGTCGCCCGGCCAGGCGGCGTCGATCAGGCGGGCGGCCTGCTCGGTGCCGACGGTACGCAGGACGCGGGAGCCGGCCTCGTCGCGGGGCCGCAGGGCGTGCCAGTGGTCGAGCGGCGGGACGAGCGCGGTGCCGGCGGCGGAGAGGTCTCCGGCGCGGCAGGGCCGCAGGTCGGTGGTGCGGTCGGTGTCGGCGGCCAGGTCCGGCAGCGTGAGGGCGAGGCCGTCGCGGCGCGCCTCGGTGACGACCGGACGGGCCTGGCCGGGGAGGGTGAGTCGGCCGATCGGGACGCTGTCCGGGTGGCGGCCGGTGATCGGCAGGACGATGGTCGACCCGTCGGCGGTGCCGGTGGTGACGGTGCGTCCGGGGTCGACCCGGACCCAGCTGCCGAGCACGGTGCCGTCGGTGCCGAGCGGCGTCTGCTCCAGGCCGGGCTGCAGCGGCAGCAGCCTGCTGCGGCCCGGGTCCAGCGGGCCGGCGGCCGCGGTGGCGGCGATCACCGGCGGTTCGGCGGCGCGGCCGAGGGTGCCGGTGTGCGGGTCGAGTTCGCGCAGGGCGGCGCCGCCCTGGCCGTGGCGCAGCGTCCAGTAGCCGGTGCCGTCGCCGAGGACGCGGTGCTCGGCGGGCATCCGGGTGTCGCCGGGGTGCAGCGGCCGTTCGCCGGTGGTGCGGCCGCCGCCGGGCAGCGGGAGGGAGGGGACCTCCGGGTCCCGTTCGCCGTAGTGGTAGCCGGCGATGCGCTGGCCGCCGAGTTCGACGACCTCGTCGGGACGGCTGGACCAGTAGGCCTGCTGCTTTCCGTCCTGGTACCAGACGACGAGGAGTTCGCCGTCGACGAAGCGCAGCCGGGGCCGGTTCCAGCTCTCCAGCGCGGGCAGGCGCAGGGTGTGCTCCAGCACGACGCCCTGCGGGCCGACGACGACGACCCGGTCGTGGCGGGCGAGGATCAGGTGCGGCCAGGCGTCCTCGACGCTCAGGCCGGTGAGGCGTGCGGCGCCGAGGCCGGGTGCGTCGTTCGCCCCGGAGGCCGGATCGGTGCCCGGGTCGGCGTCCGGATCGACGGCGGCAGCGGGCGCAGCGGGAAGGGCGGCAGCGGGAAGGGCGGACACGGCGGCGGGGTCCGGCGGGGCCGCCGGGTCGGCGAGCTCGGCCAGGGCCTGCTCCAGGGCGGGCCAGCCGAGTTCGTCGAGGATGCCGGCGCCGAGCGCCCCGGCGAGCAGGGCGGCCACGTCGAGGCCGGCGATCCGCTCCGCGGCGGCCGGGGCGACGGCCCGGATGGCGGCGCGGTACGGGGTCAGCGCGCCCACCAGGTCGGCGGCGCCGGCCAGGCCACGGGCGGCGGTCAGCTCCTCGGCCCGCAGCTCGGCCCACTCCTCGAACAGCCGGCGCAGCAGCGGCAGGGCGGGCACCCCCCGCTTGACGGCGGTGTCCCAGGCGGGCGGGGTCGCGGCACGCAGGGCGGGCCGGAAGCGCGGGTCGGCGGCGACGGCGGCGAGGCCCGCGCCGTCGGGGCCGCACTGGTCGACCCAGCCGGTGAGGTCGAACGTGTGGGTGGCCGACGGGTCGGCGACGGGCACGCCGTCGGCGAGCAGTCGGTCCAGCAGGTCGAGTTGGGTCAGGCTGCGGCGGGCACCGGTGTACAGGTCCACCGGGACGCCGTCGGCCCGCAGCCGCTCGGCCATCCGGCCGGCCAGGGCGACGGTGGCGGCGCAGCTGGGCCGGGAGCGCCAGCCGCGCCCCAGGTGGTGGCACCACCGCTGGAGCCACGCGGCGGCGGGCTCGGCGCCCTCGGCGCGCGGGCCGGTGAGCAGCTGCTCGGCCCCGGTCTCGGCGAGCAGGCCGAGCCAGGCGGTGTCGTTCGGGGCGACGTCGGAGCCGGCCGGATCGGGCGTGAGCTCCAGCAGGCGGGCCCGGACCGACGCGTCGCGCTTGCCGAGCTCGGTCAGCGGGCCGTGCCAGGACTTCCAGAACGCGGCGGGCGCCCGGTTGACGCCCGGGGCGGCCAGCAGTTCGGCGAGCAGCGCCTGCTCGTGCTCGGTGCGGTCCAGCCCGGCGGCCTTGATCAGCGCGCGGGCGTCCTCGGCGACCCCGGCGTAGGGGGCCATGCCGGCGGCGGAGCGCTCGGTGCAGAGCTGGCGGAAGCGCTGCCAGGCGGTCAGCGGGTCGAGCCGCCCGGCGAGCTCCTTGACGTACTGGCGCAGGGACTTGACGGTGAGTGCGCCCGCGAGGGCGAACTCCAGGAAGACGGCGCGCAGCCGCTCCTCGTCGACCGCCAGGCCGTGGGTGCGCTCGGCCTCGCGGGCCTTGCCGAACCAGGCGGCGGCGTAGGTCTGGTTGCCGTGGGCGAGGAAGATCCGGCCGACCTCCTCGCAGAAGGTGGGCAGGAAGTGCGGCACGGCGCGGCCGAGCCGGGCGGCGAGCGCGTCGAAGCCGTCCTTGGCGGCGCCGGGCTTGGACCGGGCCTGGCGGGCGAGCCGTTCCATCTCCTTGACCAGGGCGAGTGCGTGGTGCCCGTTGGCCGGGTCGTGGATCAGGGCCCAGGCGGGGAAGCCGAGCGCCTCCTGGCGCACCTGGCCGACCTCGGCGGGCGCGCCGTCCGGGGTCAGCCCGAGGAACTCGACGGCGAGGTCCTCGGCGGGGCCGAGCGCGCCGGGGACCAGCCGGACGATCCGGCGCCCGTCGAGCGCGGGGTGGGTGTAGGCGCGGGCGGTGAGCACGTCGGCGGCGCTGTCGGGGCGACCCGCACCGGGCAGGGTGCCGGGCGGGAGCACGGCCCCGGCGTCGAGCAGGCTCTCGTGACGCTCGGCGCCGTCGGGCCGCTCGGTGCTCGTCGGCTGTGCGGTGCTCGTGTGCGGTGCGGTGCTCGCCTGCTGTGCGGTGGCGGTCATGCCGCGTCCTCCCCTTCGATCGTGCGGCCTGCGTACAGTGCGGCGGCCATCCGCATGCCCTCGGACCAGGCGACCGGGCCGACCTCGGCGAGCGGCAGAGCCCGGCCGTCGGGGCCCGCCCAGCTGAGCGCGCCGGTCTCGCAGGCGTCGTACTCGTAGTAGTCGCCCACCCAGACGCGGGCCTCGACGGTGTGCCCGTCCTCCACCACCGGCTGGACGGCGGAGCCGCCGCGCACCCGGTGGCCGAGTCGGGCGCAGCGCCCGAGCAGTTCACGCAGTTCCCGGTAGCGACCGCCGGCGTAGGTCGTGACCTCGGTGCCGGACGAGGACTCGGTGCCGGACGAGGGCGAGTCCGGCCGGTGCCAGACCTCGCGGTAGAGCTGCTGGACGCGCTGGGAGACGCCGAGTTCGACGGCGAACTCGCGCAGGTCGTCGAGGTCCGGGAGCAGCACGGGGTGGGGTATCAGGATCTCGCCGTCGGTCAGGCGCACGGTGTCGCCGTCCAGGTCCACCAGGCCGAGCCCGCGCTCGGCGTCCGCACCGCGCAGGAAGCCGGCGACGGCGCCGTCCGCCCCGGTGACCACGAGGTCGCGCAGGACGGCCTGCCAGGCCTCGTCCGCCCAGACCGCGGTGAGCACGGCGGCGGGCACCGGCAGCGAGCGCACCATCCAGCGCTCGACGTCCTCCTGGCAGCGCCGCTCGTGAGCGGCCAGCCACTCGGTGAGCTGCCGGAGCTGGGCGACCACCGGGTCGTCACCGAGCTTCGACGGAAGGGACTTGAGCTCGCGGCCCGCCGCGTTGCGGCACACCACCTTGCCCTCCCCGTCGAGTGCGACGCGGTAGCCTCCCGCGTCTGTCTCCACCCATGCCACGGACGTACTCCTCACCTGTCGGTCAGCGATGGGAGGAACGTAGCGAGGGGCACTGACAAAACGACGGCCGGGGCGGCCGCTCCGCGGACCCCGGAGCCCAAACCAGTCGAACGAGTGAACGGGGCCCGCTGCCAAGGGAAGCGGGCCCTCAGGGCGGCCACCCCGCGGAGCCTGCTTCCACCCCGGAGGGCGCAGCCGGGGCGGGCGAGCGCAGCACGGCGGGCGCGACGACCCGCCACCCCGCCGCCGAAAACCCACCGTCGAAGACCCGCCGTTGAAGACCCACCGCCGAAAACCCGCCGTCGAAGACCCGCCGTCAGCGCGACGGCGCCCGCGGGACGATCACGGGCCGCGCCGTCGCCCGGGGCGGCGAGCACGTGGCTGTCGATGTCGTACCGCGCGCGCACGAGCGGCGCGTCGACCACCTCGCGCGGCGGCCCGCTGGCGACCACCACGCCGCCGCGCAGGGCGACGACCAGGTCGGCGTAGCGGGCCGCCGCCGCGAGGTCGTGCAGCACCATGACCACCGTCCGCCCGCCCGCCGCGACCTCCCGGACCAGCTCCAGCACCTCGACGGCGTGGCCGAGATCGAGCGCGCCGGTCGGCTCGTCGAGCAGGACGACGGGCGCGTCCTGGGCGAGCACCATGGCGAGCCAGCAGCGCTGGCGCTGGCCGCCGGAGAGGCGGTCCAGCCGGCGGCCGGCGAGTTCCTCGACGCCGGTGGCGCGCAGCGCCCGCGCGGTGAGCCGCTCGTCGTCGGCCGACCACTGCCGGAACAGCCCCTGGTGCGGGTGGCGGCCGTAGCGGACGAGTCCGGCGACGGTGACCGCCTCGGGGGCCTGCGGGCTCTGCGGAAGCAGCGCGACCCGGTGCGCGGCCTGGCGCGGCCGCAGCCGCCAGATGTCCTCACCGCCGACCAGCACCCGCCCGCCGTCCGGCCGGTGGAGGCGGGCGGCGGCCCGCAGCAGGGTGGACTTCCCGCGGCCGTTCGGGCCGACGACGGCGACCACCTGCCCCGCCGGGACGGTGAGGTCGACGCCGCCGAGCACCGGGCGGCCGGGGCCGTAGCCTGCGGCGAGGCCATGGATCGTCAACTCCATGACGGTTCCTTCGCGTTGGGGTGGGCGGTCAGGAGGAGGCGAGCGCCTTGCCGAGGTCCCCGATGACGACGTCGGCGGCGAGCGGGCCGCCGCGGGTGGACCAGACCGAGCCGTCCACGGTGACGGCGTGGTTGTTCTTGACCGCGTTCAGCTCCTGGTAGGCGGGCTTGGTCTGGACGTCCTTGAGCGCGGACTTGCCGTCGTCGGTGAGGGTGGAGAGGAACAGCCAGCCGCCGTCGATCTCGGCAAGCTTCTCCAGGCTGAGCGCCGGGCTGTGGGCGTTGCCGTCCTTGTCCTGCGTCACCGTCAACTTGCCACCACCCCGGCCGACTCCGACCCGACCGCCCCCGTTCCGAGGCCTGATCCAGTACGAGACGTATCGTCTCGCCGATCACGCGGAGCACCGACCTCCTCACGCCGCGCACAGCACGGACGCCCCACGCCCGAACCCACCTCGACCTGCGGCGCCCTGACCACCCCCGCCAAGGAACCGGCGCCCGGCACGCTCCAACTCGTGGGCGAGGAAGGGAAAGAAGAGGGAGGGAGAGAGAGCGCTGCGCGCCCGCGTCAGTGCTGCGCGGCCGCCGGGGCCGGGGTGAGGCCGGTGCAGCCGCGAAGGGCGTCGCGGCGCTTGAGGGCCGCCTCGGCGGTGGCGCCCGCGACCGGGACGGGGACGCCCTTGTCGTCGATGGTCGCCGGGGTGAAGGCCTCGCCGGTGACCTTGCCGTCGCCGGTGAGGGTGAGGGTGGTGACGCCGGTCTCGTTGGAGAAGGCGTAGTTGGAGGTGCCGTACCAGAGGAAGTTGCCGAAGCCGTAGCCGATGTACGTGGTGCCGAGCATGCCCGAGCCGACCATGGTGTGCGCGTGGGTGCCGACCACGGCGGTGGCGCCGGCGGTGGCGAGCTTCTTGGCGATGGCGGTCTGCGGGCCGGTCGGGCAGGCCTTCCCCTCGTCGCCCCAGTGCAGGTAGACGAGGACGACGGGCGCCTGCCGCTTGGCCGCCTCGACCGCCTTGACCAGCGCGGGGGCGTCGAGCGCGGAGGCGATGCCCGGCTTGTCGGCGCCGGCCCGCCACTTCTGGTTGGTGAGGTCCTCGACCTGGCTGGCGGCGACGACGGCGACCTTCACACCGCGCACGGTGGTGACGTACGGGGCGTACGCCTCCTTGGCGTTGCGCCCGACGCCGACGACCGGGATCGGCGAGGAGTCCTTGGCGGCGAGGGTGTCGGTGAGGCCGTCGGCGCCGAAGTCCACGGCGTGGTTGTTGGCCATCGAGACGACGTCGACGCCGGAGTCCTTGAGCACCGAGAGCGCCTTGGGCGAGGTGCGGAAGGTGTAGGTCTTCGGCTCCGGGGCGCCGCGCCCGGTGATCGCGGTCTCCAGGTTGAGGACGGACAGGTCCGCGTCGCCGAGCGTCCTGGAGAGCGGGCCGAGGGCCTGTTCGGGCGACGGGACGGCGAGCCGGGCCTCGGTGCGGCCCTCGAAGTGGACGTCCCCGGCGAAGGCGACGGTGATGCTGCCGTCGGGCCGGGGCGCGGCGTTCTTGCCGGCGCCGGTGCCGGACGGCGCCGCGCCCGGGGTGGTGGGCGTGCCGGCGGGGGCCGTCGTCGTGCCGGGCGCGGCGGCCGGCGCCGGGGCGGGGCCGTCGGGCCCGCAGGCGGCGACGGCGGTCAGCCCGACGAACAGCGCGACGACGGCCGCGGCACGGCGCATGAGTGATCCCCCCGAGGTCGATTCAGAAGCGGTCAGCCTACGGCACGGCTTCAGCACTCATCCGCCCCGGATCCGCACCATTGCGAACACCACACGGCACCGGAACCAGCGACGCGTCCGCCACCAGGACGTCCCGTCCCAACCGCCCCACCCGACCCGGCCATCCCGTCCCTGGCGCACCGGGCGCGCACGCGCGCAGCGTGGTGGAGGGGGCGTCACACGGACATCACCCGGGCCCGGCCTCACACGGGCAGCACACCGGGGCGGCACACCGGCCCGGGGCAACACAGCGGGGGACAACGACACGGAAGCCTGCCGCACGCAGGCTCCCGCCGGAGGTGGTAGGCCATGGGCAGCAACGAACCCGCCCCCGGCCGGGCGCGCCGGATCGTGGTCGGGATCGACGGTTCACAGCCCTCGAAGGCGGCCCTGCGCTGGGCGGTCGGGCAGGCCGTCCTCACCGGGGCGACGGTGCACGCCGTGGCGGCCTGGGAGTACCCGTCGCTGTACGGCTGGTTCGCACCGATGGTGGACGACGGCTTCGAGCAGGCCGCCCGCCGCACCCTGACCGTCGAGGTGGACGAGGTGGTGGGCCCGAACCGCCCGGTGGAGGTCCGGGAGAGCCTGGTGCTCGGTTACGCCGCCGAGGTGCTGCTGGAAGCGGCCGAGGGCGCGGACCTGCTGGTGCTGGGCAGCCGCGGCCGCGGGACCTTCGCCCGCACGCTGCTCGGCTCGGTCAGCACCCGCTGCGCGGTGCACGGGGTCTGCCCGGTGGTGATCGTCCGCGCCGACGGGACGGCCTCCGCGCCGCGGCGGCCCACCGGGGGGGAGGCCGCCGTCGACGCCGTCCGCACCAAGGACTGGCAGCTCAGCCTGCACGTCGTGGAGGACCGCGACACCACCCGGGTGCACGCCGTACTGGACACCGACGGCGGCGTCCTGCACAGCGACGCCCTCGCCCGCCGCAATCCGCTGGACGCCCCGACACCCGCCGTCGGGGACGAGTTCGCCGTCGGCCGCGCCCTGGTCGACCTGGGTCACCAGCTGTTGCGCGCCGGCGTGCACGGCGCCACCGGACCGGCCGAGGACTGAGCACCGCCCCGGCGCGGTAGGAGATGCTGAACCGCCACGTCCGCCAGAGCCTGGAGCCGCACGCACCCCATGGACGACACCGAGACCACCGCCGCCGCCGGGAGCGCCCCTCCCGGCCGCGAACCCGCCTACCGTGAACCCGTCGGCCGTGAACCCACGGGGAGCACCTCCGTCGGCCTCGAACCCCCGGACTTCACCCCCGCCGAGCGCGCCCGCGGCCGCGCCCTGCGCCGCGCCCAGCTGCCCTGGGCACTGGGCGGCCGGCTGGCAGGCCTGGCCCTGACCCTGCTGCTCGGCCTCACCCCGGTCGGCGCCGGCCTGGTCTCCGCCGTCGGCGGCTGGTTCGGCGGTTCCCGGACGGCCGAGGTGCTGGCGGGCGCGGCCGCCCTGGTGGTGCTCGGCCAGGCGCTGGGGTTGCCGTTCGGCGCCCGGGTGCGGGCCGTCCGGGCCCGGTACGGGCTGGTGACGCAGGGCTGGGCCGGCTGGGCCGTGGACGCGCTGCGCGGCCTGGGACTGACCCTGGTGCTCGTCCTGCCGCTCGCCCTCGGACTGTTCGCGCTGACCGCCTGGTCGCCGCAGCACTGGTGGCTCCCGGCGGCGGGCGCGGCGGCGGTGCTGACAGCGGCGCTGTCCTTCCTGCACCCGCTGCTGATCGAGCCGGTGTTCAACCGCTTCACCCCGATGCCGCCGGGCCCGCTGCGCACCGACCTGCTGGCGCTGGCCGAGCGGGCCGGCGTGCGGGTGCGGGACGTCCTGGTGGCGGACGCCTCGCGGCGCACCACCGCCCTCAACGCGTACGTCTCGGGGCTGGGCACGACCCGCCGGATCGTCGCCTACGACACGCTGCTGTCGGCGGCCGAGCCGCGCGAGGTGGAGCTGGTGGTGGCGCACGAGTTGGGCCATGTGAAGCACCGGGACGTGCCGACCGGGACGGCGCTGGGCGCGGTGGGCGCGGCCGCGGCGGTGGCCGTGCTGGGCCTGCTGGGCGCCTGGCGACCGCTGCTGTCGGCGGCCGGGGCGGCGGATGCGGCCGATCCGCGGGCGCTGCCGCTGCTGGCGGCGTGCGCGGCGCTGCTGGGGGTGCTGTCGGGGCCGGCGCAGTGCGCGGTGAGCCGCCGGATCGAGGCCAGGGCGGACCGGCACGCACTCGAACTCACCTCGGACGCCGAGCGGTTCGTCGCCATGCAACGTCGGCTGGCGCTGGTGAACGTGTCCGATGTCGACCCGCCGAGGCTGCTTGAGCTACTGTTCGCCACTCACCCGAGTGCGACCCGCCGGATCGCCGCTGCCCGCGCCTGGCAGGCCACCCAGGGGCGGGCCGCCCCGGAGCGGCGCACGAACCCGGGCGATTCCGTTGTATAGTGCAACAAATATCGAGGAGGTAGGAACGCCGTGCCCGGCCGCCAGTCGTCCATCGACGCCATTCAGCGCGAGCTGACCGCCTTCGCCCGCCGTGCCCGGCACAAGGCCTCCCAGCTGCACCCCGACCTCTCCCTGGTCACCTACAGCATCCTCGACCTGATCACCGAGCGCGGCGGCTGCCGGGCCGCCGACGTGGCCACCCACTTCATGCTCGACAAGTCCACCGTCAGCCGCCAGGTCACCGCCCTGGAGAAGCTCGGCCTGCTGCGGCGCGAGGCCGACCCGGACGACCAGCGCGGCCAGATCCTGCGCGCCACCGAGGCCGGGCTGGCCCTGCTGCGGGACGCCAACGAGCAGCGCCGGCTGGCCTTCACCGCCCGCTTCACCGACTGGTCCGACGAGGACGTCGCCCGCTTCGCCGGCTACCTGGCCCGCTACGGCGAAGAGGGCTGACGCTACCCAGCGCGACCGGTCCCCGGGGCCGGCCGAAGCCGGGGCGCGCCCGGGGATGCGCCACACCGCCCCGACGGTGTACAGAGGAAATGTGCCACTTCGGCAGCGTCCCTGCGACCCGCGCCCCCGCGACCGCCCGCGCGACCGCCGCCGCTCCCGGCGGCCCGACCATGGCGTGCTGACGGGGCTGTCGCTCGCGCTGATCCTCGTGATCACCGTCGTCGACATCCTCTCCCCGCCACAGATCCACCTCGGCCCGCTGCTGATCGTCGCCCCCGCCCTCACCGCCTCCTTCGCCGGCGCCCGGGCCACCGCCGGCGTCGCCGTGCTGGCTCTCGCCGCGCTCACCGTCATCGGCGCCATCCGGGAAGGCCTCACCAGCGCCAACATCGAGACCCAGCTGAGCGCCCAACTCGTCGTCTCCGCCCTGATCGTCGGGCTGCGAGCGCTGCGCGAACGGTACGAGCGCGAGCTGGCCCAGGTCCGCTCGGTGTCCGAGGCCGCCCAGCGGGTGCTGCTGCGCCCGCTGCCGGCCCGGATCGGCCCGCTGCACCTGGCCTCCGTCTACCTGGCCGCCGAGGCCGAGGCCCAGGTCGGCGGCGACCTGTACGCGGCCGCCCGTACCGCCACCGGCACCCGGCTGCTGGTCGGCGACGTCCGTGGCAAGGGCCTGTCCTCACTCGGCGACGCGGCCCTGCTGCTCGGCGCCTTCCGCGCCGCCGCCCACCTGCACGCCGACCTGCCCGGACTCGCCGCCTACCTGGACGGCAGCGTCTGCTGGGACCTCGCCCAGCTCGGCGAACAGACCCGCCGGCGCCGCCTGCGCGGCGAGGAGCCGGACGGGACGCCCCTGCCGGAGGACAGCGGCGAGTCCTTCATCACCGCCGTGCTGCTCGACATCCCCGACGACGGCACGGCGGTCCGGCTGATCGACTGCGGCCACCCGCCCCCGCTGCTGCTGCGCCCCGACGGCATCACCGCCGTGGCCGCCCGCCACCCCGCGCCGCCGCTGGGCCTGGGCGACCTCGCCCCGCTCCACTACGAGGTGGAGACCTTCCCGTTCCGCCCCGGCGACCGGCTGCTGATCTACACCGACGGCGTGATCGAGGCCCGGGACGCCCGCCGGCGCTTCTACCCGCTCACCGAACGCGTCACCGCCTGGCAGGACGAGCGCCCGACCGCCCTGCTGCACCACCTGCGCCGCGACCTCCTCGCCCACGTCGGCGGGCGGCTGGACGACGACGCGGCGATGGTCCTCGTCGAGCGCCTGCCCTGACGGCCGATGGCCGGTGACCGGTGACCGGTGACCGGTGGCTGACGGCTGACGGCTGACGGCTGACGGCTACTGCGCGAGGTACCCGCCGTCGACGGGCAGCACCACGCCGGTGATGAAGGAGGCCTCGTCGGAGGCGAGGAACAGGACGGCGGCCGCGACCTCCGCCGGAGCACCGAGGCGGCCCATGGGGTGGAGCTTCTCCATCGCGGCGAGGTACTCGGGCCCACCGGGTTCGTCGTACAGGCGGGCGACGCGTTCGGTGGTGATGGTGCCGGGCGCGACGGCGTTGACCCGGATGCCGCGGTCGGCCCATTCGACGGCGAGGTGCTTGGTGAGGCCGGAGGCCACGAACTTGGCGGGCCCGTACACCGCCTGGCCGCGCTGGCCGGCCTCACCGGAGATGGACGACACGCACACGACGGCGCCGCCGGGCCGCTCCTGCGCGGTCATCGCCTGGATGGCGTACTTGCAGGTGAGGAACATCCCACGGCCGTCGACGGCCATGACGTGATCCCAGTCCTCGGCGGTGGCCTCGGTGAGCTCCATGAGCGGGATCACCCCGGCATTGGCCACCAGGACGTCGATCCGGCCGTGCCGCTCGACCGCGGCCTCGACCATCCGCCGCGCGTCCTCGTCCCGGGCCACGTCACCGACCACCGTACTGACGGCGTCCGGGAGTTGCTCCGCCAACCGGCGCAGCCCCACCGCATCGACATCGGCGGCCACCACCAACGCCCCCTCCCGGACGAAGCGTTCGGCAACGGCCCGCCCGATCCCACTGGCCGCCCCCGTCACCACACAGACCCGCCCGGCCAACCGCCCGGCCCCGACGCTCTCCGCTGCGCTCGCTGTCACCATGCCGGCGACTCTACCGACCGCGCACCATCCGACGCTGTCCTCAGCCGGCCGATTCCATGGGGCGAACGTCCAAGGCGACGCCCGCGGGACGCCGGCTATCCGTGCGACCGCTTGCTCAGGTCGCTCCCGGCGCCCAGCCGGCGCTGCTTCCCCCGGACTCGCGCGTCCCGGTGTCCAACCCCGAGGTGGAACGTCGGAATCGACGCTCGGTCGCCTCGACATGCCGGATCGCCTGTGCCGGGGGGAAGCTGGAATTGTCCCACAGACTGACCAGCGACAGCGCAGGAGGTACTCCATGAGGCGCACATACTCCGCCGGGGTCCTGGTCGCCGCCGCCGCCGTTCTGTTCACCGGAACCGGAGCGACGTACGCGGCCGGAACCCCCGCCCAACTCTCCGCCCAGCGCAGTGCTGTCACGAGCGCCGCCCAGCTTCCCACCGAGGGGCAGATCAAGGCCTTGTTCGACCAGTGGAACGCGGCTTTGGCCACCGGCGACGCGAACCGGGTCGCGGACCTCTACGCCCCTGGTGCCGTGCTGCTACCGACGGTCTCCGCCGAAGTCCGCACCACCCGGGCCGAAATAGTCGACTACTTCAAGCACTTCCTGGAAAGCAAGCCCGTCGGCCACATCCAGGAGCAGTTCATCAACATCCTGGACCGCACCAGTGCCATCGACACCGGCCTCTACCAGTTCACGCTGACCAACAAGGACAGCAGCAAGACCAAGGTTGACGCGCGTTTCACCTTCGTCTACGAGCTGCGCGGAAGCCAATGGCTCATCGTCAACCACCATTCCTCGGAGCTGCCCACGGGCTGACGCCCGTCCGTCCGGCCCGTACGCCTGGCCCTCTGACCGTTGCGGCGGGCGGCCCGCTGCCGCCCGTACCCGGCCAACTCCGGACAACCGTTCGGGTGAGCGCATGTCGGCCGAACGGCGGATGGGCGTGACCACCGCGCTTCACCCGTCGCATTACTCCGCACGGGTGAGAGCGGGTGACAGCGGGTGACAGCGGGCACGGCCAGGTCAGACGGTGAGCACGATCTTGCCGCGCAGGTGGCCCTGCTCGCTGAGCCGTTGCGCCTCGGCCGCCTCCGCCAGCGGCAGCACCCGGTGCAGCGGCAGCCGCAGGGTGCCCGCCTCGTGCAGTGCGAGCACGGCGGCGTAGGCGCGCTGGTGGTAGGACTCCACCCCGTCCGCGCCGCCGCTGAAGCGGATCCCGTGCTCGGCGGCGCCCACGAAGTCGGCGATCGTCAGCACCCGGTCCGCGGCGCCGGTCAGCTCGACCGAGAGCGGCAGCACCCCGCCCTTGCCGACCGCGTCCAGCGCCCGGTCCACCCCGCCCGGCGCGGCGGCCCGCACCCGCTCCGCCAGGCCGTCGCCGTAGGCCACCGGGATCGCGCCCAGCTCGCGCAGGTGCTCGTGGTTGGCCTCGCTCGCGGTGCCGACCACGGTGACCCCGCGCGCCCGGGCCAGCTGCAGCAGCACGGTGCCGACCCCGCCGGCCGCGCCGTGCACCAGCAGCGTCTCGCCCGCCCGCACGCCCAGGACGTCCAGCGCCCGCTCGGCGGTCTCGGCCGCGGTCGGGATCGCCGCGGCCTCCTCCCAGCTCAGCGAGGCGGGCTTGCGGCCCAGGTGCCCGGCGTCGACGAGCGCCTGCTCGGCGTACGCGCCGCCCATGAGGGCGCCGAACACCTCGTCGCCGGGCGCCCACCCGGTCACGTCGGGGCCGACGGCCTCCACCACACCGGCCAGCTCGTAGCCGCCGACGTGCGGGAAGGCGACGGGGAACATCGCGGCCATCGAGCCGCTGCGCACCTTGTGGTCGAGCGGGTTGACGCCCACCGCCCGGACCGCGACCCGCACCTGGCCGGGGCCCGGGGCGGGCACCTCGATGTCGGTCGGGCGCAGCACGTCCACATCGCCGTACTCGGAGAAGGCGATCGCCTTGGTCATGGAAGGAATCCTTGCCGTTCAGGGGAGTTGGTTCTTCCGACGCCTCCATTCTGGGCCCCGGAGGGCGCCCGCCGAGCCCGCCGTTCGGCCGGTTGGACCTGTCCGAACGGCCAGGCGTCCGCCCCGGTCCCCGGGCTAGGCTGAACGGCATGGGTGACGCGGACGACAACGTGGCCGACGACTCGGCCGGCACCGCGACCGGGCGGGCGGGCGGGACCACGGACGAGCGCTGGCGCCGCCACTGGGGACGCCCCGAGGACGCATTGGCGCACGCCGTCGAGGTGCTGCGCACACCACGGCCGGGCCTGATGACCCGGCTCTCCGAGGTGATCGCCACCCTCGTCCCGCACGTGGCGATCGCCCAGCTCAGCGGCATCTGCACGTACTCCCCCACGATCGCCTTCGGCCTGCCCGAACCGGCCGGGGCCGTCAGCGGCCTGGAGCTCGCCCGGCTGGCCGAGGTGACGGCCGGTGCGACGGCGAACGGCCGGCCCTGGCAGGGCGAGACGAAGCTGGCCGGGCAGGTCAGGTCCGTCGTGGTGGTCGCGGCGTCACCGACGGACGCCAACACCGCGGTGCTGGTGCTGGTCCGGGGCGGCTCCGACCCGGTGGCGGCGGAGGCGCTCGCCGTCCTCCAACAGCTGTGGGACCTGCTCGTCGCCCACTCGCACCACCGCGCCACCGACGCCGGCCCCCACCACGCGGCGGCCTCCCGCGCCTCCGCAGGCTCCCGGGCCCGGGCGATCGCCGAGTTCACCGGCATGCACAGCGCGGCGCTCACCGGGATCCTCTCGCCACTGCGGTCCGCCGCCCTGGACGACGCCACCGCGCGCCGCGCCGCCACCGAGCTGGCGGTGACGGCCCTGCTCGACCTGCGCCGGGGCGCGGACCTGGACCGGACGCTGAGTGAGGAACCCGCCGACGCCGCGTTCGCCCGGCTCGACCGGGAGCTGCGCCCGCTGCTGCGGCACACCCGGGTGCGGCTGGACGTGGCGCCGCCGGCGGAGGCCGCCCGGTCCGTACCGGCGGACACCGCGCACACTGCCCGGGACGCCGTCCGGGCGGCCGTCCTCCTCATGCTGGAGCAGGACGGCCTGACCAGGCTGCACGTGAGCTGGCAGTTCACCGGCGACACGCTGCGGGCGGTGGTGCGGGACGACGGCCCCGGCCTGCTGGCCGCCGACGCGCTCACCGTCCACCGCACCGCCGACCGGATCGCCGCCCTCGGCGGGCGCGGCACCATCGAAGCCGTCCCCGGCTGGGGCACCACGGTGACCGTCGACCTGCCGCTCACCCTGCCCGAACCGCCGCGCGTGACCGACCCGTTGGACGGGCTCCAGCCGCGCGAGCTGGAGGTGCTCGACCAGCTGGCGCAGGGCCGGCGCAACCGGGACATCGCCGAGGCGCTGCACATCAGCGAGTCCACGGTGAAGTTCCACGTCGCCAACATCCTGGCCAAGCTCGGCGTCGCCTCCCGCGGCGAGGCCGCGGCCCTGGCCCACCGGGCGGGCATGCCAGGCACGGCGGCCCTGCACGTGGCGTCCTGAACAGCCGCCGACCACCCGACCAATCCGACCCACCCGACCGCCCGCGAGCAGTGAGGCGACCACCCTGAGGAGCGACGTGACCGATCCGACGACCTGGGACCCGGCCGCCCCCGGCGTCCTGCGCCTGCCCTCCGGGCGACTGCTGCGCGGGCGCGGGCTCAGCCGCCCGCTGCCGCCCGGCCCGCAACCCTCCTTCGGGCTCTACCTGTTGGGCCACCCGCCGAGGCAGTTCGGCTGGGAGAGCCGGTGGGTGCGCTGGCCCGACTTCCGGCTCCCCGCCGACCGCGCCGACGCGGCCGACGCCTTCCGCGAGGCCTGGCGGCGATCGGCGACCGAACGCGTCGAACTCGCCTGCGCCGGCGGCCGCGGCCGCACCGGCACCGCCCTCGCCGCCCTCGCCATCCTGGACGGCGTCCCCGCCACCGAGGCGGTCGCCTACGTACGGGCGCACTACGACCGGCACGCGGTGGAGACCCCGTGGCAACGCCGGTTCGTCGCCCGGCTGGGCTGAGGCCTGGGGCACGTCCGCAGGTGTGCCGCCGCGCACACGGAGTACCGCACCGGGGTGCCGCCGGGCGACGAACTGATCCGACTGCTCAACAGCTATCACGCCCCAGCGCGACGTGGCCTCGGCGTCGCCGAGTCCGCCGGCGGCCCCAGCGGTGATCGGGCGGTAGGGAGCGGGCCGGTCGGAACCGGACGCGCTGAAGCCCGGCGAGGACGCCGGCCGGACCGGCCGGCCGGCGCCCCGGCGGGTCAGGTCTTGCGCAGCGCCGGGGCCGGGACGCCGATCAGCAGTCGGCGCACGGCGTCCCAGGCGGCCCGCTGGGCGGCGGCGCAGGCCCGGGTGTCGGAGCCGAGCAGGCGCAGCCAGGCGCCGCTGTCGTGCGGCAGGACGCTGACCCCGTACAGCAGGCCGCAGTCGGCCAGCGCCCCGTGCAGGGTGTCGGCGACGAGCGCCGCCGGGGCGAGCGGGGTGACGACGTAGAGGCTGGCCATGACGTCGTGGCCGGCCAGCACCGCCGGGCCGGTGACACCGGCCGCCGACGGCTCCAGCCTGACGGTGTCGAGGGCCGTCAACTCGCCGTCCGAACGCCGGATTTCGAGGTCGGAGGCGAACACCTGGTAGGCGTTGCGCTCGCCCCGGGCGAGGCGGCCGGCCAGCACGGTCTCGCCGGCCAGCACGGTGGCGGTGGGGTCGACGGTGAGCACCGTGCGCTGGTAGAAGCGCGAGTCGACGAAGGGGATCACCGGCTCCGGCAGGTACTCGACGTAGGCGCGGGGCCCGGCGTCGAGGTTGACCAGCTGCGTCGCGTAGTCGAACTCCATCCGGTAGACCTTGGTGGCCGCCTGGGTGGTGAGGTGGGTGGCGGTGTCGGCGCCGCAGCGCAGGTCGGTCCGGAGCCGGTCGGCCTGGAGGATACCGCCGCCGGTGGACATCAGGAAGGTGACGGCGAGGTCGGGGCGGGCCGGGTCGAAGTAGAGCGGGCGCATGATCTGCAGCGGCGACTTCTGGTAGTGGCCGGTGAGTTCGGTGCGCTCGCCGATCCGCTCGAAGGCGAGCTCCAGCAGGCCGACCTTTCCGGGGCGCCCGACGCCCAGGGTGTCGGGCGTCCCGGCGTGTCGGCGGACGACGTACGGGACGCGGGCCGGCTCGTAGTGCCGCGGGTCCAGGCGTGGCACGGCGGCGCCCGCTTCGGCGGTGGCTGCTTCGGCGGTGGCCACGACCGGCGGGTCCGGGGCCACCGAGGCCTCGGCAGCGGTGTCCGGGGCAGGTGCGGCCGCGGTGACGGTCATGCGGGGACCTTGCGGAAGGTCTCCAGGAAGGCGGCGATCTCGTCCAGCCCGTGCCCGGTGAGGCAGTTGGTGAGCACGACCGGTCCGCCCTCGCGCACGCGGTGGGCGTCGGACTCCATGATGCCCAGGTCCGCGCGGACGTACTGGGCGATGTCGATCTTGTTGATGACCAGCAGGTCGGACTCGGTGATGCCCGGACCGCGCTTGCGGGGCATCTTCTCGCCCTCGGCGGTGTCCAGGACGAAGAGGAAGAGGTCGACCAGGACCGGGCTGAAGGTCAGCGTGAGGTTGTCGCCGCCGGACTCGAACAGCAGGGTGTCGACGTCGGGGAAGCGCTCCAGCATCTCGGCACCGGCCGCGAGGTTCATCGTCGGATCGTCCCGGACGGCGGTGTGCGGGCACGCGCCGGTCTCGACGCCGACGACCCGCTCGGGGTCGAGCACCCCGGCCAGGGTGCGGCGCACGTGCTGCGCGTCCTCCTGGGTGTAGATGTCGTTGGTGATGACCGCCGGGCGGTGGCCGCGTGCGATCAGCACCGGCACGAGGGCCTCGATGAGCGCCGTCTTGCCGGAGCCGACGGGCCCGCCGATGCCCACGCGGAGCACGTTCTCGGTCATGCTGTCTCCTCTGATGCGGTTCTGATGTGATTCCGGTGCGGTTCCGGTGCTGCCGGTACGGCGAGCACGGGCAGTGCGGTTGGTGCGGGTCACGCGGTCGGTGCGGGGTCACCCGGCCCCGGCGCCGACGGGGGGTGCGCCACGGCGCACCCCCCGGACGGCTCAGCTGGCGAACAGCCGGGCCTCGGCCCGCTCGTGCCGTCCGGACATCGCGTCCGCCACCGGCACGCACCCGCCCAGGTCGTCCAACTCCCGGGCGAGGGCGGCCCGTACGGCCTCCTCGATCACCGGCGCCATCGCCCGCAGCACCACCTGCGCCTTGCGGTGGTCGGTCAGCCGCAACCGCAGGGCGGCGCCGACGAAGCTGGTGCAGAAGGCGAACAGGTCGCCGGCGGCGGCCTGTTCGACGGGCACGCCGGCCGAGGCGTAGGCGACCCCGGCGGCCACCGCCTGGGAGCCGGGGGCCTGCTTGGCGGCGACCAGTTCGGCGTACCGGTCCAGCGGCTCGCCACCGACCGACTCCCGTGCGATGTCGAGGAGTTGGCGCCCGGTACGGGTGGAGGCCAGGCGCAGCTCGCGGTTGAGCTTGGTGGCGTGCAGCCGCTGGTCCACCTCGACCAGCAGGCCCCAGTCGCCGGCCCGGGCGGCGCGGTGCGCGAGGGCGAGCGCGGTCGCGTCGGACGGGCCGACGCTGTGGCGCAGCAGGTCGGCGAGCAGCTCGGGCACGGTGTCCGGGGTGACCGCCTTGGCCTGCGCGTAGCCCTCCAGGCCGTGCGAGAGGGTGTAGAAGCCGCTGGGGAAGGCGGAGTCGGTCAGCTGGAGGCTGACCAGCAGGGCGTCAAGGCCTCCCGTGGACGCGGCGGCGGTCCGCTCCGCGACGCCGGTCACGCGAGGTAGAACAGGTGGTTGAGCGGGAGTTCGCGGGCGGGCTCGATGGTGGCCGGCTCGCCGTCCAGGGCGACCTTGTACGTCTCCGGGTCGACCACGATCTTCGGCAGCGCGTCGTTGCGGACCATGTGCTGCTTGCCGACCGAGCGGCAGTGCCGCACGGGCAGGACGCGGCTGTCCAGGCCGAGTCGGCCCGGGACGCCGAGGTCGACGGCGGCCTGGGACATGAAGGAGACCCGGGTGGCCTGCTTGGCCCGTCCGAGCGCGCCGTACATCGGGCGGTAGTAGACCGGCTGCGGGGTGGGCAGCGAGGCGTTCGGGTCGCCCATCAGGGCCCAGTTGATGACGCCGCCCTTGATGACCATCTTGGGCTTGGCACCGAAGGAGTTGATCGGCCACAGCACGATGTCGGCGAGCTTGCCGCTCTCCAGTGAGCCGATGTGGTCGGCGGTGCCGGAGGCGATGGCCGGGTTGATGGTCAGCTTGGCGAGGTAGCGCAGGACGCGGAAGTTGTCGTTGCGCTCGGTGTCGCCGTCGAGCTTGCCGCGCTGGTCCTTGCAGTGGTGCGCGGTCTGGAAGGCGCGGGTGAAGGACTCCCCGATCCGGCCCATCGCCTGCGAGTCCGAGGAGAAGATCGAGATGACGCCCTCGTCGTGCAGGACGGTCTCGGCGGCGATCGTCTCGGCGCGCACCCGGGAGTCGGCGAAGGAGACGTCCTCGGGGATGTCGTGGCTGAGGTGGTGGCAGACCATCACCATGTCCAGCAGCTCGTCCACCGAGTTGACGGTGTAGGGCAGCGTGGGGTTGGTGGAGGACGGCAGGACGTTGGCCTCACCGGCGATCCGCATGATGTCGGGGGCGTGGCCGCCGCCCGCGCCCTCGGTGTGGAAGGTGTGGATGGTGCGGCCGTCGATGGCGGAGAGGGTGTCCTCGAAGAACCCGCCCTCGTTGAGGGTGTCCGTGTGGATGGCCACCTGGACGTCGTACTCGTCGGCGACGCTGAGCGCGCTGTCGATCGCGGCCGGGGTGCTGCCCCAGTCCTCGTGCACCTTGAGGCCGCAGACGCCGGCCTCGACCTGCTCTCGCAGGGCGCCCGGCAGCGAGCCGTTGCCCTTGCCGAGGAGGCCGACGTTGACCGGGAGGTCCTCGACCGCCTGGTACATCCGCCCGATGTTCCACGGGCCGGGGGTGCAGGTGGTGCCGTTGGTGCCGTCGGAGGGGCCGGTGCCGCCGCCGATGAGGGTGGTGATGCCGTTGCTCAGCGCCTCCTGCACCTGCTGCGGGGCGATGAAGTGGATGTGGGTGTCGATGCCGCCGGCGGTGGCGATCAGGTGCTCGCCGGAAATCACCTCGGTGCCGGGGCCGATCACCAGCTTGGGGTGCACGCCGCTCTGGGTGTGCGGGTTGCCGGCCTTGCCGACGGCGGTGATGAAGCCGTCCTTGACGCCGATGTCGCCCTTGACCACGCCGAGGATCGGGTCCATCACGACGACGTTGGTGATCACCAGGTCCAGGGCGCCCTGGGCGGAGGTGGCGGCCGGGTCCTGGGCCATGCCGTCGCGGATGCCCTTGCCGCCGCCGTAGACGGCCTCGTCGCCGTAGTGGCCCTGGTTGAAGTCCTTCTCGATCTCGACGACGAGGTTGGTGTCGGCGAGGTGGAAGCGGTCACCGACGGTGGGCCCGAAGAGATCGGTGTACTGCTTGCGGGACAGCGTGGCCATCAGCGGTCGCCTTCCTTGTGGTCGAGGTTGGTGCCCTTGAACCCGAGCGCGATCGCCCGGTCGATCGCCCGGGCGCGGGTGTCGGCCGACCTGATGCCGCCTTCGACGAGGTTGCTGAAGCCGACCAGGCGGCCGTGGCCGCCGAACTCGGCGAGCGTGACGTCCTTGGTGTCGCCCGGCTCGAAGCGGACGGCGGTGCCGGCCGGGATGTCCAGGTGCTTGCCGTAGGCGGCGTTGCGGTCGAAGTCGAGGGCGCGGTTGGCCTCGAAGAAGTGGTAGTGCGAGCCGACCTGGATCGCCCGGTCGCCCGTGTTGCTGACCGTGATGGTGACCTGGGCGCGGCCGGCGTTGATCTCCACCGGGTCGTCGCCGTACAGGTACGTGGCGCCACCAGACATGGCTGGCCCTTCCTCTCTGTCGGTTCAGTGTTGTGTGTGGCCGTGCCCTTGGCCGTGGGAGTGCGAGTGCGAGTGGCCGTGGTTGTCCCCGTGGCCGTGGCTGTCGCCGTGTCCGTGGCCGTGCCCGTGACCATGCGTGTGGTCCCCGCCCGGGCCGTGGCTGTGGGCGTATCCGTGCCCGTGCTCGGCGTCGAGGCCGGCCAGGATGCCGTCCTCGCCGTGGCCGAGCAGGTGCAGGGCCGCCGCCGTACGGGCCGCGACCACGCCGGCGATCGCGGCCGGCCGCAGCAGCGGCCCGCCGTCCCGCACCCCGGGCAGTTCGGTGCGCAGGGCCGGTCCGAACGAGGCCGGGACGGCGGTCACTTCGCGGGCGCCGAGCAGCCGGCAGCGTTCGGCGCCCTCGGCCGGGTCGGGGTCGCCGCCCGCGAAGGCCACCTCCACCCAGCGGTGGTTCCCGTACTGGCGGACCAGCCGGGCGATCCGGAACAGGTCCGCGTCCTCGAACGGGCCGGCCGCCGGGGCGGTGACCAGGACGGCGCCGTCGCGCTGGGGGCCGGCGGAGGCCGCGGCCCGCAACCAGCCGACGAGGTGGTCCTTGCCGCCGAACGGCTCGGTCAGGGCGAGTCGGCCCCGGCCCTCCCCGGCGGCCAGCCAGCGCAGCGCCCGGGCGGTGTCGGCCACCAGCTTCGGGTCGCGCCCCAGCGTCATCGGCACGACGCACACCGGGCCGTCGGTGGCGGCCAGCGCCGAGCGGACGGCCTCGCCGAGCGCCCGGCCGGCGGCGGCCGCGGCGTGGACGGCGGGCTCGCGCTCCACCAGGGCGGCCAGGTCCCGGCCGCCGTCGCTCTCGTGCCCACCGGCCAGCACCACCGCGGTGGTGGACACCGGGGCGGTCGGGGCGGACACCGGGGCGGCCGCAGACAGCTGCGCCGGCGCGGGCGCCGCCTCCGCCTGAGGTGCGGTCATGGCTCAGGCACCCACCGGGTCGTGGCAGGAGACCAGTTTGGTGCCGTCCAGGAACGCGGCCTCCACCTGGAGCAGCGGCAGCATCTCGCGGACGCCGGGCATGACGTCCTCGCCGCTGACGGCCTGCTTGCCGATCTCCATGCACTCGGCGACGGTGCGCCCGTCCCGGGCGCCCTCCATGATCGCCTCGCTGATCAGCGCGCAGGCCTCGCTGTAGTTCAGCTTCACGCCGCGGTCGCGGCGCTTGCGGGCCAGATCGGCTACGACGTAGATGTACAGCTTGTCCATCTCACGCGGTGCGAGATTCACGGGAATCACTCTTCCTTTCCGAATGACCGAATGACCGAATGTCCACATGTCCGAACGGACGCGTGGGGCACTCGAAAGCGTCCGACGCGAACGGGGATCGAGATCCGACGCCGGCGATCCCGTCAGATTCTGCGAAGTCGGGGAATGGCCGGCACGGCCGCCAGGAACAGCATGGTCGTCAGGACGAACGGCCAGGTGAAGGCGTGGCCGCCGAACGGCGCGGTGACAGCACCCAGCGCGGGGGTCAGGACGGTGGCGGCGGCCGCGCCGAGCACGGCGTAGGCCGCGCTCCAGCCGTCGGCGGCGACGAACACCCCGCACAGCGCCATCGCGACGAGCACCCCGCTGTAGCCGAGCAGCCCTTGGCCGACGGCGGCGGCGGGCGCGCCGAGCGCCCAGGCGGTGAGCAGCCCGGTCGCACTGCCCGCGCAGGCCAGCAGGCCCGCCGGGCGGCTGGCCGCGACGATGCCGGCCAGGAACAGCAGGCCGACGTACCACTGGGGCATGAAGAAGATCTGGCCGACGTTGGCGAAGAACCCGTGCCACAGCTGGTCCCAGGTCAGCCCGGTCGGACCCGCGGCCGGCGCGGCCAGAGCCGCCGGGGCCCCGGCTCCGTGCCACAGCTGCCGGAAGCCGGGCGCGGCGACGGTCGTGGCGGTGGCGACCAGGCAGAACGGCGCGGTGAGCGCCGGGAGTTTCCAGGTGTCGAGCACCGCACCGAGGCCCGCGGTGACCACCACGGCGACGGTGGCGCCGAGCACGGCCACCGCGACGGTGGCGGGGTGGCCGGGGCCGAGGAACACCGCGCACCCCAGCGCCACCAGGCAGCCGTTGTACCCGTGCAGCCCGGCCTCGACGGCGCCGCGCGCCAGCCGCAGGCCGGACGCGACGGCGGTGCCGAGGGCGCTGCCGAGCAGGCCGTAGACGCCGTACGGCCAGCCGGCCGCGAACAGTGCCGCCACGAAGAACAGCCCGCAGACGGCGGACGGCATGAAATCCACCTGCGCGACGCCGCGCAGGACTTCGACGACTAACGTGAGGGATATCGGGCGGGCAACCTCGGAGTCCCCCGACCCACCCTTTTTCCGACCCATACGTCACACCAATTCCCGCTACGAATTTCCACGGCATGGCGAATAATCCGCAAGGCCGCTCGACTTACTCGCGAGCACGCCCGGCGATTCCTCCGGAACCGTACTCCTGCGGAATGTCGCCCGGAACGGACACGACCGGTTACACCCGTACAGCGAAGGGTGATCATCATGGCCCTGAGCTGCAACAATATGTTGATTCTGCAGGTCAGAACCCCTCCCAGGGAGAGGCATTCTTTGCGAAGTTTTACGTTCGGTGGACGATAATAAGAAAGTGGTCATGTCAAGTAATTCGACACGAAGCCATCCCGGCCGGGCAATTCGGACAGCCTGTGCGGCGAAATGACGGCGGCCCACGGCAACAATGTGGCGGGAATGTGTACGCGCTGCGTCGGGAAGCAGGCGATCGAGCCGGGACCGCCGCCCCGGCGGGCGGCCAACCGGCACTCCCCTCCTACGGGTACGAGCTCACCGGCGGCCGGCGGTACCGCACCACGGAGGCGATCACCGTCCGGGACGGGCTCATCCGGGCGGTCCAGGCCCTACGGCAGAGCCCGACCACGGGGCTTGCGGCGCCTTCCCAAGGCCCCCGCCCCTCGTTCACGCCCCCCGTACACCTGTCACAAGAAGGACGATCCGACTATCGTTAGTTAACGAAAGCTATCGACACTCTCTCCCCGCCTGACGGCCACGGCCGACCATGCACCAGGAGGCAACGGTGGCGACACACATGTCGAGCGGTGGCAGGGCCGGGCGCGTGCGCGCGCTCCACGGGGGCGTGGAGCCGGACCATCCGCGGTACAAGTGGGTCGCGCTCTCCAACACCACGCTCGGCACCCTGATCGCCACCATCAACGCCTCCATCGTCCTGATCTCGCTGCCCTCGATCTTCAACGGCATCGGCCTGGACCCGCTGCAACCCGGCAACGTCAGCTACCTGTTGTGGATGCTGATGGGCTACATGCTGGTCACCGCGGTCCTGGTGGTCACGCTCGGCAGGCTGGGCGACATCCACGGCCGGGTGCGGATCTACAACGCCGGCTTCCTGATCTTCACCGTCACCTCGGTGGCCCTCTCCCTCGACCCGCTGCACGGCGGGCCGGGCGCCCTGTGGCTGATCGTCTGGCGGGTGGTGCAGGCGGTCGGCGGTTCGATGCTGATGGCCAACTCGGCGGCGATCATCACCGACGCGTTCCCGGCCCACCGCCGCGGCATGGCGCTGGGGGTGAACATCGTCGCGGGCATCGCCGGCTCGTTCATCGGCCTGGTCCTGGGCGGGCTGTTGGCCGAGTGGAACTGGCGGTCGATCTTCTGGGTCAACGTGCCGATCGGCATCCTCGGCACGGCCTGGGCCTACCGGTCGCTGCGCGAGACCGGAGCGCGCCGGCCGGCCCGGATCGACTGGTGGGGCAACGTCACCTTCGGCGTCGGCCTGACCGCCCTGCTCGCCGCGATCACCTACGGCATCCAGCCCTACGGCGGCCACACCATGGGCTGGACCAACCCCTGGGTGCTGGCCGGACTGTTCGGCGGGGTGGCGCTGCTGATCGTCTTCTGCCGGGTCGAGTCCAGGGTCGCCGAACCGATGTTCCCGCTGGCCCTGTTCCGCGACCCGGTCTTCGCCGGCGGCAACGCGGCCACCCTGCTGGGCTCGATCGCCCGCGGCGGCCTCCAGTTCATGCTGATCATCTGGCTGCAGGGCATCTGGCTGCCGCTGCACGGCTACGACTACGCCGACACCCCGCTGTGGGCCGGCATCTACCTGGTCCCGCTGACCGTCGGCTTCCTCGCCGCCGGACCGCTCTCCGGGTACCTCTCGGACCGCGCCGGGGCCAGGCTCTTCGCCTCCGGCGGGCTGGTGGTGATGGCCCTGTCCTTCGCCGGGCTGCTGATGCTGCCGACCGACTTCGGGTACCCGTGGTTCGCCGTCCTGGTGTTCCTCAACGGCCTGGGCGGCGGCCTGTTCGCGGCCCCCAACACCTCGCTGATCATGTCGAGCGTGCCGGCCGAGGCCCGGGGCGCCGCCTCCGGCATGCGGGCCACCTTCCAGAACGCCGGCATGGTGCTCTCGATCGGCGTGTTCTTCTCGCTGATGGTGGCCGGGCTGGCCGGGTCGCTCCCGCACACGCTCAGCTCCGGACTGACCGCACAGGGCGTGTCCGCCGGCGACGCGAGCGCCATCGCCGCGCTGCCGCCGGTCGGCACGCTCTTCGCCGCGTTCCTCGGGTACAACCCGATCCAGCAGCTGCTGGGCCCGCACGTGCTCGGGCAACTCCCGGCGGCCAACGCGCAGACGCTGACCGGGCGGGAGTTCTTCCCACAGCTGATCTCGGGGCCCTTCCACGACGGCCTGGTCGTGGTGTTCTGGCTGGCGATCGCCATGTCGCTGGTCGCCGCGGCCGCCTCGCTCGTCCGTGAACGGCCTCGGCCCGACAACCCCCGCTCCGACAGTCCTCGGTCCGACAGTTCCCGGCCCGACAGTCCCCGGCCCGACAGTCCCCGGCCCGACAGCCCTCGGTCCGACAGCCCCCGGTCCGACAGCCCCCGCTCCGACAGCCCCCGCCCAGCCAGTCCCCGATCCGGCAGCCCCCGACCGGACCGGGACGCGCCCGGCGGACGCCCCGGGACGGACCGGGACGCGCCGCGGGGGAAGGCCGACCGGCCGTGACCGGCGCCGGCGGCGAGGCCGCGAGCGCGAGCCGGCCCGGCGGCGACGGCCTCTCCGCCGACGCCGTCGTCCGGCTCCGCCTGGTGATCGGCCGGCTCAACCGGCAGATGGCCCGCGCCTCCGGCGGCCAGGACCTCACCGTCGCCCAACTCTCCGCGCTGGTCCGGGTGGAGCAGCACGGCCCGCTGCGGCTCGGTGAACTCGCCGCGCGGGAGGCGGTGGCCGTCCCGTCCATGGTGCGGACGATCGCGCCGCTGACCGCCGACGGGCTGATCGCCAAGAGCCCCGACCCGACGGACGGCCGGTCGCAGCTGCTCGAACTCACCCCGGCGGGCCTGGAGACGATCACCCGGATCCGCCGCGAGCGTTCCGCGCTGCTGGCCCACCGCAGCGCACGGCTCACCGCGCAGCAGTGCCGGGACCTGGAGGCGGCTCTCCCCCTGCTGGAACTGCTGCTGGACGAGCCCGAGGCGGCCTGCCCGTCCGCCGTCCCGCCGCCCCGGGACCGGGACGACTCCGGCAGCTGAGCCCGCGCTGCCGGTGCTGCCCGCGCTGCCGGGTCTACCGGGGCTGCGGCGCCGCCGCCTCGTCCAGGAACCCCGTGAGCAGTGCGAAGGCCTCCTCGGGCCGTTCCAGGCCGGGGAAGTGGCCGGCCCACGGCAGTTCGACGTGGCGGGCGTTCGGGATCACCGTCGGCAGGAAGGCGCCGATCTGCCGGAAGTCCTCCACGTCGTGGCCGCCCGACACGACCAGGCAGGGCGCCGTGATCCGCCCGAGGTCGGCGCCGTCGTCGGTCGGGCCGAACCGGGCGTCCGCCTGCACCTCGAAGGCGTGCCGCTGCATCCGGCGCACGTGCGCGCGCGTCTCGTCGTCCGCCTCCGGCCCCAGCCAGGTCTCGACGTTGAGCTCGACGGCCGCCGCGAGGTCGCCGTCCGTGAGCAGTTCCCGTTCCTTCGCGGCGAAGGCCCGCAGGGCCGGGCCCGGTGTGCGCCCGGACGCGCCGGGACACAGCAGGGCCAGCGCGGTCACCGCCGCCGGGCGCAGCGCCGCCACGTCCGTGGCGATCTTCCCGCCGTGCGAGGACCCGATCAGCGCGGCGGACTCGATGCCCAGGTGGTCGAGGAGGGCGAGGACGTCCTGTGCGTCGCTGTACGGGCCGTCCGCGAGCGGGGTGTCGCCGAAGCCCCGGAAGTCGCACCGGACCACCCGGTATCCGGCGTCGACGAGACCTTGCCACTGCGGGTCCCACATGCGCCGGTCGCACACGGACGAGTGGAGGAGCACCAGCGCGGGACCGGTCCCTGATACGTCATGAGAGAGGATCATCCGCCTGATCGTAGTGACGCCCCCGGGGGACGCCCACCGATTAACGATCAACGGGAGTAAGCGCTTCGGCGGGCCGCTGGGCTCTAGGTGGGTGAGGAGGTGCTCATGGGAGAAACGAAGACCGACCGGGACGCGGAGTTCCAGGCGTTCATCGTCGGAGCCTGGCCACGGCTGCTGCGGACGGCATACCTGCTGGCCGGGGAGCAGTACGCGGCGGAGGACCTGGTGCAGTCCGCCGCGGAGAAGGCCTGCGCGGCGTGGACCAAGGTGCGACGGGCCGGCGATCCGCACAGCTACGTGCGGCGGATCCTGGTGAACGAGCACGCCCGCCGCTGGCGCCGCCGCGCGCCGGAGCTGCTGGTGGACGCCGTACCGGACGCGGCCGGGCCCGAGGACGGCTACGCCCGCTCCGACCAGCGCGGTGCGCTGCTGGCCGCGCTGGCCACCCTGCCGGCCCGCCAGCGCGAGGCCGTGGTGCTGCGGCACTGGGAGGACCTGAGCGACAGCCAGGCGGCGGTGGCCATGGGCTGCTCGGTGGGAGCCGTGCGCAGCCACGCGGCCAAGGGGATAGCGAAGCTGCGGGAGGCCGCGGTGCTGAGAGAACTCAAGGGCATGACACCCATCGGAGGTGCGGTATGAGCGCGAACGGCAACGGCGGGACGGTCGGTACGGGCGCGGCGGACGACGACGCGGACGTGTGGGTCGGGCTCGGCCTGGCGGAGGCGGCGGCCGGGGCGAAGGTCGGCTCGGTGCCGGTGGCGGACATCATGGCGGGCGGCCGCCGGATCCGGCGCCGCCGCCGGTCGATGGTCGGCGCGCTCGCGCTGGCCACCACGGTGGTGCTGGCGGGCGGGGCGATGGCCGGTCTGCACGGCGCCCCCGCGAACAGCCCCACCGCACAGGCGCTGGTCCCGGCCGACGGCGGTCCCGGCGGCGGCACCGGGGGCGGTCCCGCCTCCCAGCCGACGGGTACGGGCTCGACGGCCGCGAAGGACCCGTTCACCCCGCTCCGGGTGGTGATCGGGCAGGGCACCGTCGACGGCAAGGAGTGGAAGCTGTGGGAGGCGCTCTGGCCGACCGCCCCGAAGGAGCGGGCGTTCGAGCAGGCGATGGCGGTCTGGAAGGAGCGCAACGCCGTCGACCCCTCGGTCGAGAAGCCGACCGAGGCGTTCGTCCAGCATTACTGGCGGGACACCGAGGACGTGGTGAACACCTACGTCACGTTGGACGGGGTGCGCCAGAAGGACGACTCCGCGGGCAGCGTCCCCAACGCGAGCAACTTCGACCCGAGGGACGGCACCTACCTCGGCGGCGGCGTCATCGGCCCCCACGCCAAGGCGGGTACCCCCGGCCCGCTCCCGATCAGGCTGGCAACGATGTCCATCGGCCCCGACGTCGCCAAGGTCGTGGTGAACTGGACGGACGGCACGAAGCTTGAACCGCAGCTCGTCACCGTGGGGGACTCCCCCTACCGCCACCTCGTGGTGGCCGAGCAGCCGGGCAAGAAGGTGACGTCCTGGCAGTTCTTCGACAGGAACGGCACCAAGCTCCCGGACTCCGGCATGAAGATGCTGTCCGAGTAACGGTGGCCACGGCCGCCTGACCGAGCCGAGGGGCCGACCCCGCCCCCCGTCGGGCCGGCCCCGCTCCCGTGCCCCCGTCGGGCCGACCCCGTTCTCGCGCCCCCCGGAAGCCCACCGGGAACCGCGCGCGCCGCTGTTCCCCCCTCAACTCGCCGAGCCCGTCGTCGGGTTGCGCTCCGGCGGGCGGTGGGGGGGAACACGGGTCCCTCAGGTCCGGGGCGCCTTCTCGCCGTGGACGGCGGCGTACTCGGCCGCCAGCCAGGGGCCGAGGTCGTCGATCAACACGTCGAGTGCGGGCAGGTCGGCCGTCGGGGTCCGGGCGATGGCTGCGGCCCGCCGCATCTGCGCGGCACGTTCGGGGTAGTAGCGGCCGAAGACCTCCGCGGAGCGGGTGAGGTCACTGGTCCAGCCGCCCCAGCGGGGCATCACCAGGGTGAGACCGGTCCGCACGATCCGGCGGGAGACGATGCGGCTGAGCGACTCGCGCTCGGCGTCCGTCCCGCCGGCGGCCCGCCGCTCGCGCCACTGCGGGAGCGCGAGCCCCAGATCTCCGTTGGTCTCGCGGGCGAGCAGGGTCGTGGGGCGGTAGCGGGGCAGGTCGGTGGCGAGGTCGTCGCCGAGCAGCGGGGTGCAGAGGCAGGCGAGGAACCAGCCGAGGTCGTGACGTTCGAGGTCGCTCAGCAGGGTGCTCGTGCTGAAGAGGAGGATCCCGACGCCGTTGACCTGAGGGAAGGAGGCGTCCAGCGCGGCTTCGAGCGCGTCGGCGTCGGACCGGTCGGTGCCGGTGGGCTCGCGACGAAGGGCGAGCAGCAGGTCGAGGTCGGACACGGCGGGGGTCGCGGTGCCGCGCGGGATGCTGCCGTAGAGGTAGGCACTGTGCAGCCGGTCACGGTCGAAGGTCTCGGCGATCAGCGCGCGAGCGGAGTCGACCACCGGCGCGAACTCCTGCCGCACCCGCCCCAGGGAGCCCTCGCGGGCGATGAAACCGTCGTCGTCCAGTCCTTCAGCAGCCATGGAGGTACTCTGCCGCGCCTCCTCACCTGCGGGCGAACGGATTTCCCCGGCGCGACCGGGCAGGCTGACCGTTACGCAGCGTGATCAACCTTTGGCGGATGTTGCCGTGCGCGCAGGGGTGGCCAAACCTAACGTGACGTCTTGGGGGTCACTCTGCGCCATGTTCGCGGGCCACGTCACTGTCCTGGCCGCGCCGGCGCCACCTGCAGGAGGCAGTACATGAGATTTCGGGCAAGTTCGAGCGCGCTGGCTGCGGCAGCCCTGGTCGTCGGCCTGACGGCCGCCGCGACTCCGGCCGGGGCCACGGGTGCCGAAGGCGGCCGGGAGCCGTTCCTGAACCGCCTGAACACGGTGTCGTTCGTTGCGTCCACCGTCCCGGCCAACGGCGACCAGAACCCGTACGGCACGTTCGTGATCCGGGAGAACACCGGCGATCTGCATCGGGGCAACGTCCTGGTCAGCAACTTCAACAACTCGGTGCCGCCGAGTGGCCAGCAGGGCAGGGGCACCACCCTGGTCCAGATCAGCCCGGGCGGGGCGATGACCACGTTCGCCACGATCGACCCGAACACGCTGCCGGGCCCGTGCCCGGGCGGGGTCGGGCTGACCACCGCGCTCACGGTCCTGCGCGGCGGCTGGGTCGTGGTCGGCAGCCTGCCCACCGCGGACGGCACCTCGGACACGGCCCAGGCCGGCTGCCTGCTGGTGCTCGACAGCCACGGCACGGTACGCGAGACCATCGCGGGCGACGGCATCAACGGCCCGTGGGACATGACCGCCGTCAGCCACGACGACAAGAGCGAACTGTTCGTGACCAATGTGCTCAACGGCACGGTCGCCGGCGGCGGCAACGAGGTCGACCAGGGGACGGTGCTGCGGATCACCCTGTGCCATGAGGGCGACGCCCCGCCGCGGCGGGTGGCCACCACCGTGATCGGCTCCGGCTTCCCCGAGCGGACCGACCCGGCGGCCCTGGTGGTCGGCCCGACCGGCGTCGCCCTCGACCGTGCCGGGACGCTCTTCGTCGCGGACACCGTCCTGAGCCGGATCACGGCCATCCCGCACGCACTGGACCGGAAGGACAGCGACGGCATCGGGCGCGTCATCAGTGCGGGCGGCAACCTGAACGGACCGCTCGGCATGGCCCTCGCACCCGGCGGCGACATCCTGACGGTGAACGCCGGGGACGGCAACATCGTGGAGACCACGCCCCACGGGGACCAGGTGGCGGTCAAGCAGATCAACTCCAGTGGCAGCCCGGCGGGCGCGGGTGCGCTCTTCGGCCTCGCGGTGGACCTGGACCGCGACGAGGTCTGCTTCGTCAACGACGCGACCAACGAACTCGACGTCCTGCACTGACGAGCGGCGGTCCGAGGAAGGCGGCGCACCGGCTCGGTGCACCGCCTTCCTTAAGCAGCGGTTCGTCAGGCCCTGAGGGCAGGGCCGGCCCAGGAGACCCACTGCCCTGAGTCCTCGATCCGTTGGAGGCGACATGGGCGTCCAGGAGGATCAGCTCCACGCCCGCGATGTCCACGCCCCGGAAACCCGCCGGAAACCGCGCGCGCTCGCGCTCCTCCCAGACCTCGTACTGAGCTTGTGACGGCGAGCCGGTCAATGCGGCCAGGCGGTCTCCGCCTGCCATTCATCGAACTTCCAGGCCGAATGGCAGGTGCTCAGGTACGGCAGGTGCCCGTCCCACTCGACGGCTGTCAGCGCCTTGGCGGGCCGGAAAGTGATGTGGCCGGTCGCATCGATGTCGAACCCCCAGGAAAAGCCGACCACCGGCAGGACCTGCCGTTGGGCCCGGTCCAAAGGTGTCCACGCCAGGAAGCTGTGAGCGAGCCAGGCCATGGGCGGGCGCCCGGATCGTGACGGCGCGTCAAACAGAGTGGGGTTGACACCGAAGAAGGCGTAGGGGGACGGCGCATCCTCGAACAGGACGAAAGGATCCAGCTCGAAGTCGACACCGCCGGACGAGTTGTCTGTCGACCGGACCAGCTGGACCCAGCCGAACAGGGACCGATACCCCCTGCCGGGATAGTCCACGACAGCCGTACAGCATGGAAACCCGCGCGTGTCAGGGTGCTTGCCGACCGTCAACGGCTCATCGACCTGTTCAAGGTCCACCGTCACACGGCCGGTCTCACCATCGCGGGTGAAGGGAAGGATCAGGGCATCATCCTTCCCATGGCGCGCCGTCAGCCACAAGAGCCGAAAGGAACACGAACGCCGCCAGAACCCCGACGTCGGCTCGATCGATGGCATGTCGCCGCCACGGCGCGGCCTCCCCCAACCTGTGCCCCGCATCGGCGTCGGGGCACCGCGCAGTGCATCTTCAGGCAGCAGGGACTGCCCGTACGAACCTGGCGTCACCGCTGGGGTCACGGATATCCAGGAGAGGGTTGAACTTTCGAGCCGAAAGAAGGACGATGCGCGCCCAAGACAACGCCAAGGATGTCGACGCCGGCAAGGTCCGTTCCTCAGCCCGCACGCCGGACGCGGCGACGGGGAGCCCGGGCCGGGCACAGGCCGCCCCTCAGGCGCTCCTCGCCCTGCAGAGCAGCCGCGGCAACGCGGCCGTCGTGCAGATGCTCCGCGCGGCCGGTCACCCGGGCGCCCGGGAGCAGCACCACCACAGTGACAGCTGCGGCCACTTGGGGACCGAGGATCCCTCCGTGCAGCGTTCCGCCGTCCACGACGTCCTGCGCTCGCCGGGCCGGCCTCTCGAAGAGGCGACCCGCACCGACATGGAGGGCCGTTTCGGCGTCGACTTCTCCGACGTCCGCATCCACGACAACACCGCGGCGAAGGCCTCCGCCGCCGAGGTCGGAGCCCGCGCGTACACCTCCGGCAACCATGTCGTCATCGGTCACGGCGGCGCCGACAAGCACACGCTCGCCCACGAGTTGACGCACGTGCTCCAGCAACGGCAGGGCCCCGTGGCCGGCACCGACAACGGTTCGGGGCTCAAGGTCTCCGACCCCTCCGACCGCTTCGAACGCGAGGCGGAGGCCAACGCGACGAGGGTCATGTCACGCGGCCCGGCCTTGCAGCGCGCCGAGTCGGAGGCGTCCGCGGTCCCGCGGGTCGGCGAGGCCGCGATCCAGCGTGCGCCCGAGCAGAACCGGCCCGCGATCACCCACAACAACCCGGACGACGACTGGGTGGCCGACAACACCGCGCCGGCGCGCGCGGACGGTCTCGTCCTCAGCGGTCATGGCGCCTGGCATGCCGCGAACGGTCAGTTCCGGGTGCCGGCGGGAACGCGAGTGCACTTCTACACGCAGCACGGAATGGTCCTCCCGGACGACCTGGGCGGGAACGTGGAGCAGGGCGCCAACCAGCGCGGCAACGTGGAACAGGGCCAACGCGCCGGCGCCTCACGCAGCTTCGGGGGCGGGCGGACCGTACAGAACTACACCATCTCCTACCCCAGCGGCCTCACCATTCGAGGAAACCCCGCGATCGCCACCCCGGTGGCCGGCGGGTACAGCGTCGAACTCGATCCGGAGACTCCGCAAACCGCCGTCATCAACGTCGCCTCGCTGACCGATCCCCAACTCGCCGGCCACTCCATCGTCTTCGACGGCGACGTGCTGCTGAGCGACATCCTGCAACCCGGCATGGGCGACGTGCACTTCGCCGCCTGCCGCTTCGTCGAGACCGGTAGGCCCGGAACCCGGAACCAGGGCCGCCCCCAGAACCACAACTACCAAGGCGACCCCGGCGAGGACGGCGGCCTCTTCAACCCCTGACCCGCCCGGGTGCGCGGTCCTGGCCGATAAGGCGGGCCCCGAGGATCGTCCTCGGGGCCCGCCTGCTCGTCGGTTCGGCCTTCCGCCTTCGGCCTTCCGCCTACCGGGTGAGGAGCGCGCTCGTCTCCTCCCCGGCGCCGGGCAGCTCCCCCAGGCCGCCGAGGAAGTCGTCTGCCCGACGCTCGCCGTCGGGGCGGCGTCACGGGCTGATGCGACAGGGAACCCCGGCCGGGGGCGGATGACCTCTGGGAGGATCCGCCGATGGGCCGGCCCGGGTGGGGCTGGTTAGAGTCGCCGCAATCTGACGGCCGGTCGGTTGGGCGCCTGCTGATCGGCTTCATGTCGCAATGGTCGAAGGGGATTCGCCCGTGAGCGCACAGCAGTACGACGAGATCGGTGAGGCGTTCGAGGGCTTCAAGTCCCTGCCACTGGCGAAGCACGCGGAGGACGCCGCCGCCATGGAGCGGATGTGCCGCAACGTCCACCGGAGCCTGGCACCCGGCGCGGAGTACTGGTCGGACTTCCACGCCAACCCCCCACTGCAGATGCTCCGCTGCCGCGTCTGACCACCACTCCGGGGGCCCTGCCGCCGACCGTGAAAGCGCGGCACCCGGTAGGCTGCTGCTCCGACGCCCTTTTGAATCAGGGGAGTTCAGCTGATGCGGCGATCCGACGGGCTCCCAGGAGCAGCGGGCCTCCTTGCCGCTGCCGCACTCCCGGCAGCATGCACCGGCGGTGAAGCACCGTCCCAGCGAGAGGATGCCGCCTGGGCGTTGGACGGACTGGCCGCCACCTCGGCAGCCCCTGCCGTCCAGCGCAGCATCGACGCCCTTCCCGCCCGGGGCACGGCCAAGATCCTGGGCATCGCCGAGGTTTCAGGCATCGACGTGGTCCTCGCCATCAGAAACGGCACCTGCCAGGTGTCGCTTCTACCGGACGGGTTGGCCGAGCCGACCAGCACCGCCCCCGATTCCCTCGGATCGCAGCGCCCGACGGTCGGCGGCGGTTTCTCGGACGCCCACCGGGACTTCCCGGGCAGCGTTCTCGCCGGGACATACACCCAGGCGTCCGCCGAGATGACGCCCTTCACCTTCGTGACCGTCGGCTGCTCCGAGAAGGCGATGGCGGTCAGGATCGAGGGGGCAAGGATTCCGCGGAGGCGCGGAAGAAGTCCGGTGATTCGCCGCGATCGTGGCGCGACGGCCCCGACACGCTGCTGGCCGTCGGAGCCCCCGAAGCGATCCATCGGTCCGCGCCGGACTCCGGCACCGGCTCCTGAGAGCGTGACGTTCGGATGAAGGCGCCCTCAGGGGCGACCCCGAGGAGGCCGGGCGGGTCCTGGCGGCCGAGCTGGAGGCCACCCGGTCGCGCCTGCCGGCCGACTAGGACCCGAGCAGGGCGGACACCCCCGAGAGCGACGCAGAGCCCGGAACGGCCGGCCGACCGATCGACCGGCCGGATATCCGGAGCGCGGGCACACAGTTTTCACACGGCGGCCACCACGGCACCCGCGCCCGGCCCCGACACTCCGTCAACCCGCCCCAAACCTGGATGCTTCGGACACGTACAATCAACCATCAGATGACATTGTGTCCGGAGCGTGTGTGAGCACGGTCCAGGCGGCGAACGCACTTTCACTCCAATCACACGGTATGACTAGTATCGCCTCGTCAAAGCCCGTGCCCCGGACGGCCCGCCCCGATCAGGCCGGCCGCCATTCCCAAGGAGTCTGTTCTGCGCGCGCGTGCGAATCGGCGGCCCCCGACGCCGAAGGCCCCCCGCAGGCGTCCGCGCCTGTCACTGCGGACGGCGCTGCTCGTCCTCGCCGTCGTCCCCAGCATCGCCCTCGCCGTACTGTGGGCGGTCACCAGCGGCGAAACCGTCTTCGACTTCCAGCGCCAGGCCGCACAGGGCATGCTCGCCCAGAAGGCCGGCCAGCCGTCCAACATCGTCTACTACAACCTCCAGGAGGAGCGCCGGCTCAGCGCCGAGGCGCTCGCCCGGCCCGGTGCCAACGCCGACCAGCTGCGCCGCCAGCGGCAGCAGACCGACGACGCGGTGCGCCAGTTCCAGGCCCTCTCCGGCGAGACCGCCGACAACGCTCCCGACGACGTCCGCACCGCCGTCGCCGAGGCCCGCCAGGCGATGGGCAAGCTGGCCGAACAGCGCGCCGCCGTCGACCACGGCTCGATCGACCAGCAGTCCCTCTACGCGTACTACACCGACCTGATCGCCGTCGACCTGCGGCTGTTCACCGCGCTCAGCCACGTCGACACCGGCGAGGTCACCTGGGTCTCCAAGACCCTGGTGAACGCCTTCTGGGCCAAGGAGATGCTCGCCCGCGAGGACGCCATCCTGGCCCGCGGCTGGTCCACCGGGCGGCTCACCGTCAGCGACTACCAGCAGGTCCAGCAGGCCATCGGGGCGCAGGAGCACCTGTTCACCGTCCAGGTCGTCCCGTACATCCCGGACGGCGAGGCCGCCGCCTGGCACGACCTGATGAACAGCCCCGCCTGGCAGGCCAAGGCCGCCGTCGAGCAGTCGCTCACCAAGCCCACCGCCGCCGAGGCCAACGGCACCGTCAAGCTCCCCGCCGCGCAGGACCAGTGGCGCCAGGCCCTCGACCAGCTCAACCCGCCGCTGGTCAAGGCCATCGAGACCCGCACCAGCGGCATCGTCGACGTCGGCAAGGGCGCCATCCTCTCGCTGCTCACCAAGGTCGTCCTGACCACCGTCGTCGGCCTGATCACGGTCGTCGCGGTGATCATCGCCTCCTGGCGGCTCAGCCGCTCGCTGCGCCGGCGCATCAAGGAACTGCAGACCCAGGCCGAGGAGATGGAGCGCACCCTCCCCGAGGTCGTCGAGCGCCTCGGCCGCGGCGAGCAGGTCGACGTCGAGGCCGACAGCCGCAGCATCACCGCCGGCCCGAACGGCAACGGCACCGACGAGATCGCCCGCCTCGGCCAGGCCCTCAACCTGGCCCGCGCCTCCGCCGTGGAGGCCGCCGTCAAGCAGGCCGAGCAGCACCGCGGCTTCGAGCGCCTGCTCCAGCGCATCGCCCGCCGCACCCAGCTGCTGATCGGCCGCCAGCTGCGCAAGCTCGACGAGCTGGAGCGCAAGCACGAGGACCCGGAGGTGCTGGAGGGCCTGTTCGACCTCGACCACCTCACCGCCCGCCTGCGCCGCTACGAGGAGAACCTCGTCATCATGGCCGGCGGCCAGCCCCAGCGGCGCTGGCGCAAGCCCGTCCCGCTGCTGGACGTGCTGCGCGCCGCGCAGGGCGAGGTGCAGGACTACCGCCGGATCATGATCGACGTCGAGGGCCACCCGTGGCTGTCCGAACGCGCCGTCGGCCCGGTCGCACACGTGCTCGCCGAGCTGATGGAGAACGCGACCACCTTCTCCAAGCCGCCCACCCCGGTCGAGGTCCGGGCCGCCATGGTCGGCCGCGGGCTCGCCGTCGAGATCGAGGACCGCGGCCTCGGCATGGACCCCGAGCAGTACGACGCGGCCAACGAACTGATGAGCCGCCCGCCCCGCACCGACGTGCTGGCCCGGGCGGACGACATCCGCCTCGGCTTCTTCGTCGTCGCCCGGCTGGCCGCGCACAGCGGGCTGAAGGTCGAGTTCCGGCCGTCCGCCTTCGGCGGCACCCGGGTGGTCGTCCTGGTCCCGGACGAGCTCGTCATCGACGGCGACGCCGGGCTGCCCGACGCCGTCCCCGCCGAACCGATCCCGCTCGTGCGGCGCTCCCGCAAGGCGCTGCTCACCGCCTCCAACGAGGCGCCGGAGCCGGAGCCGGCGGCGCCGCCGGTCGCGCCGGTGGACTCCTTCCCCGACTCCTTCCCGCCCGCGGACCCCTTCACGGCGGTGGAGGCGTTCGGGCCGGCGGAGGCCTTCGGGCAGGTCCAGCAGGTGGCGCAGCCCGCGTACATCGAGCCGCTCGGACAGCCCGGGCCGGACCCGCTGGCCGGGCCGGACCCGCTGCCCGGAACCGATCCGCTGCTCGGGCAGCTGCCGCAGGACCGGCAGGCCGAACCCGTCCAGGCCTTCGGGCACGTCGAGTACGTCCCGCCCATGCCCGCGCCCGTGCCCGAGCCCGCGCCGTTCCCCGTCGGGTACGCCGAGCAGCCGATCGAGCACAGCTCCCCGGCCCCCGACGCCCCGGCCGACCAGGCGCCCTCGCACGACGCGCCCGCCTACCCGGACATCGCCTACGCCCGGGTCACCGACGCCGAGGCCCCGTACGCCGACGAGCAGTACCGCCCGGCCGACCACTACCGGCTGGCCGAACGGCGCCGGCGCCGCGAGTACGCCTCCGCGGTGCCGCTCAGCCCCGCCGAGAACGAACAGCCTCCGCTGCCGCAGCGCGTCCGGCAGGCCAGCCTGGCCGCCGAACTGCGCGTCCCGCCGCCGCCCCGGCAGCCGTGGGCCGACCCCGCCGGCGGGCACCGCGCCGACACCGACCCCCTGGCCACCAGGCCCACCGCCGCCGCCGGAGCCACCCCCCAGGCCACCGGACCGGCCGGCGGCCCGTTCCAGCGCCCGACGAAGCGCTCCGGCGCGACCATCGGCGCCTTCCAGCGCCAGTCCCGCGCCGCCCGCGCCCAGGACAGCGGTGAACACCCGCTGCCCCCGGGCCTGACCGCCCCGCCGGCTCCCCCCACCGCCCCCGCCGGCTCCCCGACGCCCGCGCCCGACCCGTCCCCCTGGGCCCTGCCGGCCGCGGACCCCCGAACCACACGAACGGATGACCAGTCATGAACCGCACGATCGCCACCCACCAGGACCTGGACTGGCTGCTGGACGGACTCGTCGACTCGGTGCCCGAGACCAGGAACGCCGTCCTGCTCTCCGATGACGGCCTGGTCGTCAGCCACTCCCGCACCATCGAACGGGCCGACGCCGAGCGCCTCGCCGCCATCGCCACCGGCCAGCAGAGCCTCGCCCGCGGCGTCGGCCAGCTCTTCGACGGCGGGGCGGTCCACCAGGTGATCGTCGAACTGGCCGAGTGCTGGCTGTTCATCATCGCCGCCGCCCAGGGCACCCACCTGGCCGTCGTCGCCTCCCAGGAGGTCGACGCCGAGGTCATGGCGGTCGCGATGCACACCCTGGTGCAGCAGGTCGGCCAGAAGATGACCACCCCGGTGCGCGGCGAGACCGGCTCCGCCTCCCCCGCCGGCTTCGACGCCTTCGCCGCCCGGAACCGGGGCTGACGCCGGTGGGCCCGTACGGGAACGGGGGCTGGCAGCGCGGCGACACTCCGCACTGGAGCGAACTGCCGGACGAGGACGTGGAGGACGACGCGGGCGTCATGGTGCGCCCGTACACCATCACCCGCGGCCGCACCGCCCCCGAACGCGACGACCTCACCCTGATCACCGTGCTCACCACCGTCGAGGACGAGGCCGACCGGGCCCTGGCGCGGGGCAGCCGCGCCGGTGCCCGCGGCCTCCAGCCCGAGCACCGGATGATCCTCGACCGCTGCCGGCGCCCGGCAGCCGTCGCCGAGGTGTCGGCCGGCCTGGACCTCCCGGTCTCGGTCACCAAGATCCTGTTGGGCGACCTGGTCGCCCAGGGCCTGCTGCGGGCCCGGGCGCCGCTCTCGGTGGCCCGGGCCGCCGGAGGCGTGGACCTCGGCCTGCTCACGGCCGTTCGCGAAGGACTCCGGAGACTCTGAACCATGGCAACACCCCACCCCAGCAGTGCCGTCGACGCCGCCACGCCCACCGCGCCGGCCGCCGTCAAGATCCTCATCGCGGGCGGCTTCGGCGTCGGCAAGACCACCCTCGTCGGCTCGGTCAGCGAGGTCACCCCGCTGCGCACCGAGGAGTACCTGACCCGGGCCAGCGTCGGCGTGGACGACCTGTCCGGCGTCGACCAGAAGGACACCACCACCGTCGCCCTCGACTTCGGCCGGATCACCGTCAGCCCGGACCTCGTCGTCTACCTGTTCGGCACCCCCGGGCAGGAGCGCTTCTGGTTCATGTGGAACGACCTCGTCAACGGCGCCCTCGGCGGCATCGTCATCGCCGACACCCGGCGGCTCGACACCAGCTTCGCCTCCATCGACTTCTTCGAGAGCCGGGGCATCCCCTTCGTCGTCGCCATCAACTGCTTCCACAGCCACAACACCCGCACCCCCGACGAGATCCGGGCCGCACTCGACCTCGACCCGCAGGTGCCGATGCTGCTCGGCGACGTCCGCGAACGCGCCTTCGGACGCGACCTGCTGCTCGCGCTGGTCGACCACCTGATGGACCTCGCCGCCGCCCCCGTCGGCTGACCCGCACCCCGATCCCTGGAGCACCCCGCATGACCCCTCCCCTGCGCGTCCTGATCCACGGCGGCGGCATCGGCGGCCTCACCCTCGCCACCGCCCTCGCCCGGCGCGGCCACCACATCGACGTCGCCGAGCTCCGCGACCAGCCGGAGGCACTCGGCGTCGGCATCATCCAGCCCTCCAACGCCCTGCACGTGATGCGCGAGATCGGCGCCCTGGACGCCTGCCTCGCCGCCGGTTTCGCGTGGGAGGTGCTGACCATCTGCGACCCGACCGGCGCCGTCCTCGCCAAGATCCCGCAGCCCCGCATGGGCGACGCCCCCGCCAACAACGGCATCCCCCGCCCCGCCCTCGCCCGGATCCTGGCCACCGCCGCCACCGGGGCCGGCGCGAACCTGCGCTTCGGCACCACCATCGCCGAACTCGCCGAGGACGCCGACGGCGTCGACGCCGCGCTCACCGACGGGCACGGCGGCCGCTACGACCTCGTCGTCGGCTTCGACGGCATCGGCTCGCCGCTGCGCAAGCGCCGCTACGGCGAGAAGTACCCGCCCGAGTACACCGGCTTCGCCAACTGGCGCGTCACGCTGCCGCGTTCGCCCGAGGTCCGGGGCGTGGTGATGTCCACCGGCAACCTCCAGGCCAAGGCGCTGCTCACCCCGATCAGCGACGACCTGATGTACCTGGGCTCGGTGTTCGCCGAGGCCGAGGACTTCCGGCCCGACCCCGAGCACGCCCACGAGCAGCTCGCCGAACGCCTGGCCGGCTTCGGCGGCCCGATCGCCGAGGCCCTCGCCCAGGTCACCGACCCGGCCGCGGTGGTCTACTCGCGGATATCCCAGGTGAGCGTCGAGGAGCCCTGGCACGTCGGCCGGATCGCGCTCGCCGGCGACGCCGCCCACGCCTCCACCCCGCACCTCGCCCAGGGCGCCGCGATGGCCGTCGAGGACGCGCTCGTCCTCGCCCTGAGCCTGGACGCCGCCGACACCGTCCCCGCCGCGCTCGCCGCCTGGGAGGAGCGCCGCCGCCCCCGCGCCCTGTGGGTCCAAGCCCTCTCCCGGGCCGTCCTCAAGCAGGAGACCGGCACGCCCACCACCCCGGAGGAGGACGAGCTGCTCAAGGTCGGCATCCCCGGCGCCGCCCACGTCCTGGTCCAGCCGTACTAGGGTCTCGCCGATCGGACTTCTGCGTTCCCCCCGGTCAACGGCCTGCTTCCGACCCTGCCAGCCGGTGCGCGCGGGGTCGACGGCTCCGATCCGTCACCTTCGTGCCAGGCGGGGTACGGGCGGGCCGGGGGCGGCTGCCGTCAGGAGGCCGGTACGGCGAGCCTTCGGGCGCTCAGCCGATCTCGCCGCCGATCTCGCCGCTGATCTGACCGCGACGCTCCCACACCGCCGCCGAGACCCGGGCCAGCAGCCGGGCCGCCGGGTCCGTACGGTCCTCGCCCGAGGCCAGCGGGCCGGTGTAGCAGACGGCGATCAGGTACGGCGGGCAGTCCTCCGGGTGCACCAGGCCCACACTGTGCCGGGCGCCCGGCACCCAGCCGTTCTTGAAGGCGATCCGGGTGCCCGGCGGCAGCCCCGCCGCCAGGTCCACCCGGAACGCGTTGCGCTCCAGCAGCGCCAGCAACTCCGGCTCCCCGCCCAGGGAGTGCAGCAGCCGCACCAGATCCCGCGCGCTCACCCGGTTGTGGACGCCCGCGTCGCGCGCCGCGTAGTCCTCGATCCCGCGCGGGCTCGCGCTGCGCGTCGCCCCGGCCCGCAGCCATGCCTCGGCCACCGTCGCCCGGTCGATCTGCGCCAGGCACAGGTTGGTGGCCAGGTTGGAGGAGTGCGTGATCATCCGCTCGGCCAGCAGCCGCAGCGGCGCCGCCGTGCCGACCAGCTCCCAGGGCAGCGGATCGCTGTCCCACGCCGGGTCGTTGCCGAACTCCCCGCCCACGACCGACGCGAAGCGGTTCACCACCGGCACCTCGGCGTCCAGCTCCACCCCGCTGCGGTACAGCGCCGCCAGCACCGCCACCTTCATCGTGCTCGCCGCATCGTGCAGCTCGTCCGGCTCCCGCACGAACACCGGCTCCGCCTCGCCCGCCCAGGGGGCCACCACCACAGACAGCATGGCCGAAGCCTAGGGCGTCGCAGGGTCGTTCGTCAGCGGTTCCTTCCGTGCCCTGCCGCCCAGCAGGGCGAGGAAGGACGAGCCGGGCCGGGCGGATCAGAGCATCACTCAGAATCGCTCCACCCCCGGCCTGAAGGCCGGAGCACTGCCATTAGCTCTAGGGCCTGTGTGATGTCGTGATCAATATTGCGGTTTCGTGCTTGCCCGAAAGCGGGATCTGAGGTTCCCCCGAGGTGCGGAAGGTTGCCGGACATGACCTGATGGGTCGTGAGAAGGGAGCCTCTGCCATGGCTGCACCGATGAAGTATCCGCCCGAGTTGCGGCAGCGAGCCGTTGCCGCGTACCGGGCCGCCGACCCGAAGCCGGTGATCCGGCAGATGGCCCGGGACCTGGGCGTGCACCACGAGGCCCTGCGCAACTGGATCCGCCAGGACGAGACCGACCGCGGCGAGCGCGACGACCGGCTGACCACAGCCGAGAAGGAGGAACTGGCCGCTCTGCGCAAGGAGAACGCCGAACTCCGCCGGTCCTGCGAGATCCTCAAGGCCGCCTCGGCTTTTTTCGCCCAGGAGCTCGACCCGACCCGGCGACGGTACTGAAGCTCATCGACGAGCACCAGGACCGCTTCGGGGCCGAGCCCGTCCTCCGGGAACTGCACATCCCCGCCTCCACCTACTACCGCTGGCGCCGCGACGTCCACGCGCCGTGCGAGCGCAAGCGCCAGGACACCGAACTGACCGAGCAGATCCGCCGCGTCCACTCGGACTCGGATGCCACCTACGGCTCCCCGCGCGTCCACGCCGTCCTGCGGCGCGAGGGTGTGCACGTCGGCCGTAAAAGGGTCGAGCGCCTGATGCGCGAGGCCGGACTTCAGGGCGTCAGCCCGCGCCGGCCCCGCTCCTTCACCCGCCGCGACCCGGCGGCAGACCTCGCCCCGGACCTGGTCCAGCGCGACTTCACCGCGACCGCACCCAACCGGCTCTGGGTCGCGGACATCTCGCTGGTCCCAACCGATGAGGGACCGTGGTGGCCGGCCACGATCCGCGACGCGTTCTCCCGCCGGATCGTGGGCTGGCACACCTCCGAGCGAGCGGACGCCGACCTGGTCCTCACGGCGCTGGAGTACGCCCTCCACGGCCGCCCGGTGGAGCCGGGCCAGCTGATTCATCACAGCGACCACGGCTGTCAAACCGGGTTCAAGGGGTCGTTGCAACACCGCTGGCTTGGGGCGAGAGTAGCTGATCGTCGAGTGCCTCTGCGGGAGTCCTCCAGCCGAGTGTCTTCCGCGGCCGGGTGTTGAGTGCCCCAGCGATGGCTGCGAGGTCGCGAGCGGTCCAGCGGGCAAGGTCTGTGCCCTTCGGGAAGTATTGCCGCAGCAGCCCGTTCGTGTTCTCGTTCGTGCCGCGCTGCCAGGGGCTGTGCGGGTCGGCGAAGTAGACGGCCATGCCGGTGTCGGCCTTCAGCTGGGCGTGCTGGGCGAGCTCCTTCCCCCGGTCCCAGGTCAGTGATCGTCGCAACTGCTTTGGGATGTTTGCCATTTGGACCGTGAGAGCCTTACGCATCGCCTCGGCGCCGTATCCGGCCAGC